>NZ_AFWD01000058.1:0-203422 GCF_000222565.1 Vibrio sp. N418
CTCATCATAGAGGCGTTTTTCTATAAACCATCTTTTATAGCAGAATAAAGATACCCGCTAAGCACGCACTCATTAAGTTAGCTAGAGTACCTGCAGCCACAGCTTTAAGGCCAAGATTTGCCACTTCCGAGCGACGGTCTGGAGCAATAACTCCAATCGAGCCAAGTTGAATTGCAATTGAACCAATATTGGCAAAACCACATAGCGCAAAAGTGATGATCACCTGTGAGTGCTCAGAAAGCAATTGCTTGTGTTCCACAAAATCAATGAACGCAACAAACTCATTCATAATGATCTTTTGACCAATGTAAGAACCAGCCATCAGAACTTCATGCTTTGGAACACCAATCACCCAAGCAAGAGGAGCAAACAAGTAGCCAAAAATACCTTGTAGAGTAATACCTGAAAAGCCAACCAGCTCGCCCATATTCTCTAGACCGGTATTCACCATTGCAATCACTGAAACAAAGGCAATAAGCATGGTACCCACCGCAACTGCGACTTTCATACCATTCATCGCACCACTCGCCAATGCATCAATGACATTGCTATCTTGCGCTTTGTCCATCTCAATCTGAGTTTGGTCCACAGGAACATCACGCTCAGGCACGATGATCTTTGCCATCATTAAGCTACCTGGAGCGGCCATAAAACTTGCTGCAATCAGATATTTAAGATCGACACCTAGGCCAGCATATCCACCTAAAACACTACCCGCAACTGAAGCCATACCCGCTGACATCACAACAAAAAGTTCCGAACGTGTCATACGAGACAAGAATGGACGAACTAGAAGAGGAGACTCACCTTGAGAAAGGAAGATGTTGCCCGTTGCAACTAACGATTCAGCTTTACTTGTACCCAAGAATTTTTGGATACCGCCACCAATAAACTCAATGACCTTTTGCATGATGCCTAAGTAGTAGAGAGCTGAAATAAGCGCGCTAAAGAAGATAATGATAGGAAGGACACGCACAGCAAAAATGAAACCCGACGTCGCTAAATCACCAAATAGGAATTTGATGCCTTCATCTGCGAAGGAGAGCAATCCGGCCACACCACTGCTCATACTGGTTAATGCGGCTTGACCCAGCGGGAAATAGAGAACCAAAGCGGCAAAACCCACTTGCAACAACAGAGCTCGAGAGACTGTTTTCCAGTTAATTGATTTGCGACTTTCTGACAATAGAACCGCACACCCGATCAGAGCGAGAACGCCGATTAAACCAAATAATACATTCACTTTAGATTACCTTTACAAGCATTGAGTTGGTAGCTGGTCCGGTCCGTGGGGTCATTCACCATTCCCTGTGACGGCTTGTAATTGGTAGAGCTGATGCTCTTAACCGGGCGGAAAGTATAAACATCAGTGTGAGATATTCATCACATATTTTTACGCAAACGTTCAAGCGAACAAATGTTAACCACGCAATCGTTTCATCATTTTGAATGGGAAGCGAATGCAAGACAAAATAGTGAGATGCAAATCCCAATCACCGCTCAAAGGGCAATTATTTGCATATTGAAATTAGCCAAATATGACTTCTTTACCTAAGGTTAAAGCAGTTAACGTACTCCTTGCGTTCACTACAACGTCAACGGTAAATCATTACAAATACCCACAAGCCTTCATCCCCGCTCAATGCGGGGTTCTTTTTATCGCCTGCAATACTGATAAATCGTTCTTGCGATGGAATTTTTAACTAAAACTCTTGATTGAGTTGAAGCCGATTCCATCTTGCTAATGTACCAATGTAACCCCATAGCAATCGCTATGAAACTTAACGTATAACGATTGGCAATACGTTAACACTCAGTTACAAGGCTGCCGTTATGAAAAACCTCCCAATCTCTTTCAAAGTGAGTATTCCCCTAATTGCCGTACTCTCTACCCTACTCTTCTCCACCATGTTCTCGATGTTTCAAGCAAACACGCAAAAAGAGTTAAACCGTCAACTCAATGCGAGTGTGTTACCAGCCTTCACCAATTTGGAAGATGCCTATCGAGATCTTTACCAAGTCATGGTTGCCGCGATGAATATCTATCGCGTCAGTGATCCTGAGCAAATTGCCTATCATACTGAAGAATATTTCGACAATGCCAAAAAAGCGATTCCACGCATGCAATCGGCATTACCACTCTATCAACAAGGGCTATTGAGCGCCGAAACACGCATTAACTACGATACGATGATATCGACCACGGATATCTGGTTAGACTCGTTCAAGCCGATGTTTGATAATCCTGCTCAAGCAGAAGGCTATTTCAATCAAAACGAACAGTTAATTGAAAAACAATTCAAAGTCATTCGCGAAAATCTCGGTGTGATCAAAGACGATATCGAATTACAAAAAGAAGTTTTAATTGAAGAAGTAAATGCTTCGATTTCTCGCTCAAACGTCGCCGTTCAGTTTAGTGCAGCGTTTGCGGTACTGGTTGCCGTTCTCGCCTTCTGGATGAATAGTCGTTTTGTGGTTAATCCAATCAAATCATTACAACTCGCAATGAATGATATTAGCCAAGGCGAAGCAGATCTATCACAACGTATTGACATTGATACCAAAGACGAGCTTGGCGCACTGGCGAAGTCGTTTAATACTTTTGTTTCTCGTATTCACACTACCGTCGAGCAAGTAGTCATTTCTTCAAATGCTGTTCGATCTGAAATGGAAAATATCAAGTCAATAACCCATAGCATGGCGAACTTTAGTAGTAGTCAACAACAAGAAAGTGAAATGGTCGCTACAGCCGTTTCGCAAATGCTGGCCACCACAGAGACAGTCAGCGAGCATGCTATCGTCGCAGCCGATTCCAGCCGTGAAGCGAATAAAGAAGCAGAAACCACGAATAACACGATTACTTCTACCGTGAGTTCTATTGAGTCGCTTTCCGCCGATGTCAGCAATGCCAGCAGCGTCATTAATACGCTCGATAGCGATGTAGGTAATATTGTCACCATTTTAGACGTTATTCGTGATATTGCAGAACAAACCAATCTTCTTGCGCTCAATGCCGCTATTGAAGCTGCCCGTGCGGGTGAGCAAGGCCGAGGCTTCGCCGTTGTCGCTGATGAAGTACGATCTCTCGCCAGTCGCACTCAACAAAGCACTGGTGAAATACAGGCGATGATCGAACGCCTAAAAGACGGTGCAAAGCGCGCAGTCACCGTTATGGATTCTAGCCAGCAAAGCAGTAATGAAACCATTTCTACCGCACAATCTGCAGCCCTCTCCCTTAACACCATTCGCAGTGCTATTGAGAGTATCAACGATATGAACGATCAAATCGCCATTGCAGCGACCGAGCAAGCCAGCGTAGCTAACGAAGTAAATGGTAATATCCATCGTATCGCTGGCAGTAGCCAACAAATGGTTGAAATGGTGAATAGTGCTGACAATGCCTGTGGGAGTCTTGAACAGCAATGTCGCCACTTAGATCAATTGGTGGCCGAATTTAAAGTGTAAATACATCTCTATTTTAAAACAGCAACCTCCACATATTGCTCGGCTATCACGCCGAGCTTTTTCTGTGTACCGCGCTTTGCCATTAAGACTTACTGCTTACGTACCAACAAGCTTGCATGGTGTTGGTATAGTGACGGGCACAAATCTAGATATGAAGGCAGTATAGAAAAACCATCGCTCACGTCCAAATATTGAGCATTCGCAGATAGACGCAAATGCCAACGACTGATATTTTAAATCGTATACTATGTTTAGCCTCTATTGAATTGGTGGAACTATGCGGATCGCGAATGCTATTTATCAACCACATATTCAACAAGATTTAAAAAATGCCACCGCTTATATCAATGACTCCCTTGATACCAACGGTAGCAAGTTAAGTGCTTCACTGAGCCCACAAAATCAAATTCAAATTCGCAACACAGAAGGTATCGTTGTCAAAACACTTCAAGGGGAAAAAGTTGCGATGAAAATGAACAATATTGATGAGTATGTATAAAGAAAAAGCCGAGTACTGAACTGACTCCCAATACTCGGCTTTTTTACTTCCCGCAAACCCAGTGATCGATGTTCGCACTCATACTGACATTTCGCCCAAAAACTCAACTATCAATAAAAATAAATTAGCTACTCATTAGAATCATTTATTTGAAGTTTGTCACAAAATAAGTAGAATACCTGCCTGTTAGACAACGACTTGCACAAGAGGCAGAAGAATATGAATTCTACATCACTATCGATAGACGCTTGCAGCAAGACTGCAGAAGAGAGCACAGCAAGCCAGCCGACCTCGGTTCTAAGTGAAATCATAACTCTCTCAATTATGTTCTTGGCGACAGCCACAGTCAGCTTGTTACTTACCCTAACTTGGGTACTGTAGTCATCTGATTTTCACGGATTGAAAGGCCATGCTCTCATCGCAATACTGACAGCATGGCTCATTTTATGCCGCACGATTAATTGCTTTTACATTCATTAAATCAATCCAAAAAGAACTCTCCGCTTTCTACCACGTTAAGTTACCTTTCCGAACGTCTGCAAATAACGTTATATTGGTCGCTGTCATGAAAAGACGCGTTTAATATTCCTAGCCATCTTAGGTATAAATCGAGCCTGAGCCTACCTCTTAGCGATTCAGGTCATAATAAAAAGGTTTACCCGCTTAACAGTTGGAAGGCAACATATTTGCTCTACACAGAAGAATAGCTCACCCTTGATCAATAAGTCCGTCATACGTACAACGACCTTGATAACTAACAAATAAAAAAGAAACGAAGAATCAACATGAACCAATACGTAAATGATCCATCCAACTATCAACTACTGATCAAAAACCTCCTCTTCTCCCCAGTGGCTTTTGATCCTGAGCGTGAAATTGTTTATGCCAACCATCGCCGTCACAACTACAAAACCTTTCACGATCGAGTAAAGCAGTTTGCCAATGCACTGACCAAAATGGGCGTGAAAAAAGGCGATACTGTTGCCGTCATGGATTACGACTCACACCGATATTTAGAGTGCTACTTTGCTATCCCGATGATTGGCGCAAAGCTGCATATGATCAACGTTCGTCTTTCTCCTGAACAGATCCTGTTCACCATTGACCATGCCGAAGATGACATACTACTAATCCACGAAGAGTTTTTGCCTATACTGGATCAAATTAAAGGGCGCATCGATACCATCACACAATACGTTGTCTTACGTGATGACGAAGAATGTGAATATGAACAACTGCTCAAAAAGGAAGCGGCACACTTCGACTTCCCCGATTTTGATGAAAATACCGTTGCCACCACGTTTTACACCACCGGCACAACTGGCATGCCGAAAGGGGTTTTCTTTACGCATCGTCAACTGGTTTTGCACACACTTGGCATACTCAGCACCATTGGCACAAATGCCGTTCAGGGAAGATTGCATCAAGGTGACGTCTACATGCCTATCACACCAATGTTCCACGTCCATGCGTGGGGACTTCCTTACATGGCGACCATGCTTGGTGTGAAACAAGTCTACCCAGGCAAATACGTCCCAGACGCTTTACTCGGCCTGATAGAACAAGAACAAGTGACCTTTTCACACTGTGTTCCAACTATTTTGCATTTGCTATTAAGCTCACCGAAATCTCAATCTGTCGACTTTTCTCGCTGGAAAGTCGTTATAGGCGGAGCTGCACTGCCCAAAGCGTTATGTAAATCGGCGCTGGAGCGCGATATTGATGTATTTGCAGGCTATGGAATGAGTGAAACCGGTCCAATTCTATCTATTGTGCAACTGACCTCAGAACACTTGAAACTGGATATCGACCAGCAAGCTGAATATCGTACCAAGACAGGTAAAAAAGTAGCGATGGTTGAAGTCGAGATTGTTGACGAAGAGATGAAAAAAATCGACCACGATGGCGAAGCAAGTGGTGAAATAGTCGTTCGAGCGCCGTGGTTAACGCCAAATTACTATAAAGATAACAAGAACTCAAAAGCCCTGTGGCGCGGTGGTTACTTGCATACCGGTGATGTTGCCACCATCGATGGTGAAGGCTTTATCAAGATCACTGATCGAGTTAAAGATATGATTAAAATCTCCGGTGAATGGGTTAGCTCACTAGAACTAGAAGATATTATCCATCAGCATCGTGCGGTTTCTGAAGTCGCCGTTATTGGCATGCCGCATAACAAATGGGGAGAAGTGCCGTTAGCGCTGATCACTATTAAGGAAGGAGCTCAAGCCACCGAAAAAGAACTGCTTAGCTTTGCTAAAGACTTCATCAACAAAGGTATCCTAGCGAGAGAAGCACTGCTACTCAAAGTGAAGTTTGTCGACACAATTGCCAAAACCAGTGTGGGTAAAGTTGATAAGAAGGAACTACGCAGGTTGCATTTGTAGCTAACCTTTTGCGTCTAGGTCAGCGAGACTCATTATATCTCGCTGATCAGAATCGCAACCAGTCTCTATAGTTATCGCCATTTATAAAGTCAATAGGTTCCAAGCATTACTTAGTAGTTGGTCGCTATAAACGACGATCATGAATGTTCTACTTAGAATGCTAGTCAACTTGATTAGAGGTTTGGTTCACACAAAGAAAAATTGAATGAACTACAAGTGACTCACTGCTTAATCGCTTTCCAATTTTACCTCTTTTCAGTTAGTGATCATTGAGCTCACGCTCCTAGAGTTCCCGCCATTTCAACATAAGACCACCGAGTAAGAGAGTTAAGCGCTCAAACTCACTGCCTACCGACTCATGCATTCCCGTTATCGACCAAAAATCAATCAGCGCATCTGGCTCTGTGTAAGATATTTCGGCGAGGACAAATTGATAACAAAAAATTATTATTCTTATAAATTATGATAATTTTTCATGCGATACCTATAAACCTATACTTCTCCACATCGAAACGCATTGCAGATGCAGTTCACTTAAATAATCAACACTAGAATTAAGTTGGAGCAAGTTATGAAGATGAATCACATTGGTATCATGGTGGGTGATATGGACAAAGCGGTTGAGTTCTACACCAAAGCACTGGGTCTTAAGATTGTCATGAACAACACTAAAGTTGAAGAAGAGCGCGAAACCGCCATCGGCCGTATGTGCATTGCTGTGTTCGGCGAAGGTTTTAAAGGCTTTAATATTGCCCACCTACTCACCAATGATGGCATTGGCGTTGAACTATTCGAAATGAAAGAGCGCCAAGAACGTCACGACGTTGATTTTTCTCGCATCGGGATTTTCCATTTCTGTCTACAAACAGATGACTTTGCCGGTGTGATTGCTCGTACTGAAGAGTTTGGCGGCAAGGTGCGTATGGACATTATGCGTTACCACCCAGAAGATGATTCTAAGCCTGCGCAAATGGTCTACCTAGAAGACCCGTTTGGTAACTTATTCGAGCTTTATTCGCACACTTACGAAGAAACTTATGCATCTGACTACGAGTAAATTCATCACACTCACTTCAAAGTAGCGCAATCAAATCTAAAAAGGCTAGCACTCTGTGGCTAGCTTTTTACTTTATTTGGCTAAGTTTTAGATAGGAGTGCAATTCGTGGTTTTTATGCTCTACGGCCGATATGTTGAAAAAAGCCCCAAGAAATTCTTGGGGCTTGCTAGGATTATCTACATTAAATGGAGTCACACACTCTCTTAACGCCTTCATAAGGTGCAACTTAGAATGCGCTACACCCCAGTAGTATCCCTTGGCTTTCGTTATTCCCAGTCAAGGATAACTTTGCCAGACATCCCGCTACACATAACGTCGAAGCCTTCTTGGAAGTCATCAACCTTGTAGTGGTGAGTGATGATTGGGGTCAGATCTAGGCCTGACTGGATTAGCGAAGCCATCTTGTACCAAGTTTCGAACATCTCACGGCCGTAGATACCTTTGATCACAAGGCCTTTAAAGATCACTTGTGTCCAATCGATACCCATATCTGATGGTGGAATACCTAATAGAGCGATACGGCCACCGTGGTTCATCGTGCTCAACATTGAGTTAAACGCCATTGGGTTGCCTGACATTTCAAGACCAACATCAAAGCCTTCTTTCATGCCCAGCTCTTCCATCACCGTTTCAAGGCTTTCATTCGCCACGTTAACTGCGCGGGTCACGCCCATTTTACGAGCAAGGTCTAAACGGTATTCATTCACATCAGTGATCACAACGTGACGAGCGCCAACATGTTTCGCAACCGCTGCCGCCATGATGCCGATTGGACCTGCGCCTGTGATCAGTACGTCTTCACCGACAAGATCAAACGAAAGTGCTGTGTGAACAGCATTACCAAACGGGTCAAAGATTGATGCCAAATCATCTGAAATATCCGCTGGGATTTTAAAAGCATTAAATGCAGGGATCACAAGGTATTCAGAGAAACAACCAGTGCGGTTTACGCCCACACCAATCGTGTTACGACATAGATGAGTACGGCCGCCACGACAGTTACGACAATGACCACAAGTGATATGGCCTTCACCAGAAACACGGTCGCCAAGTTCAAAACCACGGACTTCTTGACCAATTCCAACTACTTCACCTACATATTCATGGCCAACAACCATCGGTACTGGAATGGTTTTTTGTGACCATTCGTCCCACTTATAAATGTGAACGTCGGTACCACAAATGGCGGTTTTCTTGATGCGGATTAACAGATCATTATGGCCAAGTTCAGGCTTGTCCACTTCTGTCATCCAAATGCCTTCTTCAGGCTTTAGCTTTGCTAATGCTTTAATTTTCATTCTATTCACCCAATATTGCTTCGCTCTTTGCGTAGCAAAAAAATCTATTCTTAATGACAACATAGCTCGTTCTTGGTCGTGACGGCACTATATGCGCCGTCACCATAAAGAACAAAAGCGGGCTTAGATGATGCCCATATCTTGGCCAACTTGGATAAAGGTATCGATCGCACGATCTAGCTGTTCACGTGAATGTGCTGCTGACATTTGTGTACGGATACGCGCTTGGCCTTTTGGTACCACTGGGAATGAGAAGCCAACAACATAGATACCTTTCTCTAAACAGCGCTCTGCAAATTCCGCTGCTACTTTTGCATCGCCCAACATGATTGGGATGATGGCATGATCAGCGCCGCCCATGGTAAAGCCAGCTGATTCCATGCGAGTACGGAAATGCGTTGCGTTTTCCCATAAATGGGTACGCAAATCGCCACTTTCTTGCAGTAGGTCAAGTACACGTAGTGATGCGTTTACGATTGCTGGTGCCACTGAGTTTGAGAACAGGTAAGGACGTGAACGTTGACGAAGCCAATCAATCACTTCTTTCTTACCAGACGTGTAACCACCTGATGCGCCGCCGAGTGCTTTGCCTAACGTGCCAGTGATGATGTCGATACGATCAACTACATTGTGGAAATCTGGCGTACCTGCACCGGTTGGGCCCATAAAGCCAACCGCGTGAGAATCATCAACCATCACCAAAGCATCGTACTTATCAGCCAAATCACAGATAGCAGGAAGATTGGCAACCACACCATCCATTGAGAACACACCATCAGTAACAATAAGAGTATGACGCGCACCCGCTTCTTTTGCAGCAATCAATTGCTGCTCAAGCTCTTGCATGTTGTTGTTTGAGTAGCGGTAACGCATTGCTTTACATAGTCGCACACCATCAATGATTGAAGCGTGGTTCAATGCGTCAGAAATGATTGCGTCTTCTGCACCTAAAATAGTTTCAAATAGACCCGTGTTAGCGTCAAAACATGAGGTGTAAAGGATGGTATCTTCTTTGCCTAGGAAATGAGATAGCTTCTGTTCAAGCTCTTTATGGATGTCTTGAGTACCACAAATAAAGCGAACTGATGCCATACCAAAACCGTGCTCATCCATACCCGCTTTACCCGCTTCGATAAGTGCAGGATGGTTAGCAAGGCCTAGATAGTTGTTCGCACAAAAGTTTAAAACTTCTTGGCCAGTAGAGATTTTGACTTGCGCTTGCTGTTGAGAGGTAATTACACGCTCAGATTTGTAAAGGCCTTCACCTTTAACATCTTCAATTTGTTGTTGGATCTGTTGGTAAAATGCAGAGGACATCTTCAATTCCTTATCATTATCTTTATAAATAGCGCCCATTTCGGCTTTCGTTAATGAATAGCACATTGGCCAGACGCTAGGTTGATTAAGGCGTGAACACTCAATCAACCTACATCTGTTAAGTGTAATCTAGGAGAAGAAATTGCATTATCCCACTAAGTGGAAAAACATTATTGAATCTGAGGCACAAATCCGCTTAACTAAGCGCTGTGTGTTCCGAGTTGAATACCTGCAAGCACCATGATTGCAGCAATAAATAACAGGATATTTTCGAGTGTCGACCAAAGGTCGAGCATCATATCGGCATAGAGCATCGTGGTCTCCTCGTAGGTTGTCGTTGGAGATACCTTAGTCTTTGCATTGGTTCTAAACAGAGATGTAAATCGCAAAAAATCCTTATTTATAAATATATTACTATGTGACTAATTATGATCAACAATCGCCTTATCGCGTTACTGCCTGACCTCGCTTCATTCATTCTTATTGTGAACGAAGGCAGTTTTACTGCCGCCGCCAAGATTTTAGACGTAACGCCTTCCGCTCTAAGTAAATTGATCACACGTTTAGAAAAAGCACTGTCAGTAAAGTTGTTTGAACGAACGACTCGATCATTAATCATCACTCCTGCCGGACAAAAAGTGTATGACCAAGCATTATTGATGGTGAATGCCGCGCAACAAGCCATTGAGCTATCCACCAGCGATCACACGGAAGCAAGTGGTTCGATTACTGTTGCTGCACCAGAAGCGTTTCTAAATTCAGTGTTACAACCTCTGGTACTGCCATTTTTAGCAAAATATCCAGAAATTGAACTTCGCTTGCGCGTGGCGGATGGCCAGTTTGATCTGCTGCGTGATCGTATCGATATTGCTTTTAAACTGACTGATAAGCCTGATGAGAACCTAGTACTCAAAGAGATTGGTCAGACGCATCTACGTTTATGCGCCAGCCCTGAATATATTCAACAATACGGCATGCCCGATCACCCAACGCAGCTTATTGATCATCAATGCTTATATCTTGCTGAAACAGATCGTGACCATATCTGGGACTTTTTCAAAGATGATGAATACCACTCCATCTCAGTACGAGGTCGATATGCAGTAAACCACTCTCAAATGCGCTTAAATGGTGTTAAAAGTGGCTTAGGTATTGGTATTTTCCACGATTTCGTTATCGCCGAAGCACTCACTACTGGAGAGGTAATCGAAGTACTTGGCGACTGGACACTAAAAAGTAATTACCATGGCGCGATCGCGATGCAATATCCACAAACCCAATATATGCCGGCCAGAGTACGGGCTTTTATTGATTTTGCCATTGAGCACTTACAAAAAAAGCTAGCGAACTAGCTTATAACGACACATTAGCGACTAACTACCTATTAGCTACACATAGATAGTGCCTTTTAAATAAATCGTAGCAAAACCGGAAATAAGCACTCGCTCACTCAACAGTCGGCAATATAAATTGCCTCCACGTGCTGACGCTTGATGAGCCAACAGTTCGGTTTTACTTAGTCTTGCTCCCCAATAAGGAGCAAGACCAGAATGAATGGAACCAGTGACTGGATCTTCATCGCCCCCATTGGCAGGCCAAAAATACCGCGACACGAAATCATAATCTTTCGCAGCTGCGGTCACGACCACATCAAGTGGAGCCAGTCGCTTCAATTGCGCTGAGTCATAGTGAACTTGATAGACATCTTGCTCATCATCAAATACCGCAAAGTAGGCTTGACGATTTTTTAACACACAACTTGGCTTAATCGATAAACCGTTAAGTAGACTTTCTGGCACCTCCTCTACCTCAGTCGGTGCCTGATTTGGAAAACTCATCTCAATCCGACCATCATCTTTGCAATTGACGAACAGAGAGCCGACTTCATTGGTGAGAAATTCCAACTCACCTTGGCTCTCAAATATATTGAACAGCACATAGGAGGCCGCGAGCGTCGCATGACCACAGAAATCCACTTCGGTAAGAGGAGAAAACCAGCGAATAACATATTGATTAAGCGACTCTTGTTTAATAAATGCGGTTTCCGAAAGGTTGTTTTCTGCGGCGATATTTTGCATTAATTCATCGCTTAGCCATTCATTAACTGGTACCACAGCTGCAGAATTACCTTTAAATTGCTTATCACTAAACGTATCTAAAATATAGATATCCAGTTCCATCTTCTCTCCTCTTCCTTAATGTTTATACTTTACACGCAAACTGACGACAGTGCTGAGTTTGTCTCACAAGGCTCATTTAGGCCTCTTGCAACGCATGCATAACCGCGGCTTCTGCATGGATCTGCGTTGTATCATAGAGCGGAACGGATGTATGGCTCTGTTCAACCAGCAACGCGATCTCCGTGCATCCCAAAATCACCGCTTGTGCTCCTTGTTCGGCAAGGCTTGCTATGATTTGAAGGTACTCCTGTCGCGATGTCTCAGACACGATACCTTGGCACAATTCGTTATAGATAACATCATGAACGAGATTGCGCTGTGGCTCATCAGGAATCACCACCTCAATACCAAATTGCTCGGTTAGGCGCTGTTTGTAAAAATCTTGTTCCATCGTAAAACGCGTACCTAACAAGCCGACTTTGCTCACGCCATCATTCACCAGTTGCATCGCCGTCGCATCAGCAATATGTAAAATTGGAATCGAAATCGCTTGTTCAATTACAGATGCAACTTTGTGCATCGTATTGGTACAAATCAGCACAAAATCCGCGCCACCCGCCTGCACCGATTGGGCTGCTTGACTTAAAATTTCTGCGGTATCGTCCCAACGGCCTTGATGCTGCAGTTGCTCAATTTGATGAAAATCGACACTATAAAGACAGATTTTTGCGGAATGCAAACCGCCAAGCTTTGCTTTGACACCTTCATTGATTGCTTTGTAATAACTGGTTGTCGACTCCCAGCTCATTCCACCAATTAAACCTATTGTTTTCATTATTTTACCTTATTAAAAATAGATTAGTTACGAAGACAACCCACGTCCTGTGGTTAAAAAATGCGCCCAATCATTTCTCTCTCGACACAACGCTTGCTCAACAGCAGAAGCCACATCGTAGTCCACACAATGAAATGCCACATCCCATTGCTGTTCTGCATTCAGTGTTAATGTTGCATAACGGGCATGTGGACTATAGTTTTCCATTGAGTGAAGAAACGGTTCATCATCGGTATAAGCAGGCATACCCACACTTCCCGGGTTAATCACTACTTGTCCTGTAGAGAGGGTGACACAGCGAGGCGTATGAGTATGACCACATAAAATAATGGGAGACGTTTGTCCATCTAAGCGATCAAGAATAGATTGGTCATCACGCAATTGCGCATGGCCATGGCTAGCATCTTCCAGTAAGTACTCCAAATCATCGCTTGGCGTACCATGGCAGGCATAGATATCGTCACTAATCTGATAATCGAACGGCAACGCTTGCATCCACGCCATCGCTTCTTGACTTAATTGCTGCCAGATAAACTGCATGGTTAGATTCGCGTCCAAATCGTCCTGAGTCGCCTGGAAAATTTGCCGATCTTGATTGCCACATATGGTGATCGCGTTCAGTGATTGCAAATACTGGAAGGTTTGCTGAGGCGCTATCGGCCCATAGAGAATATCACCCAAGTTGATAAATTGGCTAATCCCTAACCGCTTGGCATGTTCAACCACCGCACGCAGCGCGTAAACATTGCTATGGATATCAGATAGAATCGCGTAGGTTTGCATTTCACTCATTCCTTGAGTCTATAAACATTTGCTTCGATACTAACAGCTGCTCAAATCGTATGGCATTGAAAATCGTTAACAATTAACTTTTCGTTCCAATCAATATTCAGCCATTAGATAAACTTACTGCTGGTTAGATACCACCGCCGTTCTTTTGCCTAAAATACGCCATTAGTCAATCACTTAATAGTACAACGCTGGTAATTACTCGTCAATTAATGTCATATTTATTAATAAATCAGTTTCATTTTGCCACATTCATACATATAATTTTACTTACATTATAAAAATGCCCAAGGAATCGAAATGCGCTACCTGATTACCTTGATGCCAATTCTTTTTTCAGCAGTAGTTTTTGGCTCGCCCCTTAAAATTCAACTTCCTGATCAATCGGTTATCTACACAGATACTGAAACGCTGTTAAGCGATTTTGAAACGGAAACGTTCGAAACACACTTGCCTTGGTTTGAAGACGCTCGGCAGTTTACTGGTATTCCTGTCATCGAATTAATAGAACGTTATGGTGATAAGAATACCTTTGCCGTGACCTTCTCCGCCCTTAATGATTATCGAGCGACCAGCACGATCGAAGACATTAATAATTACCAACCTATTATTGCCTTATCCATGAATAACGAACCGATGAAAATAAGGCACAAAGGGCCATTTTGGATGATTTACAATCTCGATAAATATCCTGAAATCGATAACGCTACTTATCATTCACAAATGGTATGGCAAATTGATGAAATCGTAATTTATAGCAATAGTAATGACCAATAAAAATAAAACAAAACGTTTTTCAACCCTACAAGCTCGCTTGAAAGGTATGTTGTTAGCCCTCTCTGCTTTGCTCATTCTCGCTAATTTGTATGTTTTTTCTGAAACACGCCAGTTAGCACGGTCCTATTCGGAGCAACAAAATCAAGCAACTTGGTTTTTATTCCAATTAAGTAAAGAGTTTTCATCGTTAGTGTCTGTCACACCATTTGCGCTAGAAAACGACCAATATCGACAAAAAGCAGAGCTAAGTTATGAGCTTACGTGGAGTCGGTTTGACCTCTTGCTTAACGCCAAAGAAGCCGACAGTTTCATGCAACTGACAGGTGCTCGAGAATTTTTTTCCGCGCTATTCCAACGATACATTAGCTTGGAGCCAGAGCTTTGGAAGCTAACATCCAAACGACAGGCGATGGTGCTGACCAACCAGCTAGAGTCGATCTATCAAGACATGATCACTTATGTAAATGTCAACTTCCGCATCAAAAGCCCGATATATCAACAGCAAATGGATCAAGCAAGACTGCTGAACCAAACGCAATGGTTTCTAATGTCATTGCTCTTCATTTGTGCCCTGTTGGTTGGCTATATTTTGCATTTAGAGTCCAACTACAACAAACACTTAGCTTTAACAGATGCGTTAACAAAAATTAAGAATCGCCTTGCGATGACAGAAGATGTCAATCGTCAAATAGAAAGCCAAACCCACTTTACTGTCTGTTTACTTGACCTCAATGGTTTCAAACAAATCAACGACCGATATGGTCACCATGCAGGCGACATTGCCCTGCAAACACTGGCTAAACGGTTCGAGAATGTTGAATGCCATTGCCATGCATATCGTATGGGTGGAGATGAATTTGCATTAATACTGCCGCAACAAAGGCAAGAAGAAATGGAACAAACATTGGAGGCGATTCTAAGCTGCTTTGACGAAAAAATTACGCTATCCCTAGAAACCTCTGTTCAACTGAGCGCCAGCTTGGGTCTGGCTAGCTACCCAGCCCAAGGTAACAACTTTAGCGAATTACTTAAAACGGCCGACAGCAATATGTATCAAATGAAATTCGCAGCTCAAAAACGCTCGATTCAACTCTGATGCAGTAAAATAGATCTGTTAAAGTTTTTTACTCCAAGACTGACAAGCCGAACGAATCTGGGTAGCTGAAGCTTGGTAACAATCCAGAGATTTTAAAAACGGGTCAGCAATACTGCCCTCTCCCCACTGACCAAGCAAAAATGTTTTACCACGAGCCTGAGTTGAAACTTTCGCGACACTGACAATATGCTCAGGCTCCATCACCAAAATAATATCGCTCCAGAGACAATCGTCTTTCGTTAATTGATGAGCCTTGTGTTCATCAATCGCGATACCAATATCATTGGCGACACTTACCATCGTACTGTCTGCTGGAAATCCCTCTAGTTCACTCTGCTCTGTTGCCGTTCCGGCAGAACGCACTTCGACATGCGGTAAATACTGCTTAAGCAACACTTCCGCTAAAGGAGAGCGGCAAATATTCCCGCTACATACCACTAAAAACCGCTTAAACATCCACTCTTACCCTCTTCAAAGGCGTTGCAATAGAATAGCTCGCTCCGATAACCACCAATATTGCCAAAAAGGTGACGGTATTGGCTGGTGCCTGCAAATTAAAATCAACCGTAATGTGCAGTAGCATTGCTACCAGAGCAATAAGCCCTCCCAATGCAGCCCCTTTACATGTGCGACTTTGTCGATGACTAATCACCCAGATAGCTAAACCCAAAGCCCAAATCAATGATATTGATAAAAATAGCGTCGCAGGTAGCCCTGCCTCCGCAATGAATTGAACATATTCATTATGGGCATGATCATAGTAGCCAATCGCTTGTTGAGTGTAGCTTGGAAAAACAATATAAAAGCTCCCCAAACCACTTCCCGTTAACAGAAAGTCCTTCATCATCGGTATGCTCCATTCAACCACGAGAGGTCTGGTATCACTGCCCAGATGAGATTCCGCGATTCTTTGCTGCACTTTCTCTAAACCGAAAAACGAGCCCAGTACGATAATATCGATAACAAATAAGCTAATTAACAACCAAGTCAGCTTAGGCGGTCTTTGTTTATAAAAACAAAATGCAATAACACCAGCGACAAAAGTGGCGGCAAAAAAGGCACTATTGCCCATTCTTGACCGAGTCATAACCAGAGCGATAACCATGATGATCAACGCAAATCGAATTAACATTTTTTTTGAGACTAACAACTGAAGCAACGCATTAACCCACTCTTGCCATGATGACAAGCGCTCTTGGGAACTACTCAGATCAATAACGATTAAACCTATCCCCATGCTGAGGCAGAGCAATAAATAGTTAGCCAGGTGGTTCTTATAAACAAACGATCCCGTCGCAATGTCTGTTTCTGGCAAGCTAAAAATCCAAGACGATTCAACCCCAAGTAAAACATTAATCGCGCCATACAAAGCTTGCAGCGTGCCACTAATCACTATTGCAAGCATGACAGTTTTTAGCCGCTTTTTACTATTAATTAAAATGGCACTACAGCAGATAAAAAATAGATAAGCGATACCTTTAATCAAAGAGATATAGGTTGCAGCAGGATCCAGTGAAATGTAACCCCATTTGGCGCCGACATCCTGATAGGCACTCGCTGATGCAGGCGATATCCATTCTAGAATAAATATCGGTAGTGGCATAATTTGGCAAAACACCCATATTTGAAAGGCTGAAACAGGGATGATAAGCCAACGAAAAGGCTTCAATTGGCGAATAGAGAGAGGCTGACGATTTTTCGGCATCTCTCGGCTCTTATAAAGCACCCAAGCTAAAACGAAAGCAATACTCGCAATCCATACTTCCCCAATGGTCCATGCCCAAATGCGATTTGATCCCAATGGTATTGGCAGCCATATAAGTAGCGCGACTAGACTTGCAAAACAACCACGTTCAAGTCTATTTATCATTCTTACGTCCTTTGCTGATAATATTTATTTCACGACCAAAGAGTCTCAATTCTCCGCGTCATTAAGTCAAAATATTCACCAAATAATTACGCTAACTCTCAAATTTGGGACACAATTAAATCTCTATTTATAATATATTTCTCGTTTGCTTTAAGGTTGATTATCAACCAGATTTTGATTAACGGAAGAATCATGAATAAACGTATAGTTTCGATGTCCTCTATACTTCTTATCAGCGCCCCTTCTCACGGTTACGAGATGATCAATAACGATATTGCTTATCTTGATTTTTACGGCGATATAAAAGCGAGTGCTCTATTTCTCGATAGAGAAGATAATGAGTACTCATTTGGTGATTCTAAAATTGGTGTTCGCGCCCGCTATGCCATCACTGATCTCGTTTCGGTCGCGGGAGGAACAGAAGCACAAGTCAACCTTGATGCTGATGAAGATAAAAATGAAGATGAAATCTTCATCTCACAGTACTTTGTCGGTCTATACGCAGAGTCACTCGGCGCCCTGACTTATGGTAAACACAGTACATCATCAGACGACTTAAGTGGAACCGATTACTCCGAAGTTTTTGGCGGCAAATCCAACCTAAACTCAGTCGGTGTTAAAGGCGATACCATAAAGTACGTTTACGATAACGAACTCTTTACCCTCAATGGTACATACGGTTTTGAGTCTGGCGAACTAAAACGAACCCTTACGGAATTCTTTGGCCAATATAATCTCGCAGATCTGATATTAGTCAGTGGTATTGGTTCAACGGAAACTAACGCGACAAATAACAAAACTGATGCGCTATATTTTCATACCACCGCTCGTTTAGAAATGGGTGACACCAATTTAGGGATTACCTACTACCATCTGAATTTTAATAATGATTCACAACCATCGCGCTCAGTAGATAAAAACGCCTTTGCCATTGCCGGTCAAATCGCATTCACCGTTGCCCTTACTGGTTACGCTGGTCATGAGGTTATTAACCAAGACTCCGATAACTCAGCATTGACTGGTACCCAAAATAACAGCTACCTTGGCGTGTCGTTAGTTCCGCTTGAGTACACCAAGTTATTTGCTGAAGTTAATTTCAACTCTCCTATCCAAGCCCCTGATGAAACTAACTTTGCCCTCGGCGCAGCGATCGCTTGGTAAACCGCTTGATGAGCATTCGATATTTATCAAGGGCATTGATAAGTCATTGTGAGGGAAAGGATACTCCTACCTCGTAACAATCTAGTGAGTTACCCATATCAACCACGTGTTCAAATACAAAAATGGCTGTTACCAACAGCCATTTTTTGTTTTTCTGAAACCACTTAGTTGGCGGAAATCGGATCTTTTTTCGTAGGTGCATTTGGTACCGGCGTTTCAGCAACAGCTTCAATACCTGCCGCGGTGGCCTCTGCGATAATCGTCGGGTCAATTCCAGCCTCAATCGCCGCAATGGTAATATCTTGATTTGATAATCCCAGTTCACGCGCGGTTTGCACGATTAAATCAATATGTTCCGGATATTTGATAAAGGCATGTGTGATAACTTGTGGCAAAATTTCGTTTCTCTGCTTTGCTGTTTCCTTCAAAAATGGCACCAAATTATCGGCAGCAGGATACTGAGAAAACTGTTCCACCAATGCCGCGGGGCTTGTTGAGGCATCTTGAAACAGGCTATTGAGTTGATCTTGTGTCATCAATTCAGCATGCGCCATAGATGCAACAGAGAGTGCAACCGCCATGCTTGCGATTTTTAGCCTTTTCATAAATATCCTTTTTTACTTGAATAGAACGAATTAATAATATGAACTACATTTGAACCGATACTATTTAATTTTGATTACGGCAGTAGTAGGGTTTTACACTGTTAAATGCCAAAATATTACAGGCTCTTTCACCTACAACTGGCAGCTTCAATATTGAATCATATTGCCAAAGTTTCATTTTATATCTTTTATGATCCAACAAATAAGAAATTGTCTGTTTTTTATCTGTTAACGATAATTCTGGCCAATGTGCCAAATAATATTTTAAAGACTGCATCACCGTAAAAGGCTCATAACGACCTACCTCTTGGGCATAATGGAACTCAGCTACGACCGCATCAAACTCTGCGCCATTTCTCCACATTTGATTTGCTTTATCGATCACTACAGATGAATCGAGAGGTCGCTGTGCTAATTGCAATTGAAACTGCTCCACGGACTTCAATGAAAACTTCTCTATCGACGCCTTATCTTGCGCAGTAAAAGCCAACCATGAATAGTACAAACCGAAGGCTTGATAGTCGATAAAAGGACCTTGGGACACAGGTTCAACTAAGCTATTTAACGTTCCTATTGTACCGTTTTCTTGCTCAGCCGACTTTTTAATGTCGCTAAGATAATTACGTATTGTCTGATTTTGCCAATCATCCGCTCCTTTGATAAGAGAAAGCGTCATCAGCAGCAATGCGCCAACCATTAGAGTTAGAATCCCAACACGCTCATGCATAAGACAGTCCTTGTGTGATTTGTTCTTTATCATCCTGCAACACTCTTTTTTGTACGATTCGATAACGAACATAAACAAACGCTAGAGCAAATGGTGCAATATATCTTGCATCAATCGTCATAAAAAAAGCACTGGATAACACTAAAAACAGCAGCACAGCAAAATCATATTGCATACGGTGTTTAACGAAAAACTTAAACAGCCGCCCGATATATTTCACATAAACATAGACGAAAAAAATCCCGCCAAATATGACCCAATCAAAAAAGAACGACTTCGTCGATACACTTTTGGTTTCACCCACGACTAAATATTTTGAGAATTCAGAAAAATTTAGTAGCCCAGGCGCTAATCCATCGACAAAGCTCACCGCATGGACACCATATTCGTACATGGATGGTAGATAGCCAAAGAAACCACTGCCAATTGGGTTATAAATCAATGATATAATTGCCGTCATCACCGCAGTCCCGCGAGTTGCAACACTGGTGTAACGTTCAACGTCATTGACGATAGAGCCGCCCAAAAATGTAGAGACAAACACGGTGATACCAAAGAGCAAAATCAATGAGGCCAACAACTTATGGAAAGCATTGATGCGACTAAAGGTGACAAAAGTAATAAAGATGGTCATCAAGAAACAAATCAATGTTCCCTTTGAAGTGATTAATAACACACTGGCCACAATGATTGGCGTAATCACAAAAAGGTTAATACGGAAAATAGCCGCAACCATCAACAAAACTAAACTAAACTGGAAACCAAACGTACTTGCTTCTAACGTAAAGCCTCGCATTCGATGTGGCGACAACGCATAGTTATGATGGAAAAATGATGAGCTATTGATGAAGCCACGCGCCGCCAAGTTCAATAAAAATGCGAAGATAACAACACTAGCGATGACTAATAATCCCTGATAAATTGTTTTTTCATCTTGACGAACCACCGTCAGGAAGACGACAACAGGAGGAATGATCAGCAATAAAAACCTTAGTCCTCGGTCAAATAGAAAGGTTTTATTGTAATCCCCATAAAAGAATGTCAACAGCAAGAAGGAATAAACAAAAAAACCGAACAGTAATTTGACCGTGTTGAACTCCGTCTCCGATAACGAACGATAAGACAGAGCAATCTGCAATGCGAGCAACGGGATCATAGTGATCCCAAGTGGCGCAGTAAATACGCCACCAATAGAGGCAAGCGCAGTGTTCTCAAACGGAATTAGCAAACAAAAAAATAGAAATACCGCTTTTTGCACTGGGAACTCCTAACTGAGTGTCGAAAATGACTGGAAGTAGCGCTGATTCATAATGTCTTCATGAAAATTCTGCTCAAAGTGCTCAACACAATCTTGCTGACTAATATTAAGATAAGCTTTATCTACCAACACCTTTGCTATACTTTGAGATAAATTCGCCTTACTTTCTAGATCAAAAACCCAGCCAGTTTTATCGTTCAGCATATCTGCGAGTGACCCAGCATTTGAAGCAAACACCGGCGTACCATTGCGTAAAGATTCAGCCACGATCAAGCCAAAACCTTCCCACAACGAAGGCACAACAACAAAGTCAGCCCGTTGAAAGTAAAGATCGAGCTGTGTATTCTCCACCCAACCTAAGCGCTTAATTACGACATTTGTGATTGTGCTATCCAGCAATATGTCCAATTCAGGGCAATCATTACGCACAGACTCACCGATCACAGTTAACTCGACAGCTTGTTCAAGCTGCGGTAGATTTTGTAACGCATGAATCAAAAGATGCAGACCTTTTTGCTTATCCAAGCGCCCGACAAATAGGATTCGAGTGACCGTTGTCTCTTGCTTGGTTTCAGGCAAGGTCAATGCACTACCTTGAACTCCATTCCAAACGAGTGTGAGTTTCTTTTCCTGTAAACCAATTTTCAACGCTTCACGATATTCATATTGAGAAATGCAATATATCTGGTCACAAAAGGGCGTTAGTAAGCGCTCTACTGCGATATAAATCGCTCGGTAAAGCGTATTCTTTATTTTTGAACTGTAGTGAATATCAAACGCCCAGCCATGACTGCAATAAACAATCGAGACATTTTTCCATTTACCTACAGGCCATAACAATGGACGCAATAATCCCGAGAATGTACTATGCAAAAAAACAACTTGATACTGCTTTATTTCTAGTTGAAATAGTACGACCCATAACAACATTAAAACATTAAAAGGTCTAAACCCTTTGGCTTTAAGCGGAAGAATAGAACGATGGTAGTTAAGTGCAAGAAAATCATTATCAACTGATTGAGAGCGAGATAGTGACTCAAAAAAAGTTTCAATGCCACCTTGTGTAGTTTCAGAAATATTAAGAACTCTCATCATTGCTCCACATAGCTCAAGCGGCGCAACACTTGATGATTAGTTAAACCATCAAGCTTAAATAATATACGTAATATCTTAATAACGATCGAGTATCGGCTGATCTTTGCATCAATCGCACCAAATAAAAACTTCTGATTTGAAATTATTTTTTCAAAAACACACTTATCTTTGGTTTTATTCTTTACTAAGAATTTAATTAAGTTGATATAACACGTAGAAAGAAAAAAATTGACATCTTGCTCTCTGGCCAGTTTTTTAGCCTGTAACGAAATACGCTCAAATGCATCAATGTGAGTGGTGTCTTTCTCAGTTAATAGACTATTGATGGCTGAACCGCTGCGCATTACGTGAAAATATAAAATTTGCTCACTGATGTAGCATTGACGAGCAAGTGACAGGTAATCGACAATAAATAACACATCTTCACTAAAGTGCAGTGTCTCATCAAATCTTAATTGATGCTCGACTAGCAGCGAACGCGATACCATCAAGCCACAAACATGTACGCGGATCTCTTTAGTCAAAAATTGAGACAACGCTTGCAGCCCACCCACCTGCTGAGCACGGTTCTGAGCTTGCTCTGATTTATCATCGGACACTTTTTCGAACGAAAATAATATCGTATCTAGATTAGTGCGTTCCAACAGCTCTTTATCCAAGTAACTGAATAAGCCGGATTGATATTTGTCGTCTGAATCTAAAAATAAGATAAACTCACCACGCGCATTCTCAATACCAACGTTGCGAGCACTTGAAACGCCACCATTCTCTTTTCGTATCAATCTAATACTCTGATGATCAATCGTGTAGTTAGGCCCCTGCTTTGAGCCATCATCGACCAGTATTAGCTCTGCGTCTTGCTCTGTACGGGCCGATACTTCTTGAACAAACCACTCTACGATGCGTTGGGCATAATCAAAGGTGTTGTAAATAGGTACAATCACGGAATATTTCATGCAACAGCCTCCTGCCATAACTGATTAACAACTTCTATTTCCGTTTCTTTCGCTTTGTTTAGTGCATTATTTGATAAGGTGGTGTAACGCGCTTCGTTGCTGCAAATCTCGATAATTCGCTCAGCAAAGCGACGGCTATCGCCTTCAACAACACGATAACCATTGACCCCGTCTTCAACAATCCATGGCAATGCATCAAAGGTTTGATAAGCAACTATCGGTAGACCTTGGCTTCGAGCCTCGATGAGAGTTTGTCCAAAACCTTCATACCTTGAAGTCATAATGAACGCAGCATAGTTTTGTAGCGTATCGGCTACATCGCTAGTCGGGCCTTTAAATTGGATTTTGTTGTTCTCCGCAACACGCTCAATCAAAGCGTTCACTTTGCTGTCACTACCATCCCCATAGATATCTAAGTGATACCCATCAGGTAACTGGTCGATAACCTCTATCATGGCTGAGAAGTTCTTCTGCTCCTCATCAATTCGAGCAATCGTCACTAACCTTTTGCTTAGCTGTTGTGGCTCCGACGAAGTCGAAAGCTTACAGCCGCGAGGAATCACTTTTACCTTCGAAACCAAGCGAGGAAATAACGTCGCTAATGCCTGCTTGTCTTGATCGGTATAAACCGTAAACAAATCAATTTTACTGTGTAACAAAGCCATGATTAATTTTGATAACGGTTTAAAAAAGACCGAGAACTTATTGGTCTGCACCAATACTACCTTGGTCTTTTTCAATACCTGTAGAGGCAAGTAGAGCAAGTCATTGGGGTGAAACAACACCACAACGTCTTCGGCAGAAAGTTGCAGCTTCCTCACCGCATCAATTTGGCTTAACTTTGCCGCGATTTTGTTACCACTGCCATACTTAACGTATTGGATCTTTGAACTTTCAGGATAATGTTCCTTCTCAGGTTCAAACTGATACAACTCATAGTTTTCACAATCAAATAGAGTATGCAAACTTCTGATCAACGTCTCTACCCCACCCATGGTGGTCGACTTTTGTGGATTAATGGTGACGAGTTTCATCAAGTATTTAACCTTGTCCTTAGTCGCTACCAAATAGGTCGCGGGTGTAAACTTTATCCGCAACATCAGCTAGTTCTTCCATCATGCGGTTACTCACAATCACATCGCTGATCTGTTTGAACGAAGCAAAGTCATTCACCACTTCTGAGTTAAAGAATGTCGGCTCCTCTAACAATGGTTCATATACGATGACTTCGATCCCTTTCGCCTTGATGCGTTTCATAATGCCCTGGATACTCGACGCTCTAAAGTTGTCCGAACCAGACTTCATAATCAGACGGTAAATACCTACTACTTTCGGTTGCTTGTTGACAATCGAACGAGCAATGAAATCTTTGCGGGTGGTATTTGCCTCAACAATTGCTTGAATAATATTGTTTGGCACATCTTGATAGTTGGCCAATAACTGTTTGGTATCTTTTGGCAAACAGTAGCCGCCATAGCCAAACGAAGGATTGTTATAATGAGAGCCAATACGCGGGTCTAAACCGACACCTTCGATGATCTGACGTGAATCTAAGCCATGACTTTCTGCGTAAGAATCCAGCTCATTAAAATACGCCACACGCATCGCCAAATAAGTATTAGAGAACAGCTTAACAGCTTCAGCTTCTGTCGAATTGGTGAACAGCACTGGAATATCTGTTTTCACTGCACCTTCGAGCAATAGCCCAGCAAACGTTTCAGCACGAGGCGAGGTTTCACCCACAATAATGCGCGAAGGGTAAAGGTTGTCATGCAGCGCTTTGCCTTCACGTAAAAACTCAGGCGAGAACAAGATATTTTCAAAATCAAGCTCTTGCTTCACTCGTTCAGTAAAGCCTACAGGGATTGTTGATTTGATCACCACCACACCCTGTGGCGCATACTGTTTGACTTCTTTGATCACCGACTCGACTGAACTGGTATCAAAAAAGTTCGTTTCTGCATCATAATTTGTTGGCGTAGCCACGATGATGAAATCAGTCTCTTTGTAAGCGAGTTCTTTATCGATGGTTGCGGTTAGATCCAGCGTTTTTTCTGCCAAAAACAACTCAATTTCAGTGTCTGAAATAGGCGAAATACGCTGATTTATTTTGGCGACTTTTCCTTCATCAATATCCAATGCGACCACTTGATGATTCTGCGCCATAAGCACTGCATTCGACAAGCCAACATAACCGGTACCAACAACTGTAATCTTCATAAATCTTCCGTAATTTTTTCAATTTTTAGGCAGTAACGAATTACTACGCTTGATATTTTTGACTGCTCAGAGATTGCTTTCTTTTGATAAAGCGATCGAACAATGCCATTGGGTTTTTGAGGTAGTAGTATGTGCGCTTTGGTACAACCGAAATTTTTCCTTGAAAAAGCAAACCCACTACCTGCATAAAATCTCGTAGTGACATCACCTTACGGAAGTTCTTCACCATCTTGTAAAGTGAGGTACTGTCAGTTGGTAAAGCAAAGGAGGCAATGTAATCGATTCTGTTTAATTCCACCTCATAACGAGAGCGCACCACCGCAGGTTTAAAATTCACTGTCAGGGTGCCTTTACCGCGCGTCACGCAATAAATCTCCTGCGGATGAACTGAAATAGAAGCTGCTTTTCGCCCGGAAACCAACGAGAACATCACATCATTGGATGCTATGACTTGGTCAAAATAGAGCCCATGGTCTTGGATAAACTCGGTACGAAAGACTTTGCTCCATGGAACCGAAAAGTGATAACGAATATCCTCATCACCTGTATTGAGGAAATCACGCACCAAATTGGCATAAATATGATGACGATCCGATAGCTCACCCGTGACATCACAACGGCTAGTCGGCGAAAAATAACTAATATCATCTCCACTTAAAACCGTATCGAGTAGCTCAAAAGCCCCTGAACAAAATAAGTCATCTGCATCTGCAAATAAGGTGTATCGACTACGTAACTGTTTTAGCCCCACGTTACGAGCAGAGCCCGCGCCTTTAGTACCCGTATTGTTCGTTAGAAACTCTAGATGATGGTCCTTATATTGCTCAGCTAGGCGCTGGCTATCCAGCGCTTCACTGCTGTTATCGTCAACAACGATGATTTGAATATCCGGTCTAGTAGGAATCGAGTTTAATAACCGTTTCAAACCTTGCTCGCTGTTGTAGTGCGGCACAACGATGCTATACATAAAATCCATTTTTAGGCTTCCTACTTATGATTGCTGTGCTTGAGGAACTTTGTCCAAATGGTGAATGTAGTCACCGTAAACATAATCTTGCTTACCTTTCCCTTCACTGATTTGGTTTAGCAGCAACCCTTCAAACTGCACATCATGAGATATAAATCTGGATATTGTGTTGCGTAGAGTGACAACTCGCGTACTTGAAGCTCTTAGCACCACCACAACCTTACCGGTGATTTTACTTACAATCATACTATCGCTGACCACTAGAGCGGGTGGCGTGTCTATAATGACCTTGTCAAAGCGCTCAGCAAGTTGGTGTAACAGCTGTGAGAAGCGTTCTGAACTTAGCAGTTCTTGTGGATTCTGAGTTGGCATACCCGCTGGCAGTACGGTTAGTCCCGAGCGCTCATCGACAAACAGACATTCCTCTAAGCTGGCTTTCATCAAAAGATGGTTGGTTAAACCTAGCTTATAACGTTTATGTCCAAAACGCTCAGCAACCGCTGACTTTCTTAAATCACAATCGATAAGCAGAGTATTCTCTACCTTGGAAAATGCGAGTGCTAGATTGATTGAGCACGTTGTTTTCCCTTCATTCGGTAAAGAGGAAGAGATTGTAATAAATTTATTGTCTTTATTTACTAGTGCTAGCGCTGTCCTAGCCGATCGGATCGACTCGTTAAACGTCATGAATTTTTCGCTAAAGAAGACATCACTCCCCATTACTCGCTTCTTAAATTTGTTGAGCTTAGGGATTCCGCCGAGTGGAATGATGCCGAGTTTGTCTTCACAATGTTTAATTGACGTAATGGTGTTATTAAAGGCATCTAGCAGCAACACAACCGAGATCGACAGAAGCAACGCTGCGATCATCGCAAGACCGACGATCAATTTCTTATTTGGTTTAGCTGGGAACTGCGGCACCAATGCCTCATCAGTAAAACGAGCATTTCGTGAATCAAAATCACTGGTTGCCGTGGTCTCTTTTTGACGATTTAAGAAGATATTTAATATATTGCGGTTGGTCTCTTCTTCACGCAGTAACGCTTCATATTGGCGCTTTTTCACCGTCAAACTTTGGAATTCTTGTTTACGCTTATCCAACTCACGTGAAATCAAACTCTCTTGAGAGCGCACGGCTTGCAGCTCTTTACCAATCCCACCGACCAATTGGCGGATCAATTGATTTAACTGCTCTTCAAGGTTCGCGCGTTTGGCACTAACAGCAATCATCTTTTCATGCTTAGGGCCATAGGTTTTCGAGAATTCTGTTTGCTCATGTTTGGCGTTAGACAACAAACCACGCAAATTAATCACCTGAGGGTGTTTAGATATTTCGGGTACTGAAGAGACATCAGTGATTGCCAATGAACCACCACTGCTCAACGTACTATAAGCAGATTCCAGTTGAATTCGACGGTCAGTGACCTCGCTTAAACGCAAGATAAGATCATTAATCACTGCGCTCGCTTGAACATCAATACCGCTATCATCGTCATCAACTAATTTTTCCTGCGCCAAAAACTCGATTAGAGCATTTTCAGAGCGCTTCAATTGTTCTTGTAGCTGCGCCATTCGACCCGAGATCCAAGACGATGCATGTTCCGTGGCATCTAATCGGGCATCAAGTCCTTCGAGAATGTAGGCCTCACCCACGGCATTAGCCACATCTGCCGCAAGTTGTGGGTCTACAGATTCAAAGGTAATGCGGACTAGTTGTGTTTTACGAATAGGCGAGATATACAATCTCGATTGGAAGTTGGCTAACACCGCATAACGCACCTTGGTCGCTAATTCTTCTGCGGTAGGCTCTACTTTCGCTTCTTCTGACTTAAACATCGGCAACGCCAGAATTTTCTCTTTCACAAGAGATTTAAAGGATTGCTTCGGTTCAATATAGGGATTGAACTCTTTATTTTGCTCCAAATTCAATTGTGCTATGACACGCTCAGCGATGCGGTGCGATTTTAGAATTTCAAACTGAGTCAAATAGTACTCTTGCTGAGTCGAATCAATGCCTACTACTTCTTCGATCGAAACGGCTTTACTGGTGTTTGATTCAATCAATAGTGTCGCAGTTGCTTGATAGGTAGGGGCAATTGATAATGCAAATAACGCTGCAAGTACTGTAACAAGAGTGGTAAACAGTGATATTTTTAACCAACTGCGTTTTAGTAATACGATGTACTTACCAAAATCCACCGACTCCCCTTCAATCGAGGTTTTCTCATCGCTTAGTAACTTCATACTTTCCCTAATAATTCGTCAAATTGAGTTGGCTGGTGAGGCTTATTACCAAAAAGAAGCAACGACATGAATCGTGTCACCGGGGTGAATGACTTGGTATAACTCAGCTTCCGTTTCTGTATTTTTATCAAATTCTTTCGCTAATTGTTCTGCAGTAAGATTGGCGTATTGATCTGCTTCTGTAGATTTAGTGCGGTAAGCTCTCGCACTGCGCCGATACTTACTCATCACGCCACCCGCTAATGAAATCGCCTTTTGTACCGTGAGTCCCGGTTCGTATTCATAGCCACCCGGTTTATTGACGAGGCCGTTAATGTAAACATTACGATATTGAACAATAGCGACGTTCACTTTAGGACTAACTAAATAGTCACCTTGCAGACCTTGAGTAATTTCACTCTGAACTTGCTCTAATGTCTTACCACCGAGTTTAATCACCCCCAAATACGGGTAATCGATCACTTCACGGTTATCGATTTTTTGCTCTTCTATGGTGAGATTCTCTTCACCGTAAACTTTAATACTGATGACGTCACCAGCCGCAAGTTTGTACAGATCCGTGATATTCGCATTGACCGAACCAATAGAAATACAACTCAGCACAAGGATTTTAAACAGCTTGTTAATCACTTTTACACCTAATTTTATTGGATAAATTAATATGCGGTTTTACCTACAAAACCTTTAAATATGGTTAAGAAAATTATCTTAATATCGAGCCACAATGACCACTCACGAATATAGGTCAAATCATATTCGACACGCTTTTCCATTTTGTCGATAGTATCTGTTTCTCCGCGATAACCATTAATTTGTGCCCAGCCAGTAATGCCTGGTTTGACTTTATGGCGTAACATATAGCGGTCGACAATTTGGCGATATTCTTCGTTGTGCGATACCGCGTGGGGACGAGGACCAACAATTGACATGCGGCCTTGGAGGACGTTGATAAATTGCGGTAATTCATCCAAAGAAGTTTTACGAATAAATGCGCCAAATTTGGTAATTCGTGGGTCACCTTTTGTAGCTTGCTTTACTACTTGACCATTATCCATAGAGCGCATTGAGCGAAATTTCCACACTTTGATCTGCTTACCATCAATACCATAACGATGTTGCTTAAATATAATTGGTCCAGGAGAAGACAACTTCACTCCAATGGAAACGGCTAAAAGCACGGGACTAATAAGCAAAAGAATAAGCGCTGAAACGACGATATCTTCTAGTCGTTTTACAAAAGTCGACATACCATAAAATGGCGTATCATGGATACTTAACGTGGGAATATTACCCACATTACGCCAACGTGATTGAATAAGATCATAAGTAAAGAAGTCTGGCACGATATATACACGAGCGGTGCTATCGGCAAAGTAATTGATCACTTCTTTAATTCGATTAGAGGCCTTCATCGGTAACGCAACATAGACATGGCGAAAATCACGTTCTTTCGCCATTTGCAAAGCATCATTAATTGAGCCTCGGAGTTGCACATCAAGGTTTTCATCAGCAAGACGATCAAGGCTGCGGTCATCAAAAATACCGACGAGGTTAAGGCCGTGATGGCGACTTGATTGAATCTCCTTCGCCAACGCTAGACCTGCTGGTGTTGCACCAATGATGATACTTTTTTTCTCATAAGAATCCGACTTCGCTGAAGTTCGAACCTTACTGCTCACCAATCTGTAAGAAGTCAGTAATACCGGTGTGCCAACAAACCAAACCGTCATCGCAATACGAGAAAACGAGTCAGTAATTTTAAAACCAAAAGCGAGTACAAGTAACAAACCAATGGCACAAAACCAGGAGAGCAAAATAGGTGGTAAAGTTTGACGCAGAGACGATGTATATGAAGGGTTATAAACGCCAAGTAGCTCTGCCATGACACTAAAAGAAACCACCGCAACACTGGTCGCTAAAAGATAGTAAATATTCCAACTGTCAGCATAAATATTGGCGGTCATTAAAATAGTAGCGATAATAATCGCGATATCTAACACACGGTAAGCGATTACGTGCTCGTCACCATGCTGCTTTATAATACCTATTTCTCTCATGCTATATTCCCTGCCCTAGACCTATTCCTTTCCATAGCGAAACAACGAAGCTCACTCTAAATGAGCAGTTAACATCATCTCAACAAGCACATAGTCTGTATTTATTTGCGACAAAAACAAACTATAATTATTCTCTATTCAACTTGTTCCAGACTTTGAGATTGCAAAATTTCCAACAAATGAGAACGGCATTTAAAAAACACTAAAATAGAATAAATTTATTTATTTTGTATTATTCAACCAGCAATTAACCACATAAAAAGCGTGGTTTTATAGCAATTTGAATTGATGAAAAATAGAGCAAGCTACAACTTTATCATTAGAAATTTAAATTAATCACAGATGTAATGGGAAAGTAATTTACAGAATGGTCAACTTTTATACAAATAACTTCATGGCCACATTTGATGCCTCTATTTTCCATTTTTCAGGCATAAAAAAACCCCTCATTATGAGGGGCAATAGTTACCATCGCTTATAGTTATAGTATGTACCAGTAAATACGTTTTAACCGAAGTCACCATTGACATAACCTTGTGTACGGTCATCACGTGGTGCACTAAAAATCACATTGGTTTCATCGTGCTCAACCAACTCCCCCATTAAGAAAAATGCGGTGCGATCAGAAATGCGTCGTGCTTGCTGCATTGAGTGAGTCACAATGACGATCGTATAGTTTTTCTTCAGCTCTTCCATCAACTCTTCGATTTTGTGCGTCGCAATCGGGTCTAATGCTGATGTTGGTTCGTCCATTAAAATAACATCAGGCTCCATTGCGATGGTACGTGCAATGCAAAGACGCTGTTGTTGGCCACCAGATAAGCCAAATGCATGTGATTTAAGGCGGTCTTTAACCTCATCCCATAAGGCCGCACCACGCAATGAGCGCTCTACCACCTCATCAAGGTGCTTTTTGTCTTTAATACCTTGAGCACGCAAGCCATAAGCAACGTTTTCATAAATGCTCATCGGAAATGGGTTTGGCTTTTGGAATACCATTCCAACTTTAATTCGCAGGTCTGCCACATCGATATTGCCATAGATATCTTCATTATCCATGGTCAGTTTACCTGTGATTTTTACGCCTTCAATCAGATCATTCATGCGATTCAAGCAACGTAATAACGTCGATTTACCACAACCTGAAGGGCCAATAAGAGCGGTCACTTGGCGAGTCGGGATTGGCAGGTTAATTGATTTTAATGCTTGGCTCTCACCGTAAAACAAGTCTAGGTTTTCAATGTTAAATTTGTTCATAACTATTTCTCTTAAATCTTAAATTCGAATCAGTAAGTTGCTGTATTAAAGCGTTTAGCAATTAACTTAGTGACCATATTGATCAGCAGGACAACAACAATCAGTACGGTGGCGGTTCCGTATGCTTGGTTCCACTCTTCAATGGTGAAGAGTTCAGTGGTCAGTTTGTAAAGGTGTACGGTTAGCGTGCGTCCTGAATCTAATAAAGAATCTGGAATACGCGCTACCATGCCTGCCGTTAAAAACACCGGAGCTGATTCGCCAATGACACGACCAGTACTTAGAATGATCGAAGTTAAGATACCTGGCATCGCACTCGGTAAGATCAAACGCCAGATGGTGTAAATTCGTGAAGACCCTAGAGCATAAGAACCTTCTCGGTATGTTTGAGGTACCGACATTAGTGCTTCTTCAGTGGTACGAATAATGACAGGTAGTATAAGAATACTTAGCGTAAGCGCACCTGACAGAATCGAAAAGCCCAATCCAAGAATGGCAACAAAGAATGTCATACCAAACAAGCCAAAGATAATCGAAGGAATACCCGCGAGTGACTCTGTACAGAAGCGGATCACTTTCACTAATCGACTACCCACTTTGGCATATTCTGTTAGGTAGATGGCCGTCATAATACCCAATGGCGCAGCAACGGCAATCGATGCAATAACCATATACAGTGTCGACACAATCATTGGGAAGATGCCGTGTTCGTCACCTGTACGTGTATAATCGTCAGTAATGAAACTCCAATCTACGTGCTGAAGACCATTCGACAAAATGTACCAAATAATCCAGAACAAGAATCCAACCGTTAGCGCCGCTGCAGCCCATACGAAAGCACTAAGCATGTTATCTTTAAACTGACGCGAGCGTTTTAGTTTTGCGTAATCCATAATCATTACCCGTCTCTATTTGGTCTTCTGACGATTAAGATAAAGCAGCACTGCATTGAGCATCATGATAAATGCCAACAGAACAACACCTGTTGCGTAAAGTGCGCTTGCGTGAACGCCGCTTGCATACGACATCTCAATGGCGATATTCGCCGTTAGCGTTCTGGCTGCATCCAGAATGCCTTCAGGCATAGCTGGAGCATTACCCATAACCATAATAATCGCCATCGTTTCGCCCAAAGCACGGCCAATACCCAAAATGACACCGGTCATAATGCCCGAACGTGCCGCCGGAACGAGTAACTTGAAGATGGTATAAATTTTTGACGCACCCAGAGCAAGAGAGCCTTCTTTATACGCTCGTGGCACGGCACGGATTGAGGTTTCAGAAACGGTAATCACGGTAGGTAGAATCATCACACCTAGTACAATGATACCGGCAAGAATCGTATTACCCGCTGGAACATCAAACACATTTTGAATGAGCGGAACAATAATCACCAAACCAAAGAAACCGTACACAACCGAAGGAATACCAGCTAACAGTTCCACCGCCGGACGGATCACGTCAGCTAAACGCTTTGGGGCGATTTCTGCAATAAACACGGCGGTTAACACGCCAACAGGCACACCAACGACAACAGCACCAAATGTTGATACAACCGATGCCACAATCATGGTTGCTACACCGTAAAGCGCAGGTGGTAACCAATCTTGACCAAGAACGATGCCACTCACACCTACTTCTTGAAAAGCGGGTAGCGATTCGCGCACGATGAAGTAAGCAATAACGGCTAGAGAGACAATACCAATAACGGCACTGGTGAGAAACAAGCCATGGAAGATGCGCTCTTTCCAGTCAACGCGCTTTTTCGCTCGTAAACCAGGCTTTGAAATTTGAGTCGCTTCAGTGTTCATAAGCTTTTCACTATTTGTTGCGATGGACATATAAAATCACCGTACTTGCCCAAACTATCTGGGCAGTCGTGTAACAAAAGGCTCAGCCCAAAAGTAGGCTGAGCAATTAATTGATGTTTCAGGGTATTAGTTAACTGAGATGTAGCCTTTCTGCTCAACAAGCGCTTGTGCGTCTGCGGTTAACATCCAGTCTAGGAATTTTTGTGTTTCAGCTGAAGGCTTGCCTTCTTGGTAAAGCACTAGGAAAGGACGAGCAACTTGGTAAGTGCCATTCTTCACGTTAGCAACAGAGGCTGGTGTGCCGTTGATGTCTAGCGCATTCACTGAACCATCAACCGTACCTAGTGAGATGTAGCCAATTGCGTATGGGTTAGAAGCAACCATGGTTTTCAGTGCACCGTTACCGTTCGCCACTTGAGCACGTTGAGAAATAGCCGATACTTTCATACCTGAGACTTTCTTTTTCAGCTTCATGATGTCTTCAAATGCACCACGAGTGCCTGAAGCCGTGTCGCGAGTAATCGCTACGATTGGCTTGTCAGCGCCGCCAACATCTTTCCAGTTGGTGATTTCACCTTTGTAGATTGCGGTTACTTGCTCAGCGGTTAGGCCTTCAAGTTTATTGTTAGGGTTAACCACAACCGCGATACCATCTCGAGCAACCACTTCTTCAATCAATGTTGCTTCTTTTTCTGAATCTTTTAGGTTGCGTGATGACATGCCTAAGTCAGCACTGCCATTTTTTGCCGCTTTTACGCCCGCCGAAGAACCAGGTCCTTGTACTTCGATAAATACGTTCGCATTGTCTTTCATGTATGTTTCAGAGAAAACTTCCATCAGCGGAGTTACGCTACTAGAACCTACCGCAGAGATAGTTTCTTTCGCTGAAGCTGGAGTCACTGCTAGTGTGCTTAGTAGAGCAATCGCTCCGATAACTGTCTTTTTCATCACAAGTTCCTTTAATGGCTTTATTGCCGTTGTGTTTATTCAACGATGCCCACTTTAGGGAGGAAATATGACAGTTGTGTTTCACTTTATTGAAGGCTGCATGACATTTTAATTTTTATTATTCTAAACATTCCACCCCATACAACTAACACTAATACATTGATATTTAATGATTTATAGGAAAACAAAAATGGAAAAACAAGATGGTTTTGCACATAAAAACACCAACTTTGCGGTGTCACAATTAAATTAATTGAGCCATTAATGAATGACTGAAGCTGTTAAATAGAAAAAAGCCAGTCAGGATACTGACTGGCTTTTAGCCCAACAACGTTGGATTACAGGAGCAAACTAGTCTAGGGGGAAAGACTAGTCAGCTTAGGGGGAACTGGATACATAACTGCACTAAGAATTATTCCATTCTATGCTTTCGATTTAAGTAGTGCCGCCGCACTTAACATGGCATCTTTGGTACAGACATCAATTATTTTTATGTTATTAAATCGTTCAGGATCTTTGATCGCCACATCGTGAGCAAAAATAACAAATCGCGCTTTTTCAACATCTTTCGCCGTAATACGATTGTTAATCCCATTGGCGCCTTGCGTCTCGACTTTAATTTTCACACCCAATGCCTGCGCCGCTTTTTCTAATGATTTTGCCGCCAAAAAAGTATGCGCTACGCCAGAAGGGCAAGAGGTAACCGCCAATACTTCGGCCTCACCTTCACCTTCCACCGCACCAAAGCGCAATGCATTGGATGAATGATCATCTTCGTTAACGGTCTTTTTCAATAAGATGACGATAGCTGCCGTCGTCATTGCCCCAACAAGAGTGCCGATTATGTAGCCCAACTTACCATCCACCACGGGTAGAACTATCCAACCGCCCCATGGCGCATGGTTGATGACATGGAACATAAAGCCAGTCACATTCCCGACAATGCCCCCTGCCACTATGGCTGGGATGACTCGAGCAGGGTCTGCGGCGGCAAAGGGAATCGCACCTTCACTGATACCGATCATGCCCATGATGCCTGCAGCTTTACCTGCCTCACGCTCTTCACGCTTGAACTTCTTCGGTGAAAATAGCGTTGCTAATGCCATACCCAGTGGCGGCGTACAAATCGCAATACCAACTCCCCCCATCAACCATGGCTGGGTATTCACTTGGCTTTGCGCAAACAGTGTCGCAACCTTGTTAATTGGACCGCCCATATCGAACGCCGTCATCGCGCCGAGAACCGTACCTAAGATGATTTTTCCCGATCCGGCTAGGCCCGCGAGCCAATTGTTAAGCCACTCCATCGCATTAGCAATCGGTGTACCAATCAACCACATCACTGCCCCGCAAGTGACAAAAGTACCGACCAGCGGATAGATAAAGATCGAACCTAGCGAGGTCATACTGCTTGGCAACTGAATTTTTTTAAGCAGATAAACCACAAAACCAGCAAAGAATCCCACCACAATTGCACCAAGAAAGCCTGTGTTGTAATGGCTAACGGCTATCCATGAGCCAATCATCCCCGGAGCAAGACCTGGCTTATCGGCGATAGAGTAAGCAATGTAACCGCCAAGCACTGCGGTAAAAAGAGTTAATCCCGCAATGCCCATTTGCGCGATGTCAGCGAGGATGCCGTTGGTTGGTACGCCACCATGGCCGGAAATCATGACCGATAGCGACAGTAATACCCCACCAGCCACAATAAAAGGGATCATGTGGGAGGTGCCAAATAGCAAATGCTCTTTCGCTCGCGCTAAGCTCTGTTTTAATGGGCTTGGGGAAACCGAAGATAGATCGACCCGATCTTGATAATGGGCGGGACTTTGCTCAGTTTCGACATCGGTTAGTAAAGCCAGCGCTTGTTCGACTGTCTCTACCTTTTTAAGCGAGTCCACAAAGCCATCTTCAATCAGTTTCGATGACAATTGCGCCAATACCTCAATATGGTGGTGATCATCTCCATCTGGAGAAGCCAGCATGAAGAACACGTCCGATAGTTCGCCATCTTCCGCACCATAATCAATACCGTCACGGCTAATTCCAACAGCAACCGCAGGAGTCGAAACCGCATAACTTTTGGCATGAGGAATCGCAATACCTTGCTCAAAACCGGTATTACCTATCTTCTCTCGCTTCCATATATCCGCTAAAAATTGATTTTTATTGTCAAGTTTGCCTGCCGCTTCCAACAACTCGACAAGCTCCAGTAACACTTCTTCTTTTGTTTGAGCTTTTAACTCTAAACAAATCGTCTCTTGCTCTATGAGATTAGTGATATCCATTACTGTTTTATCCAAATGACCTATAGCTAAGAAGACCGAGGAGTGCTCTGGTTTGTGCATAGATTAGCCATACTTGTCTCGGTGAGATACAGGAGGAATCTAGCATTAACTGGAAAAATGTAACACTCATTTCAAACTGTGATGAGGCTCTTATCTATCAGTGGTTTAAATCGATCTATTATCGCTTTGATATGCTAGTATCCAGCAAAAATAGAGTCGAGATTCATGATGAAAATTGTTGCTGTGACAGCTTGCCCTACAGGCATTGCACATACTTATATGGCCGCAGACGCGTTAGTAAAAGCGGCATCTAAATTTAACGTCCAAATAAAAGTTGAAACCCAAGGCGCTATGGGCATTGAAAACCCATTAACCCCCGTTGATATTACCCATGCCGATCGCGTGCTGATCGTCTCTGATATTGAGATTGAACAAGCGGGCCGATTTGAAGGTATGAACATCGTACAGATCCCAATTGAAGACGTATTGTTGAACGTCGACAAAGTCTTTCTTGTTCATTGCCGATAGATAAATAAAAGCGCCTACTGCGGATGAACGAATACCAAATTACCTTTCTAGTTGATGATGCTAACGCCAGTGCTCATGTCGCTTCACCGCTACATCGCATTGCTAAAAAATTCAAAAGCTCCCTGCATATCCTCAACATCACCCAAGACCGTTGCGCCAAGTTGACGCAGTCAATGGCGATGTTACAAGCTGGACTCTTAAAAGGCGATTTATGCCAAATTACCGCGATCGGTATTGACGCGGAACTGGCATGTTTTGTCATCAAAGACATCATTGCTGAACACTTCACCCTCGTGGGTTCACAGATCAATTATGAGTTTTCCAGTCAATTGGCTCAGCGCTTACCGCAAATCTGCCCGCCGAGCGAAATTCATTGGCACTATGCCAAAGCGCGCACTGAGCTGACAAAGTTTGAATGTTTAAAAGGGCTTGCCCAATTAATTTATCCAGAAAACTCCGATGAGCTCATTCTGGCTTTCATTAAACGTGAAGAGCGATCCTCAACGTGTGTCACCCCCGGCATCGCTCTACCCCATGTTATGTTTGGTGGTGTTGAACACGTTTCTATCGCCGTTATCGTGAATGATAAGGCGATAGACTGGGCATCAAAGATGGGCGATGTACATATCGCAATAGCACTGGTGATTCCTGCCAAACCCACTCGCGATCAAATCGTTTCCGCCACCAACCTCACACGCAACCTGCTGAGTGGGCAAATGGCCGAACGACTGTTGTCAACCAGAAGCAGTGTCGACCTACAAGCCCTATTGATGTATTCAATGTCGCGCCTAATCGCATAATTTAAGCGCCAATTTCAGTCTCAATGATCAACCCAATGTTTAATTAAGCCGAACCACGATATTCCGTTGGCGTGCGGCCAGTTCGCGTTTTAAAGACTCGGCAAAAATAGTTCACATCTTTAAATCCACAACGTACCGAAACATCACTCAACTTAAAATTGTATTTCTTCAACATGAACTTAGCGCGGTCGACACGCACCCAAGTAATGTAGTCCGCCAATGTCATGTGGCCTTGTTGACGGAATAAGCGAGACAAATGGTTTGAAGAGATACTAAAGCGCTCTGCAATACTGTCGCGCGTAATCGGGCGGTGAAAATTTTCTTGAATATAAATACAAATCCCTTGATAGAGATCTTGTACGCGACTGTGAGTTTGCTCGACTGGTGCCTCCAACATGGTTTTGCTGTATTGCAGTAATGCTTGCAGTAACAGCTCATCCATTGGTTTTTTGTGGCTCTCACGCGCCAGCGAACTCAATGCTTCAAGAATATTATCAATCGCAAATCCTGAACGCGTCTGGATGCTATGCTTTTGGATATCATAAAAACCTGTCTCGCCCTTACGCTTGCTCACCAAGCTAAGCCCTAATTGGCGACGACCAAACAAAATACTCAAAACAGAACAGTTAGTGTCCCAGTCAGGTTTATTCCAACAGTTTGGCGGAATAAAAATCGCATCTCCAGCTTTCGCGGTGATATGAGTCACTTTGCGATCATGGCTTTCCATCTCGTTGACATATTCGCCATCAAGTACCAACTCTAAACGTGGAAAATTCACTTGGTAACTAAATTCAGGTGGGGTATGGAAATCACCCGCAAACCATATGTTATGCAAAGGCTCGCGCTCACCCAAAACTGACGAAATCAAATCGTGGAAAATCATTATTTACTCTTTGCATACACCAAAAATGCTCTTGGGATAGATATACATCGCCCGCTCATTTCGTGCTACTGAGTAAAGTCACAGTTCAGAACTTACGTTACAAAAATCCAGCAAAAGCACCAATATTGCAGCTTGCCATTCTCTCTCATCATTCCCATTCAACAAACAGCCATCTAGAGAAGGAAGCTTTAAATAACAAACAGTTAATCTAAACATCCTGGCAAGACTCTTCTCATCAGGTATTACTCGATCTAAATCACACAACCAGCAGCCCGATACAATCTTCCAGTAAATGAGTTTTTTCTTCACTACAGCACGCTTCCCTCTCCCAGCAAAATATCCGCTAGGTAACAAACCACATCAAATAACGGAGAGATGGTCGCTCAGTGATCGCGTTCTATATCTGCATGTCACTTTAAGGTGCAGTCATGCAACGTCAATGACCACCATCACTATCCATAAACCTCTTAACGTCCACATTCGTCCTTACGGTGATTGCTATGTCTGATCTTGCGCCAAACCCTGTTTTTTTTCCGATGACCAACGTAATACAAAACTACGCTTGGGGGAGTTCATCATCATTCAATCAATTATTTGGCATGGCAAACCAAACCGGTGAGCCACAAGCTGAAATTTGGATGGGGGCACACCCTAACGGTTGTTCAACCGTGCACAACCAAAATGGAGAGCCGACTAAGCTGTCTTCGCTTATTGCGCAGAATATAAATTCGTTCTTGAGTGAAAAGGTGGCAACACGCTTTGGTGAATTACCCTACTTATTTAAAGTGCTCGCAGCAGAAAAAGCGTTATCTATTCAGGTTCATCCTAATAAGAGCCAAGCAGAACGCGGATTTGCTCTTGAAGAACAGCTCGGCATTCCGCAAAGTGCTGGGAATCGAAATTACAAAGACGCGAACCATAAGCCAGAATTGGTCTATGCGTTAACAGAATACCATGCAATGAACGGCTTTCGATCCGTGAGCGAGATCATTAAGAACTTTACTCGCCTTGAGATTCCGACCGTTGAGCCACTGTTAGCTCAATTGAAAGCAAACCCAACCGCACGCGGATTATCGCTGTTTTTCTCAGATCTACTCTCTGTCGATGGAGAGCAAAAAGATCAAGCAATCACCGCACTTCTTGTACGAGCAAAAAATGCCGAAGAGCCGCTATATCAACTGATTGTAGAGCTCGAAACCCAATACCCAGGTGACATTGGTTTGTTTGCTCCATTGATGCTCAATGTGATCACTCTGCAGCCCGGTCAAGCCATGTTCCTCGATGCCGAAACACCTCATGCTTACCTTAAAGGAACGGGCCTTGAAATTATGGCCAACTCAGACAACGTACTGCGTGCCGGTCTTACACCTAAATTTATGGACATTAACGAACTTGTTTCATGTACAAAATTTGACGAGAAACCCCACGACAGCTTGTTATTAAATCCTATTGAACGTGATGCGATGTTGGAATACCCAATCCCAGTTGACGACTTCAAATTCGCCATTGTGTCCCATTCGAAGCAACGTCTGATTGCCACGGAAAGCGCCGAGATATTGCTACCTTTGGATGGTGCAATGGTACTAACGCACACTAATGGGGAATCTTGTTTGATTGAAAAAGGTCAATCGGTATTCATTCCAGCTTACGCTCAAAACTACACGATTGATTGCGAAGGGCGTGTGGCTCGCGCTTACAGTTAATCGACAACCGATATTTCTTTAGCCTCGCATTCGCGGGGCTTTTTTCTCTCCCTTTTAAGGGGTCATTCCACCCTTCTCAATTCTCAATTCTCAATTCTCAATTCTCAATTCTCAAGCGCCCCATTGCCAAATATCTCACCGTTTTAATAATGACTTCTATCACACTTAAATCCGCTTGATACAAATCTACAGTGGATGGTTTTTTTTTGCTATTTCGCAAAACGCTCGCTTGGATTAATTTTATCGCATTACTTCAACACCCGAGTTAAACATGATTACCACACTAACAAACGTCAAATTAATTAAACACGAACTTCAAGCAACTAATAAAAAAGAAGTGTTCGAAGAATTGGCTCAAATGCTATTTGATGAAAATCGAATCAGCGATAAAGAATCATTTTTACAAGATATTGAAACTCGTGAATCTGTCAGTGTCACTTCAACCGAAGGTATCGCTTACCCACATGCGAAAAGTAAGGCTGTTATCGACCCTGCAATCGCAGTTGGTGTAAAGCGCGAAGGTATTGACTACGGTGACGAAGACGGTATCAAACCAACCGTGTTTTTTATGATTGCTTCACCTGATAACGGTGCAGATCATCATATTTATGTACTACAAGAACTATTTGGAAAATTCAGTGATGAATTTATCCAAGATATTAATAACGCGAAAGATCAAAACGAAATTCTGAATATTTTAATCAATTCTTAAGGTGGATTATTTATGAGTACCCTAACAGCTCAAAATACCAGCAATACTGATTTTAAAAAGACACTCAGCACATTAAAAGGGCACCTACTTTTTGGTACCTCTCACATGTTACCTTTTATCGTTGCGGGTGGTGTTCTACTGGCTCTTGCGGTAATGGCATCTGGTAAAGGTGCGGTTCCTGCAACTGGCATCTTGGCAGATATCTCAAATATCGGCATTAAAGGCTTGGTGCTATTCCCGATTATTCTAGGTGGTTTCATCGGTTACTCAATCGCGGATAAACCAGCACTGGCTCCAGCTATGATTTCTTCTGGCATCATGGCTGACATGGGCGGCGGTTTCCTAGGTTGTATCGTGGCAGGTTTCCTTGCGGGTGGTGTTGTATACCAACTGAAGAAAATCCCTCTTTCTCCAAATATGACTGCTCTTGGTGCGTACTTTATCTACCCACTAATCGGTACTCTAGTATCAGCAGGTATCGTTCTATGGGGCATTGGTGAGCCAATCAAACTGTTCATGACTTCAATGAACGAGTTCCTTGCTTCGATGGCAGGCGCATCGAAAGTGGTTCTAGGTGCTATCCTAGGCGGTATGACTGCGTTCGACATGGGTGGTCCAATCAACAAAGTGGCAACACTATTTGCTCAAACTCAAGTTGATACTCAACCATGGCTAATGGGTGGTGTTGGTATTGCAATCTGTACGCCTCCTCTAGGTATGGCTCTTGCAACTTTCCTATTCAAGAAGAAATTCTCTAAAGAAGAGCAAGAAGCAGGTAAAGCAGCAGCAATCATGGGTTCAATCGGTATCTCTGAAGGTGCTATCCCATTCGCAGCAAACGACCCGATGCGCGTTCTTCCTTCAATCGTTGCGGGTGGTATCGTAGGTTGTGTGTTCGGTTTCCTAACTGACATCCTGCTACACGCACCGTGGGGTGGTCTAATTACAGCGCCTGTATCAAGCAACATTCCAATGTACGTAGTGGGTATCGCTCTAGGCTCTCTAACAACAGCACTTATCGTTGGTTTCTGGAAACCAGTCGCTGAAGAACAAGCTGAAAAAGTTGAAGCAGCACCAGTTCAAGCAGCGGCAGTCGCTCCAGTGGCAGGTGAAGGCGAGTACGATGTAGTTGCAGTAACTTGTTGTCCATCAGGTGTTGCACACACTTTCATGGCAGCAAAAGCGCTAGAAAAAGCAGGCGCAGCAGCAGGTATCAAGGTCAAAGTAGAGACACAAGGTCAAAACGGCATCCAAAACCGCATCACTGACCTAGACGTAGCCAACGCGAAACTGGTTATCCTTGCTCACGATATCCAAGTGAAAGATGCTCACCGCTTTGCAAACGCAAAAGTTGTTGAATGTTCGACAAAAGAAGCGATGAAACAAGCTGCGACTCTAATTCAAGCGTAACAACCGCAATAATTAGACAAGATGTGATTTAATGATCACTAAGCACTAAACAAATCCGATGCTTTCCTCGAGAGTGTCGGATTTTTTATTTAATGGGTATTGCATCAACACCAACACTACACGCGAAGTGCGTCACAAACATTATTGCCTTTTTGTCTTTACACTTTGGCTTTACCACTCTCCCCCATAAGCTAAACCTCGTTGTTATTTTACTGGCGATTCACAATGAATTTGTCCCTAACACTCAACATTATCGATATCATTGAAGAACAACTGCCGAATAAGGTTGCTATTCAAGAGATCGCTCAGCAGTGTGGGTTCAGTCGCTCCTACCTACAGCATCAGTTTAAGGCGACCACCGGGCTTTCTATCTCTCAGTATCAAAAACATCGCTTAATCAGCCTAGCTGCGCAACAACTTGCTCACAGTGACCAGCGTATTCTTGATGTCGCGGTTGAATATGGTTTCGAATCGCAAGAGGCATTTGCTCGAGCATTTCGCCAATATACCTGTACTCAACCCTCTCAGTTGCGTGGTCAAGAAATCTGGGCTGACCGCATGTCATTCCCACGTCTCGATATCAAACGCTTACAACTGTTAGTTGCAGTACTCAGCCTTCCACTGTGTATTTCGCATCAAAACCCAACGCGCTGGGGCTGCTATACCTTCACCATCGATAGCTCATCGAGAGAAATAGACGTCATTATTCAAACCATAGATCAGGCTCATCAGCGCTTAATGGCGGAGCCGTTTGCCAGCACCTTACCGCTTCATCGTGCACAAATCATGGAGTTCCGCGAGCACAATCAAAACGTCAGTAGTACCTATCCTCTTTCTATAGCGATTCCTTTTGCTGAGGACGAAACCATTCCAGCTTCGCTATTTGAGTTGCGTTTACCACAAACTCAACTTGCCAGCATTTCATTGCCTGAGCCAAACTACGTGACCATTGCTTTTAACCAGTTATATCAACGAGTCTATCAAGAGTACCAATGCTACTTTGCCGGCTTGCCGGCCTATTGGATTTACGATTATCAAACAGGTCAATTGCAACATAAATTCCCGGTTGAACCGCGAGTGCACGCCGAGGAAGATCGTACTTGGTTATTGTTTGACGAAAAGAGTGAAGTGTTGCTTGATGAACGTCACTTGCCACTGTCATCACATTGGATTGCTGAGGCCCAGCGTGCGGGCACTCGTCGCCTAACTACGCTGATCAATCATTTAACCTCATCGCTCACCCCAACCAATACGGTTGAGAAAGTCATATTTAATCGGCCTGATCTCCACTCAACAAGCCAATACCAGTACTTTATTTGCTCATCAGCGCTACCTCATCTAGTGATAAATAAAGCAGACCCCATTCATTGCGGAGGCCTTTATCTCCGCACTCGTTGGCACGGTGATGACGTTCATCAATTAGAAAATGAAATTGAGAAATTCTACCTACGCTTATTCCAACACGAACATTACCAATATCGTGCAGGCCCTGAAATCATAGAAAATCTCAACGTTTCTCATGCTTTACAAGCCAATGAATGTGGGCAAACGGCTGAAAGTGGTGATGGAATCATTAGCTTTGAACTACTTACACCTATATCTGTCAATAAACGTCTGTGACCGCGCCTAAATACGCCAAACTGGACAAATGCATCAGATAAAAAAAGACCGTATCTCTACGGTCTTTTTCTCATTACGATTCCTAACTAAAAGTTGACGAAGTGTATCGTTTGATGGGCTTTTTCCGGATGGGAAAATTGAACTTGTGCCATTTTGGGCGGGCCTTGCAGGGCTGGGTTATTTGAATAACCAAAGCCTTCCACAGGCATATCATTCACACCAGAGGTAAGCTGCTGATTGCTATCAACATCTTGATAGGCAAATATTGCATATTTGCCCACCGGTAAACCTTGTATGGTAATTCCCTGTTCAACTTGTTCCACCGAGTAACCCTGAGCATGGATACTTGGCATTCCCATCAGATCATCCTCCTCGGCATAGACCAACACAATCACAGATCCCGAATCCTGAATGTTTTTGATCGTCACTGATAGTGGTGCGACACCATCGCCATTCGCCTCTACTTCAGGAAGTACCTGTGGTTGAAGCAGCAAAGACAACAACAGCACTACCGAGACCGCCCCACCAAAGCCCATATACAAACGTGTCTTTGCAGATAAAGTTGCTCGCTTTTCACACATCCAAGCCGGAATCCAAATTGAAACCGCGCAAATAATCACCAACAGCTCATAATGGCCCTCAAAACGTTGGCTCATCAACATCGGTGCCATTAAATAGATCATCACCGTGTGCCAAGCAAATACCTGTAACGAATGGCGGCCAATGTAACTTAATGGTCTAAACACCAACCAAGTCGGTCGAAAACGGATAAATGCTGCAATCAAATATGCCCAAAGCGCGATGTTTAATGCTCTCAACCAACCCAATTCAGGCTTGTCAGCCAATGAATAAAGCACACCTTGGTGAATGCCAAACGAAAGAAACGCGCCGTGATGCATCGTCATAATCAAAACCGCCAACACAGCACATACCAACGTAAGCGGTAATGAATACCAGCGAAAATCTGGATTATTAGCGGCAAAGCCAAATGCAGAAGCAACGACAAATAATAACTGCCATGCAAATGGGTCAAAATAACCGGTTTGTAACTTAAACTCTGTTGAACTAGAACTCAACAAGCCCACCAGTCCAGCATCATTGAGGTAGCCCGCGGCGAGCCAAATAGAAAAACTTACCGCTATCACCCCTTTCATCCAGCCACGTCGGTAAGCACACACTAGCGCTGGTAATATTGCGATATACATAATATAGAGCGGTAAAATCTCGAGATAGCTTGGTTTATTGACCAGTAATAAGCTCCAGAACACCGTCAAAAAAGGCGCTTCTACAAGGTTTGAGAAATTGGGTGATAAGGCCTCTGCCGCTTGTGGAAAATAAACGATGCAGAAACCGAACCAAGTAAAGACCGTCAATAAACAAACGATATGATACCGGTAGATCTCCCATGCTCGTCTCCAAGCTTTGCGCTTTACCTCATTTATACGTTGAGTTGGTCGGCTATATATCGCTCCAGCCAGAAAACCCGAGACTAAAATGAACCCTTCAGCAGCACCAAATTGGCCTAAAGGTTGTAAGGTAAACGCTTGAAAAATCGAACTCCCACCACTAATCCAAAACAGGTGGTTGAGAGTCATAATAAGCAGCAATAGCCCTCGTATTGAATCTAACGCTGGAATGCGTTTCATCATCCTATTCCTTAATAAGATTAACATCAGCCCTTAGTGTGCAAAATATCTAACGTTTCGATCTGACCGATTGTGCACTGAACATGATCTCTCTCGGAATTTACTGATTGAACGTAGGTACCAAAGGCAAGAATTCACGTTGAGCTCTGCGAAATTGAGTCCGTTTAGGTATCGCTGTACACGCCCTACCAAAGGAATCACGGAGAAGGAACAGGAGAGAAAAAGTAGTACAGTGAAAACAAAACAGCCGATGGTGAAATCCAATCGGCTGCTTAATTTCTCTTAAATCTCTTTGCGTAGTAAAGGATCGGCTAACAACAAAACCGTTGCTATGCATTCTTCTCCCGATTGGACGGATGAATCACCTTTACAGGAAAATACTTATCTTTAATAAACAGGCACGCGGCACCAATGAGCGCGACCACAGAGACAAAGAACAACGCATTCATATGTAAAAACCATGCGAAGATTGCTGCGAGAAACGCAATAAAGGTGATCATGCGGCTGTTTGTCATCACGTGACCTAATTTTCTATCCATAACTCCTCCTCTATCTACTGGAAATATCGAAAAAGCACGAACAAAACTAAAGAGCCGTTCCGTTATTGGCTGATAATAAGCCCAATGTGTGCAGTGAAATTATCAGCAAAATCGTATAAAAAAACCGCAAACAAGATCTCAAAATCATACTAACGGATGAGGCTATTAAAGGTTATGTGAGAGTGAACACAAATAGTTATCGAGCACTTAGATATAAGCATCAACAAAGAAATAACCCGTCATTATGATACTGGATATCACAACAAAGATTTTAATATAGATAGGCGCTAATTGACGCGAAATTCGAGCCGCAAGATACCCTCCAAACACACTGCCCGTTAATACGGCCAACCCCGGCAACCACGCAATCATATCTTGATAAATAAACACCACCATGGCACTCAAAGAGACGCCGCTCGACACAACCAATTTGAGACCGTTCATTTGATTAATGTCTTGGTACCCCGCCAGAATCAGATAGCTCAGTACCACAATGCCTAAACCCGCGTTAAAAAAGCCGCCATAAGCACTGACTAAAATCAATACCACGGGTAAAATCCATCTCGCTGTCCGTTGTTTTTCAAGCCAACGACTAAGATGCGAGCCGAACAGAAACAGCAAGGTCGCAAAGAGCAACAACCACGGGATAGTACGAGTAAAAAGCTGCTCATTGATGGTAATAAGTAAGGCTGCCCCTATCGCGCCCCCCACCACGCTTAACGCAAGAATCACAGCCACTCTAGCGGGTTGATGCATAAAGTCATCGCGAAAGCCATAAGCCCCCGACACGTAACCAGCACTGACAGAAAAGGTATTGGTTGCATTCGCGACGATCGGTGAAATTCCGACCAACATTAATGCTGGAAAGGTAATAAAACTGCCTCCGCCCGCAACGCTGTTTATGACTCCACCAATCACTCCAGCAAAAAATAGCAACCACCAATCCATCCGCGTTCCTTCGCTTTATTTCGTTATCGCCAATTCATCTTTCCTTGATAGAAAACCACTCTACCGACAAAACAGCTAAATTTACATGCCACTTTAGCCGTGTGTTAGTCGAGCAACTCAGCCAATATATCCCGCCAACTTCGAACTTCATCACGAAAATATTGAGTCTGTTGCTCTGTCATTAGATTAATCACTTCAACCAAGTAAGCACGCCCAATCGTACTATTATGCTCAATACGTTTATAAAGTTGGTCAGAATAAAACAGCTCTGGGCTATAAAGCAGCGAGTTTAACAAAGCTGCCAATTTATCTGGGTTATGTCGCTGAGAAAACAGCCTTATGAGTTCGACTCTAAGTTGAGTTTGGTACTCAAACCATAACGGCGTCGTTACTTGTAAATCGGATGCCCAAGCATCGATAACCTTCAACTGTGAGGACGTTAGCGGCCCCAACCAATCTTCAAGGTTTTCGCTAATTCTGTTTTTATAACGAGCGATGAGTTCCACTTCGTCTTCAGATTCTCGCTGATGCTTAAATTGCACATGACGCACTCGCAGTGCATTCATAAACTGCTCAACCTGAGCATCACTCATGCTAGCAATCAGCAGCATGACGACTGGATAAAACCGATCTAATAACTGGAATGAAAATTGACGCCAGCGAGCTTCATGCGAGATAAATTGGGCTTCGGTAAATGTACTAGGAGAAATCAGTAAAATTTGGTTCAATTCCGCAATATAGGCGGGAATTTCTTCTCGACGATGCCACACACTGGCATCCTCAATGGCAAAGCTGATCATCTCTTGCTGATTGTCGTTAAGTTCAACAAACTCTTCAACAAAGCGAATCGCTAACCAATCGGCATTGTCATAGACAAATTTAGTCCCACAACCGCTGAGTGATAGACAGACCAACAGCAATAATAGCCAAGGTTTCATAGCACCTCCCTGTTTCATCGTATCCTTCCACTACTGGTTATCGATATTAGCTTTAATATATACCGCCAGCTTAACCAAGAAGGTTCAAGCAGATTTGTACGAAAAATTGACATCAAACTGACTAAGATCCCAATGATCTTTTTGACAATACTCCATACTGCATTCAAATTATAACAAGCACTTACTCACTCTCGGCTGCAAACTAGCCTGTTAGGAAGGAAAAAACATGAAGAAATTAATGGCTGTTGCTGCGCTTGCCACTTTGTCACTCGCTGGCTGCGCAACACACTCTGAACCGAAACAAGCAACCTCACCAATCTGCCAAAACAAGATGCTCGCAGGTGGCTGGCAAGTTGCTGAAATGACGCCTGAAGTTGAGAAAGCAGTCGCAACATTAATGGATCGCATGAATACCGCTTCACCATTAAAACAAGTCAATGAAGTACGCAGTCAAGTTGTCAACGGTACAAACTATGCCATTGAAATTGAGTTGGAAAACGGTGAAATTTGGCATGCGATCGTGTACCGCAATATTCGCGGTGATTACATGATTGATAGCGTTGCTAAACAAGGCAAATTGTGTCCATAGCAATGAAGTGATATCTAAACGAAATCTTCCGTTAGAATCGTGAAATCACTGCATTTAACGCCCAGTTAAGCTGGGCGTTTGCTTTTAATGATCAGCGAATTTTTGCAGCGCTTCACTACAAATATATTCGCCAATCGGTATCGCTGATGTTGCGGCAGGACTTGGGGCGTTGCAAACATTAAGCGATCGCGCGCTTTCACTAAACAAAAAGTCATGCACTAATTGCCCATCTTTAGTAACGGCTTGAGCACGGATTCCCGCAGGATAGTTTTCTAGATCATCCAATCTAATCTCTGGACAATACTTATTTACTAACTTCAAATACCCCGGCTTCCAAAGAGAATTTAGCCACTCTTTAATACCCGTACTTAAGTTTGCCCATGTCACCTTCCAAAAGCCGGCAAAACGCAACATCTGCAGCGTATCTTTAAGACTAAAGTTAAATCGGCCATAACCCTCTTTCTTCCATCCTTGGACGGCATTGGGCCCAACCGTCACCGAACCATCAACCATACGGGTTAGATGAACCCCTAAAAACGGTAATTGAGGATCAGGCACTGGATAAATAAGATGATTTACAATTCGGTTATGGCGCGACGCTAATCTAAAATACTCGCCACGATAAGGAATAATCTGAAAATCAGTGGCGATGCCCAACATTTTTGTGATGCGATCAGCCATAAGACCTGCACAAGTGATTAAATACTGGCAATTTATTTGTAAAGTTTGTTCATCAGATACACAGGTGAGTTGGACTTCGTCATCAAGTTCAGAGATGCCAATCACCTCCATCCCTAAACGAGCTTCACCGCCTAAGGAGATAAACTCTGCCACCATGGCCTGAGTGACACGTTTATAATCGACAATGGCAGTTTGCTGAACTCTAATAGCGGCTAAGCCACGAATATTCGGCTCAGCCAGTTTGAGTTGCACTTCATCCAATCGCTCAACATCAATCTCATTCTGCTGGCAACGCTGATAAAGCGCATCTAGACGAGTCACTTCTAGTGAATTTGTTGCGACGATTAGCTTGCCACATTCCTCAAAGGGTATCTCATGTTGGGCACAAAACTGCTTAGTCGCTACGGCGCCTCTCACACAAAAATCGGCCTTAAGCGAACCTGGCGCATAGTATACTCCAGCATGAATAACCCCACTGTTGTGGCCGGTTTGATGCTGGGCATACTCTGATTCCTTTTCAATCAAAAGAATCCGTTTATCTGGCAACTTTTTTTTCAACTGCCATGCCGTCGAGGCTCCGATAATACCGCCGCCCACAATAATATAGTCGTACATTCCGTTGTTACTCTTCCGCGCTGAACTTCATCTATGATAGCAAAGCAAAACGGTTAACTCTTTGACTTACATTGCAACGCTAATGACTCATTTATCGGTGAACTACTTGAGTATAGAGAGTTTTATCTCTGTAAAACAGATAAGTGTATGGTAGCTAAACCAACTCACAATCCCAATGAACTTTGCGCCATCTTCAATAACAAAGTGCCAAGAGAACAAAGTACTAGGCAAGACAAAATCAACTATCGCAGATAACCCAAACATAACAAAAAACACCAACAGCAAGGAGATATCGGCACTAAGAATTTTTTCATGAAATAGATAAAGATAAGCCAGCAACATCAATGCATAGGTCATCATAATGATGCTTTCAGGAATACCAAGCCATTGGGGATAAATGACTTCATGCAACATAAAGCAGTCATCTAGAAGCAGCACAAGGCTGATCATACCCGCAAAAAAAAGTGACAATCCACGATTACTTGGGTAGCCATATTTATTCAACAACAACGCGGTCATTAAGCAGACTGATGCAGCACCAGACCAAATAATAATCCCAATATTAGACAGAACGCCCGTCAAAGGATTTGCGCCGGAAAATGAGAGCGGGTCTTTGGATAGCACTTCAAATGGAATACCCATTTTTACACTCATAATGACGGCAAATATTAATAAACTCACAGCCGGAACATAAACCATGATCAATATATTTTTTGACAAGGAAAAGCAATCCTTCCATTTAACGTTCATTAACACCCCAACATCGAACAATTTAACTTAACTCGTGCACTTAGAGCATCGGCAAAGTAATTTTGAACGGAATAATATCGACTACTACTTTCTTGTCTAGTAATGCAGCACGTAAATATTGTTCAATTCGCATGAGTAGCAAATGTAAGAATTTGTTAGCAACTGTACAACACCAATAAATGGCATTTTTAACATCAGCATTGGTTGAATTTTAACAAAAAACTCTCTTGGTCATCTAAATCGATAATTTTATATGGTTATAGACATCTGCCACTTAGCGTTGCTTTTCCTCCGTGACCATACCCACGTATATCCTTACAACTTTTTTACCCTCATCCTGTTTTTATTAGGCGATTGCTGGATTTCATTAATCTTATTTCTAACGTCTTTTGTAAATGAAAGTTGATTTCGTCCCTGCTTACCAACAAAGACAACTTCATTATCGACGACTAATGCTGGCAAAATTTTTATATTACTCAAATTTACACCTTGTTGAGATAATAATCTCTCCACTTCATAAAGGTCCATTTAGTCAGTCTCATCAATAATAACCAACGCGAACTTTACGTGAATATTTAAAAACAATAAAGACCACAAATAAAACTAACTAATACTTTAGTATTAATTTAGTAAAATTACTCTTAACCCATTAGAACCATGAAAATGCTAACAACATTAATAACAAAATAATCATTACAACAAACTGATTTAAATGGAAATTTTAAATTTAATAAAACAGTGAATTTATTTACCATCGCGAACAATTCAACCACAGCAAATTAAAAATTGAACTTTACTTCCATTTAATTCTGATCAATATCATTGCTTACAGTACTATGAGTGAGGTAGATCGGAGCAGGCATCAAAAAGCCGAGCATCAATGAAAACTCGGCTTTTCGGATTCGAGGACCAGTGATTTAACTGATCATTTAATGAACTGGCGCATCAGACTTAGCGTAAAACTGTCCAAAATATTGCTCTAATACCTCAGGGGTCAATTCACCTGCAGCTTCTAAGCGCTTAAGCTCTGCCGCAATCTTTTTTTGCTCATCAATAGACGGTAGAGCAACTTCTGGCTCTTCGCTTATCTGCTGCGACATCAGTTCTAGTTCTTTTTCAAAATCACTCATGGACTTAAACTTACCTATACAAAATAACTCTACTGAGTGTACCCATTTAAGCTGTCTTATTCTAGCGTAATTGATGTCCATCACCTGATACAACGTAGTAAAGATAGCTGTTCTGTAGCACCCTTTCTACGTTAAACGTAATTCCCAAAAAATGGTGACCTAAGCCCTTACCATGGACCTAATTTGGCTACTAATTGTTGTACTAACCATTATCTATTGCCTACAGAACGACAAAGCTTGTGCCAGAACACTCACTGTTAGGGAAAACTTATTGCCAGAAACCTAAGATTTCATAGATTATCTATTGCTTAACTCACTGATTATGATATCAAACATCTCTTACAATATCGGTTTTGGCTATTGAGACATAATCTCGGCCATTAATGTGGCAATTTGGTGATAAAAACATCAAACAGGCCATTATGATGAAACCTTTCCTTTGGTACGGTGACTAAGTGGAAAACAAGGAGATCAACATCAATGACATCACAAGCCTTTGACCAATTACGACAATACCTAGAAAGCCAAGTCGTAGGGCAAACAGAATTAGTTAAGCAATTACTCGTTGCTCTATTGGCCGACGGACATATTTTGGTAGAAGGTCCTCCCGGGTTAGCCAAAACTCGCGCCGTAAAATCGCTTGCAGATTGCATTGAAGGTGATTTTCACCGCATTCAATTCACCCCTGATTTACTGCCAGCAGACCTCACTGGTACGGATATTTTCCGTCCAGAAACTGGCGATTTTACCTTCCAAGCTGGGCCTATTTTTAACAGCCTAATTCTGGCAGATGAAATCAACCGAGCTCCAGCGAAAGTTCAAGCGGCGATGCTCGAAGCGATGGCGGAAAAACAAATCACGGCTGGCAGAAAAACCTATCCGCTTCCTGATCTATTTCTCGTTATGGCAACACAGAACCCAATTGAACAGGAAGGTACTTACCCGTTACCAGAGGCGCAATTAGACCGTTTCCTTTTACACCTCAATGTTGATTATCCTGATGCGCAAAGCGAACTGGCGATTTTGCGTTTAAATCGTGGCGAAGCAAAAGGTGACAAATGTATTGAGCCGCCGACATTAAGCCAAGCTGCTATTTTTGCAGCGCGACAAGAAGTGCTCAATATTCATATGGCTGAAAGCGTTGAGCAATATATCGTTCGTTTGGTGATGGCAACCCGTCAACCAGATCAATACGACGCAACCCTGGCAAGTTGGATAGAGCTTGGCGTTAGCCCACGAGCAACTATCGCACTTGACCGCTGTGCTCGCGCCCATGCTTGGTTATCTGGCCGAGAGTTCGTTTCCCCAGAGGATGTTCAAGCAATGGCTTTTCCCGTACTTCGTCATCGTTTATTACTCAGCTATCACGCACAAGCTGAAGGCACAACGGGTAATCAGGTGATTGAGCGCTTACTCTCTTTGGTTGGTAGCGCTTAAGGGTCATGATGGAACACAAGCTTCCCATTGATGCCAATGGCGTCAATGTCACACTCGATGAGTTGCTATTTTATAAGCAGCAAAGCGTCAAATGGTTACCGCCGGCAAAAAGCCTGTGGTCGCAACTACTTGGGCAACATCAAAGTCGTCAGTTAGGTCGAGGAATGGACTTTGCCGAAGTTCGTCAATATCAGGCTGGGGACGATATTCGCAGCATAGATTGGCGAGTCACGGCGCGGACAGGTAAAACTCACACCAAGTTGTTTAGTGAAGAGAAAGAAAAGCCAGTGGTTCTGTACCTAGACCTCAGCCATAGCATGATATTTGGCTCAACGCTGATGCTCAAATCCGTAGTGATGATGCACATGGCAAGCCTTATCGCATGGCTTACCGTCGCGCAGAAAGACCGTATTGGTGCTGTGATTGATACTGGTACTCAACTGGTTGAAATCAAACCTAGCGCGCAAAATCGTGGGCCGTTGGCCATTTTGCAGCAATTAATCACCCTTAATGAACAACAACTCGCCACAAATCGGCAAGATAGCGGACAGAACCTATCAACGGCGTTCCAAGCGATCCATCGCCTTGCGCCTAAAGGTGCTGAAATTATCCTGATGAGTGATTTCATCCGCCTGACAAAAGAGGATGAACGCGGCTTATCAAGACTTGCACAACATAATCGCGTTCGCATGATTCACATCTCAGACCCGTTGGAGTTAGGACAAACTCATTTCCGCGGAGTCGAACAAGTTTCCGATCGAAAGAAAACGCTTTGGCTTGATTTTTCGTCACCAAAAACCCGCCAACAACTTGAGTTGGCATTTACTCATAAACAACAAGGCTTAAAAACTCTCGCACACAAAACAGGGATCAGTTTTAGCGCCTTAACCAGTGCACAACCACTGTTACAGCAACTATCTGGATGAATGTATGACCAGCTCTAACAACGACACAGTATTACCTTTGAATGATTTACACTTACCGGATGTACCATCCTGGTTTCCCCTTGCTTGGGGCTGGTGGGCAACCGCAGCAGCTGTCGTTCTTGTATTGTTATTGATTACCGTCTATTTGCGATGGCAAAAAAAACGCTTAGCGCCAAAGAAAACGGCGTTATTGCTGATCCCAAAAGAAAAACCAGCGGCAGCAATAGAGTTGGTTCGCCAAGTGGCACTTTGTTACTACCCGAGAGAACAAATTGCTCAACTTACGGGGCGTGATTGGTACGTCTTTTTAGACTCACAAATTGATTCACCTTTGTTTGAATCCAATTTTGAGCAATGGCAGAAGGTCCTTTATTCACGTCAAGCCGTCGAAAACAGCAACGAACTCGTTGAACATTGTTCTCAATGGGTTAATCAGGCATTGCCACCAAAGAAAAGGAGAGCCTAGTTGTCCAATATAGAGTTTGTCTGGTGGCCAGTATTGCTGGCACTTCCTTTACCTTTGGTGATGTATTTTCTTGCGCCAAGAGTAAAGAATGCTGCGCCACTCTTCTTACCTTATTTACCAATTGCTGCTTCACAAGTCGCACCAAAACAATGGCTTGCTAAGACACTGGCAGCTGCCATTTGGGTTGCTGTGATCTTGTCGGCTGCAAGACCCGTTTGGTATGGAGAACCGATCATGAATCAACTCGAACATCGCGATATGATGCTTGTCGTTGACTTATCCGGTTCAATGGGTCAGGAAGACATGCTCTATCAAGGCGATTACATTGATCGCCTGACTGCGGTTAAACAGGTATTAAGTGACTTTATTAGCCAGCGAGAAGGTGACCGTTTGGGGCTGATCTTCTTTGCTGATCACGCTTATCTACAGACACCACTAACGCTCGATCGCAATGCATTAAGTAACCAACTCAATATGGCGGTACTGCGTTTAATTGGTTCGAACACAGCGATCGGCGAAGGCATTGGTTTGGCGACCAAGAATTTTGTTGATAGTGAAGCCAAACAACGAGTGATGATTTTACTCAGTGATGGCACCAATACTGCCGGGGTTCTTGACCCTATTGAAGCGGCTAAGATTGCGAAAAAGTACGGCGTAACCATTTATACCGTAGGGGTTGGCGCCGGTGAAATGGAAGTGCGTCAATTGTTCATGACACGTACTGTCAATACTGCACAAGACCTTGATGAGGCGAGTTTAAAACAGATTGCTCAACTAACGGGTGGCCAGTACTTCCGCGCGCGAAATAGCGAGGATCTCGCAAATATTTACGACACCATCAACCAACTTGAACCCATTAGCCAAGCCACTCAAACCTGGCGCCCACAACAAGAATGGTTTCGCTACCCATTGGCCTTAGCACTATTGCTGAGTGCCTTGTTGCTTGTGATTAGGAGAAATCATGTCTGAATTTGTTTTCCTATACCCTATTTGGCTAGTGGGGGTGGTGGGTTGGTTAGTCTTAACTTATTGGCTATTTTCTCGTCGACGCACTCAAAGCCTGATTGCTCCGCACCTTGCCCAAGCACTCAATATGCGAGCAGCCAAAGCGTCAAAGCTAAAATACTATGTTATCGCTCTATCTGGAGTGCTGGCTTTTATTGCTCTTGCAGGGCCTAGCTTTAGCCAAACCGAAAAACCTAGCTTTACCAGCAATAGTGCCCGAGTGTTGATTTTAGACATGTCACTCTCGATGTATGCCAACGATATCCAACCAAATAGACTGAGCCAAGCGCGCTACAAAGCGATGGATTTGCTCAAACAATGGCGTGAAGGCTCTACAGGCTTGGTGGTCTATTCTGCAGATGCCTACTTAGTTAGCCCACTCACCAACGACAGTAATACGCTAATTAGCCTCATCCCTAGCCTCTCGCCGGCCATCATGCCTTATCAAGGCGCCGATGCTGCCTCTGGGGTTAAACTGGCGATCGACACCTTAGTGAATGCAGGTTTTGCTCACGGCGACATTGTTTTAATCAGTGACGATCTCGACAATCACGAAGCTCAAGCTATCGATGCGCTTATCCAAGATTCACCGTGGCGTCTTAGTATCTTAGGGGTAGGTTCTTCAACTGGCGCGCCCATTCCTTTGCCAAATGGCAGCCTACTCGAAAATAGCACTGGGAATACGGTGGTCGCTAAAACAGATTTCGGCAACATGCAGCAAGCTGCGCGATTAGGCAACGGTATTTTTGTTTCAGTTCAGCCAGACAACAGCGATATCAATGCTATTGCAACCATGACCAACCAAATTGAAAGCGCAGAAAAAAGCGCTTCAGACAATCGTATTCGTGACCGACAAAACAGCGGCTATTGGTTCACTCTCGTACTGATTATCCCTGCTTTATTTCTATTTCGTCGAGGAAGTGTCTTCGCTGTGCTTATTGCGCTGCCTTTGTTGATGCCGTCACCGGCCGCACAAGCTAACCCTTTTCTCACCGATGATCAGCAGGCTCATCGGTTATTTGAACAAGAAGAATTTCAACAAGCGGCAGATTTATTTAAAGATCAACGCTGGAAAGGGGCCGCGCAATATCAAGCCGGTGACTATGAGAACGCGATTAAATCTCTGCAATCTTTTGATGATATTGACAGCCAATACAACTTGGCGAACTCACTCGCGCAAGCGAAGCAATACCAGCAAGCCATTGATAAGTATGAGCAGGTATTGGCGACAGAACCTAATAATCAAGACGCATTACGCAACTTAGAGACAGTGAAAAAAGTGCTCGAACAGCAACAGCAACAGCAACAGCAACAGCAACAGCAACAGCAACAGCAACAGCAACAGCAACAGCAACAGCAACAGCAACAGCAACAGCAACAGCAACAGCAACAGCAACAGCAACAGCAACAGCAACAGCAACAGCAACAGCAACAGCAACAGCAACAGCAACAGCAACAGCAACAGCAACAAAATGGTCAAGAATCACAACCATCGAGTCAAGAACAATCAGAGAATGAGCAGTCTCAGCAGTCTCAGCAGTCTCAGCAGTCTCAGCAGTCTCAGCAGTCTCAGCAGTCTCAGCAGTCTCAGCAGTCTCAGCAGTCTCAGCAGTCTCAGCAGTCTCAGCAGTCTCAGCAGTCTCAGCAGTCTCAGCAAGCCGAGAATGGCGATCAAACTCAGGGCAAGCAAGCGGAAAAACAATCTAAACCAAAGGCATCGCACTCCCAAGACAATGCCAATAACAGTAATGAAAAAGATCCGCAGCTTAATTCGGAAAACGATTTGCTAAAGCAAAAGCAGAATGAAAGTGAAGGCATGGCACAAGCCCATTCATCAACACCAAATCAGAGCCCTCGCGAAGACGCCGCCTTTCGGAAACTGGAACAAGTAGAAGCCGCTAGAGATCCTAGCCAACTGATTCGTGCTCAGCTTCAGCTACAAGCACAACAAAAACAACCACCTAAAGAGTCGAACAAACAATGGTAATATTCAAACATCGCACTCTCTTGGCATTGATGATGACTCTCGTGAGTCTCCTAGCCTTTACCAGTAACGCTTTTGCTGCAAACCTTTGGGCGGTGGTTAAAAGCAATCAAGTGACTCAAGCCGAAGTCTTTCAGTTGCGCCTTATTTTTGATGAGAAAGTAGATGCTGACGCTATTGATTTCAAACCACTAGAAGCGAATTTTTTTCTTGGGCAACCAAGCTTTGCAAGCTCATTGAACTTTACTAACGGCAAACGCAGTAGTTCAAGCGAATGGACGATCGCCCTAAAGGCCAAATCGCTCGGTCAATTGACGATTCCAGCCTTCGAAATAGAGGGTAGCTATTCACAGCCGATAGAGATGACGGTAAATGCTGATACGGACTTGCCAAAGCAAAATGATCTCGTTGAGATTCAAAGCCAGTTATCTCGCTCAACGCTTTATCCTGATCAAAGCGCAGAGTTGACCACTCGCCTAATCTTTAAAGCTGACCTACGTCGATTACAAAATCCAAACTTTATCGCCCCCGCTGCGCTCAATAACAGCCCGGGCCTATCTGTTACTGAACAGGGAAAAGCCAAGCAGACAACACAAGTTATTAACGGTGTTGAAGTGACGGTCTTTGAACAACGATTTTTGATCACAGCCGAACAAGCTGGTCACTACACTTTAAATAGCCTTGGTTTTTCAGCCACTCTGGTACACGGCAGTAACCGTACTGGCAGTACCAAACTCATTCCTATCAACATTGCACCAGAAGCCTTCCCATTGGAGGTCAAAGCAAAACCTCAAGGTTTTGGTAAACAGTGGATCCCGACCCCGTCGCTTGATTTAACACAACGTTGGTTAGATGCCGATGGCAATGTGCTCTCGACAGTCTCAAAAGATAAAAGCAACAGCGAACTCAAGGTTACAGTGGGTGACTCGATTACTCGCGAATTGACTTTGACTGTAGAGGGTTTAGCGCCAGAACGATTCCCACAATTTATCGTCAATTACCCTAGTGCAATTCGTCAATACGCTGAAAAGCCTCAGTATACTCAACTCTCTGATGGCAATATTAAGATGACGGTAAAACAAGTATTGATTGCCCAAAAAACTGGCCAGTATGTCTTACCAAACATTGATCTTGAATGGTGGAATACCGCAAGTGACCGTAAAGTCGTCACTTCGCTTAATGCACTATCCCTGACAATAGAACCGAATGAGTTAAGCGCGGCTCCTGCCGTGGTCACCCCTCCTTCTCTGCCTACGCACAGCGTCGTGGTTGAGTATAATCGCGGTTATTGGCCTTACCTAACTGCGCTCTTTGCCCTTTTATGGATAAGTACTCTTGCTTGGCATATCAAAACGCGATTAGGCCGACACAGCGAGGCACCCCACCTTTCGAGTGTCGAGCACGACACAACTAAAGCCATACTCATTGCCATTGAGCAACAAGATGCGCCTCGTATTCAGCACCTAATTGGAGTCTGGCTAACGGAGCAAGAATGTCAGGACTCCCCTCTCATCGACAAAATAAAAACGGAGCTTGAAGCGATGAACAACCATATCTATGGGGGAGGCGATTCGGTGTGGGGCCATACTCAACTCATCAAACTGATCAAACAATTGGCGAAACAAACATCAATGAAAAAGCGGCAACCGCCTCAATTGGCCAAACTTTAGACAAACAAAAGCTCTGCAACAGATTGATTATTGCATCATCTTTCAGACCAGTATAGTTTTGCCGCTTATCGCAGTATCCATCTACACTATAGGGGATTAGTATTAGGCGGTAATTCAATGAGGGGTAGTATGTCTGCAGTAAAAAAAGAGTATTTAAGCCAGCAATATCGAATTCTCTATTTTGATGGCGACAAAATAGCGGAATTATTAGTTTCTGCTGAAAATAGAGATGAAGCGATCGCCGTACTGAAACAGAATGGATTTGCACCAAGCGATATCTTTTCAATCATTCCATAAAAAAGCAGCCATACGGCTGCTTTTTTATTATTCAACGACTTCTAATGCCATTTTGTAACCTCGAATGATGTTACGTCCACTGCCTTTGGCTTGATAAAGCGCTTGGTCAGCCTGCCCATAGAGTGCATCAAAGTTAAACTCATCACCCGCCACACTTGTGACGGTGTAACCAACAGAGACTGTTAACACGCTGCGTCCCTCGTTATCAGCATGAGGTATAGCTTCTTCTTCTATGCTGGCACGAATTCGTTCTGCCAGTGCAACAACCTGCTGTTCATTCTGATTAACGACTAATAATGCAAACTCTTCGCCACCAATGCGACAAAACACTTCATTGGAGAGTTGTGCGTGGTACTGCAAAATACTACCAACGCGCATTAGAGCGATATCACCCTGCATATGACCATAATAATTGTTGTACAAACCGAAATGATCAATATCCACTAGAATTAGGCCATAAGTTGCACCACGACCTTTATCATCAACACAGATATCCTCTAGCAATGATTCAAGCATACGACGATTACCAAGGCGAGTAAGAGGATCCATCTTCGCCATCAGTTCAAGTTGCTCATTGGCTTTTTGTAGTTCTTTCGTCCGTTCTTTAACCTCTTGCTCCAATGTTTCATTGAGCACATGCACCGCTTCTTGAGCGCGAGTTCGTGACAATACTTCAGTCAGATTCGAGGCAAACATCCGTATCATTTCACGTTGCTGATGGGTCAAAGGAATACGTCGGATCAAGTTATCAGCGGCAATAAAAGCAACTGGCTCACCGCTGCTACTAGTCAACATCGTCATTGCCGTCCAGCCGAAACCAACGATGTGATAATCATGATAAATCGGCACCGACTCTTCAAACACGACTTCATTCGGATTCGACCGCGCATTGTTCACGATAGAACGATCAACTAATTCAGAGCGGTAATAAGATTCATCGACCACGTTACCTTGGATGTCTGTTCCCCAAGTACCTTGCATGTAAGAACAATTTTCATCGGTCAAGAAGACCGCTAGGCGATCGATGCCTAAACGATTAATACCAAATGTTACCGCAGATTTACAGACATCACGCACCGTCATGCAACGTGAAAGCTCAACCATACTAGCGTGCAACATTCTCACATTCTGTTCCTGACGCTTGCGAATGTAGATTTGCGCTAACAGCGAGCCAAATGACTCCAGCATCTGTTTTTGGTAGGAGGTAATAGGCGAACGATTAATGTAGTTATCAAGAGCAACCCAGCCGATGATGTCATCGCCATCGCGTAAGATCAGCATACCGTTCCAACCTTGGCCAATCACTGCACCATCGTTGTAAAGAGGAGCATCTTCAAGCACAACTAACCCATCTTGCCCTTCAAAGAGTGCATTGATATAAGCTTCTTCTAGCTGATGAAGATCATATTGGGTATGTTGTAATTCAACTGTTTTTCCATTCTCATCCGTACCAAAAGTACCACTAAAACAGCGCTTCTTAATATCAAGTAGCATAAATGCTGCACGGTCAAAACCCAATTGTTCGCGAATCGCCTCAACCGCAATACGGTGCAAATCATCAATGGTTTCTGGGTTGGATATCTCAACCGAAATGCGCTGTACTAACTTCATATCTTCAATGAATTTTTCGCGCTGCTGAATCACATCGAGATACTTGGCTTCTTTAATGTCCCGCTGCTTGTATTCACTCGCGGCTTCTAATTCGGCACGGACACATTGCCAACGAGATGCAATGACTTGTAATAAATCAAGTGAGTTTTCCAGACTGGCTTGCTGCATTTTATCTGCTTCGACATTTTCCAAAATCAGATAGGTGCGCGCTTCTGAGAAATTGTCGATCATGAAAATGTAGCTATCATGATTGATGATACTATTTCCTTCCCACTGGCAGGTTGCCATCGCTAAAGGAATAAGACCATCAGAGGTATCAAATTGAGCGACCCAAGACCAAAAAGTATCAGGATAGTTATTAAGTGTAGTGGGATCACCTTGCTCGTATAAACTTTGCGGTTGCTCGCTCGAATGGGGTTCAGAAACAATACTAGCCGACTGCGGTTCGAGCAGCTCATCAATATACTGAAACAGTGAATGCGCAAGAAAGCGATGATTTCTTGCTGACATGATGTTTTTTAGCAATGCGCGCGCAAACATTGAGATCCTTTCTTTCGCTTGAATGGTAATTTCGCATTACAAAATTAGCACTGACCTCACGATGATCAAATAGAATTCGAGACGTCGTGTTAACTACCTCGCACTTAGTTGCGTATAAATATCATATACATGATTCTAATTGCATTTTTTTGATCTTCTGTCCATTTTTTACATTAGTTTCATGCTTCGTCTAAAACTCGTGCGGGAACATTAAGCTGCTATTTCATTCTTAATGCTTAGAAAAGGATAGCGATAAAAACCACTCTTTCACCCATCCCTCGACCAAGATATTGTAGACAGTGAACCTATAACGGCTAAACTCCATGTATTGACCTCAACTGGAATTATGCTTTTCAATGAAACGATGGATTCTCTTACTCGCTTTCGTTGCTTCAACGCCATCACTAGCACAACTTACGCTCATCATTGATGCGCCGGCAAATGAACTGACGGCCGATCAAGTCGCTGCCGATAATGTCAGTGTCGATAAAGTCAGCGTTGATAAATCAAAACGTCGCTTATACCTATTCAAAGATGGCGAAGTTATCCGCGAATTTCGTATCGCACTCGGAAAACAGCCAATTGGTCATAAAAGAGAAGAAGGCGACCAACGTACACCTGAAGGCAACTATAGCCTTGGCCATGTGATGGAGAACTCGCAGTTTTACCGTTCAATACACATCGACTACCCAAATCTAAACGATATGGCTGTCGCCAATAGCCTGAGTCTTAATCCCGGCGGTGACATTAAAATTCACGGTCAAAAGAATGGTGAGGCCCGCTCGAGTGCATTTGTGCAGAGCTTTGATTGGACAGATGGTTGCATTGCACTAACTAATGAAGAAATGGATGAATTACTACGACTGGTAAAACAAGGTACCCCAATAGAAATTTTGCCGTGAGTTTAGCGACAACTCATTGCCGTATCCAATTAGCCAGTCATGCTTTAGTAAAATCACTAAACAAGATAAAGAGCCGAGCGTAGTACTCGACTCAATGATAATCGGTAAAAGAAATGGGTTAGATAATTTCCCAGCTATGGCTCATTTCAACCCCTTTACCTAGCATCAGACAAACCGAGCAATATTTCTCTAGTGAGTCGGCGGCAACTTTAGCGGCAATCTGAGGGTCGATGTTATCGCCTGAAATTTCGAAATGTATATTAACCTGTATAAATATACGCGGTGCCGTTTCACGACGTTCTGTTGTTAATTTTGCAGTGCATGCCGTCACCTTTTGGCCTGCTTCTTTTAAACCATCGACAACATCGACTGAACTACAGCCACCAGCAGCCATCAATACCATTTCCATTGGGCTTGGCGCTGTCGCACCACCATTACCATCCATAACGACCGAGTGGCCTGACTGCGATTGACCTAGGAACTTAAAATCTTCAACCCACTTTACTTCAGCTTGCATTTCTATCTCTCATCAATCTTGGGGAAAAACCACCCCGGTTTGGCGACGAATTTCCGTTAATAACTTAGCAACCACCAGCGAGCGTTGTTTCGCCTCTGGGTCGATGTGATTATTGACGATCTTCTCAGCAAAATCGAGCGCTTCATAGATCATCGGGTTACTATGTTGCTCTACAGAAAGGTCTTCTATTGCTTGGCCACGAAGCGTTTTGGTGATTTGTTTGCCAACCGATATCATCGACATGTGCAACACGCCATCTTCGCCTTGGAATTCGCTCGGCAATAGCGAGTCACTGGTTTTCGAATGCTGTAGCACCACTTCAAACCCATCATAAGCCAAAATAACACTACCGCTGCCATCCACTCCGGAAGGTAGCAATTGCGCTTGAGCACTCACTTGGCGCGGTTCACCAAATAGCGTGACCGCCGAAGCAAGACAATAAAATCCAATATCAACCATCGAGCCATTTGCGAAAGCGGGATTAAAGGTATTGGGATTCTCACCGGCTAGATATTTCGGATAACGTGACGAGTATTGGCAATAACTAATAAACGCCTTGGTTAATCGACCTATGCGAGGTAACTCGGCCTCTAGTGTTTTAAAGTTTGGCGTGTGAGGGGACATAAACGCTTCACACAAGACAACTTGGTTCTGTTCGGCAGTCTCAAACATACGTTGTGCCAGTGCATAGTTCGCCGCTAATGGCTTTTCACAAATCACATGCTTGCCCGAATGCAACAATTGAATCGCTTGCTCGGCATGAAACGAGTTAGGGCTGGCGATATAGACCGCATCGATTGAAGAACTCGCAGCAAGAGCAGACAAATCATCAAACAGTAAGGGGGCAGCTGTTGGAAACTGTTGCGCGAAAGAGCGCGCCGAATCCATAGAACGTGAGTAAATCGCGCTTAATTGATACTTCTCAGTAAACAGTGCTGCTTCGATAAATTGTTTGGTAATCCAATTGGTACCTATAACGGCAAGTCTAATCATAATAAGCCTAATTTCGTGCTTAATCTTTATCGCGAGGTAATATGTCTTTAGTTAAGGGTAAAGACCACTCGCACGGCTAACAAAATCAGGATGATGCCAGAAAGACGATCGATCAACTGTGCCTTAGTCCTTATTTTGTCAATAAAGCGAGAGCTAGAGAGCAAACACGTCACTAGGGTGTACCACAAACCATCCACGACGAGAGGGGTAATCACAATCACGGCTTTACTGGTAAGATCACTGCCAACCGCGATAAATTGGCTAAATAGAGCAATGAAGAACAGCGAAATCTTAGGGCTTAAGATGGAAATCAAGAAACCCTCTTTCGCCGATTGCCATAAGCTTGTTTGCTCACCTGACTGCAGTTTAGCAGCAACACCGCCTTTAGAACGAAGCGCATTGACGCCTAAATAGGCTAAGTAAGCCGCTCCCGCATAACTAATGGTTTTGAACAGCAGTGGGGATTGTTGCAATACTACTGCCAAGCCAATCAAGGTAATAAACGCATAAATACCAATACCAAACGCATGCGCCCATGCGGTGGCAAGGCCGTTACTACGGCCTCCAGCAAGGCTATGTTTTGCGACCATCGCTAAACTTGGCCCTGGTGACATGGCTCCTAATAGGCAGACAGTAAAAAGCGAAAGCCAGATTGTTAATGTCATCGAATTATCTTAGATAAGTTTAAAGTTCAGCTACACTACGCCCAATTCATCATGCAATGAAATCAAACTTTATCATATTCAATATGATTTCAGATCATACCTATCGAAAACGGCGAATGCTGCATCACTTGCAATACATTATTACGCATCCACGTATGGGCTTTATCCTGATCAAACTTAGGATGCCACATTAGCCAATAAAGATGAGCTATCGTTTCAAAAGGTAAAGAGCGGTAAGACAATGGAGCTTGCTTAGCCAGATTAATCGCAATGTGCTCAGGCACAATCATCAATAGATCGCTACTTTGCAGTGCATTAACCGCCGCGGAGAAAAAAGGCACTTTCACGGCGATACGACGTTTAAGCCCCAATGCAGATAAAGCGAAATCGGCGTGGCTATCTTTATCCCCTCCCCCAGTGACCTTGAGATGGGGAAAGCCAACAATATCGTCGCTGCACCAAAGCGATTTTGCCATTAAAGGGTGATGCTCGCGCATTAAGCAAACTGAGTTGTCCTGACCAATCAGGATACTTGAAAGCTGTTCCGGTGGTTGTGCTAGCATCGTCGATGCCAGATCAATGCCCGTCGATTGTATTTGTGTCAGATAATCAGGCTGCCATAGTCGATAAGTCAAATCGACAAGCGGGGCTTGTTGGCTCAGCAAGGAAACCACTTCAGGGACGATAAACTGCGCCACATAATCACTAGAGGAAAACACAAACTCTTGCTGCCAAATATCAGGTACAAACGGTATGTCACTAAACAACTCATCCGCCTGCGTTAATAGTGAATTAACGCGACTCAATAATACTTGAGCTCTTGGTGTCGCAACCAATACATTACCATTTCGGACCAATAGAGGATCATCACATAAGGTGCGTAATTGAGCGAGCTGCCGACTGACTGCCGATTGAGTGATATTAAGTCGCTGCGCAGCGCGACTAACATGACACTCTTCAAGTAGGACTTGCAATGAGCGCAGCAGGTTTAAGTTAATATGATTAATCATGGCGTAAAGTATTGAAGAACTCGGTTAATACAGTGTGAGTCGTCAAATGACGTAATTCAGGAATGGCGTGCAGTTGATTGCGAATATTGTTTAGACTTTCCATCGTTTCGGTTTCAACATAAAGCATCATATCCGTCTCCCCACTGATCGCGTGGCTCCATTTTATCCCATCAATCTGATAAAACTGCGCCGCGTAAGATTCACAGTGTTTGGTCGAACTCGACGTGTCAAACTTCAATGCCAAATAGGCTTTAATCTTCGGCTGATTATCCACCTTTCTAATATTGGCATGGTAACCCAATATCATACCGTCCTTTTCGAGCTTTTGGATTCTCGCCGTCACCGCCGAACGCGACAGGTTCACTTGTCTCGCCAGTTCACTAATCGGTGAACGTGCATTCGATTTCAGCAGGGTAAGAATTTTTTCGTCAAACTGATCCATATGATTCCTAGTAATAGCCCAACTAATCCGTGTTGAATTCAAATGATAATACCCGATCTTTCTGTGTAATCTAACGGTCATTGTGGCTTTTTTTATCGAAAAATACGTCAAAGTGACACCAAAGACGAACAGTTTGCGCAGTGATCTTAGTGGTAATACCGCGTAAGCTATTTCATCATCTTCAAATAACCTTTCTATCCCAAGATTATCTGTTTCTGCTTTGCCCACGACAAGGAGTCAATGAACAAGCGATGGCACAATTGAAAAAGGAAATAACCCTTATCTCCGGCATAGGGCAGTTATCAACCACATTACTTGGCACAGGTCTTTTCATGGTGCCAGCGCTGGCTGCAGGGATCGCAGGCTCACTATCATTGTGGTCATGGCTACTCTTACTGATTGGTATCTGCCCCATCGCCCTCACCTTTGCTCAATTAGGTAAGCGATATCCCAGCGCAGGAGGTACTGCTTTTTTCGTCCGTCAGGCGTTTAATCGCCGCCTAGAAAAAAGCATTGCTTGGTTGTTTCTGAGTGTTATTCCGGTCGGTGTCCCAGCGGCGATTGCACTGGCCGCAGGTTTTCTACAACCATTGTTACCCACACAACTCAATAGCCCCCTTTTGGCTCAAACCTTCACCGTGTTCTTACTCGTCGTCGTCAATTTGTCCGGCGCAAAGTCTTCAGGCCAACTACAAACTCTCATTGCTCTGGGTATTTTTATGCTTGTCGCCACATTATGGTGGTTTGGCACTATTTCCCCACAAGATCTTGTTATGCCAACAATCTCGCCGTCAGACTTGCCAATGATTGGTAGTGCGCTAGCGGTGATGTTTTGGTGTTTTGTTGGGATTGAAGCATTTGCTCATATGGGAGAAGAATTTAAAAACCCTCAGCGTGACTTTCCAATCGCTATCTTGGTCGGTTGTGGCATCGCAGGTGCTGCTTATTGGGCTTGTTCTGTGGTCGTTATAAAATACCATGCTTACGGCAGTAACGAGTTTGATACGGGGTCAATTCCCTACCTTGCACAACTGCTGTTTAATGACACATTCAAACCGTGGATCAGTGCATTAGGTTTTGTCGCGTGCTTTGCCAGCATCAACTTATACACGCAAAGTCTCGCCCGTATGGTTTGGGCGCAAGCGCGAGAGTACACACCAAGTAGTCGTCTTGCCAATCTGTCGACTAAAGGCGTACCGGCTAATGCAACGTTCGCGGTCGGAGGTGTACTACTGCTCTCATGCATCGTTGGTGAACTAACCCAATTAGACTTAGAGTTTTTTGTTAAGCTCGCCAATGGTGTGTTTATTCTGGTCTATCTCATGGCGATGCTCGCCGCGGTAAAACTGCTGCAAGGGTTCGCGCGATTACTGGCGATAATTGCCCTAATTACGTGTGCCATCATGCTCGCGTTATTAGGTTGGTCAATGTTGTATGCGGTTGGCTTATTTGCGCTATTGATGTACAAAATCAATCCCAACGAAATATCCCAACCCGAGCCTATTGCCAATAAGTAATGTTTAGTTTAGCTCTTGTAAACGTTGAATAAACTGCTTAGGGGTTAATGCTCGCTGCTTTTTGAACATACGATTAAAGCTCGCGACATTTAGGTATCCAAGACGTGCGGCAACCTCATCAACTGTCGCACCTTTCACCATCATATCAACCGCAATGTTGCTCATCACATAGCCCATCACATTGGTAAAGTTCATTCCCAATGCATGCAAGCGTCGTTGGAACTGCTGTGATGACAAACCAACTAATTTTGATACCTTCTCTACGGTTGGAAAACCGTAATGGCAGCTATAATTAATCACCTCATAGATAACCTTTATCTCATCATCCGGTTCTGGCATGTTTAGAAATTCATCGAGGTCGGTAAAATTCATCGCTAACGATTGATTGCTGCGATATGGGCGCATCGATTGCGTAGCCATACGCAGATCGGAATGAAACCACACTTCTGTTTTTGAGTGATTCCAACCAATATCACAGCCAAAATATTGCTTATATTTAGCGTCATTTTGTCGTATGCCTGGCATCATGATTCGCATTGGCGAAAACTGCTCTCCGACATAATGACGAATTAATTTAGTCATAAATATCGCAGCTCGCATACCATCATGAACTTTATTATGAGGATCAATAAACGGATTTTGATAAACCCATTTAATAATGTGGCCGCTTTGCGTACCGGAAAGGAAAGCCCCTGATTGCAGACTACCGATGCCGTAATTTAAACGACGAATAGCGGAAGCAAGATCGATTCCTGATAGAAGCCAACGAGAAACCGCACCCAGCTCATCAGGTTTAATATCACTTGCCACTTCGAGTACGATATCGACGTTACCCGTTACTTTCTCTAACGCTTGATACCATAAATTAACTTCAGATATTGGGATCAGTGTCATTGGGTTATTGAGCGCCGATTCTGGAATTGCCAGAGCATTAGGCTCTAGCCCATAACGTCGTCGCACTTGATTATGCACACTTTTCAAGCCGAGTGCGCGTATGAACCTTACTTTATTCATCTCAGATTTAGTCAATAACCAACGACAATTGATTAAATCTGTCACATTTTAAGGAATTAATCAAATATAGATCACAATCCTTTCTGAGAAATAACAGAGAGGTAAAAATGAGTTTATTAAGTGTGCCATTTGTTGGCTCCGGCGCTGATACTGCATTGCATGTTGTCGCTACCATTGTACTTGTCGGCACCGTTGCCGCCGCCGCTTATGGTTTTTGGCGCTTTCATGAACTCCCAATAAGCAAAGCTCACAGTAAAGAACATCATCAAATTGGCTTAATTACTGCACTCACGTGGATTGGGTTTATTTGGCATTGGGTATGGGTCGTTGCGGTCATTTTAGCATTTGTCGATATGGAAAAAGCGATCATCAATTTGCGCGATACATGGCGTCATGCACCATCACATACAACCAATAATGAGGATAAAACATGCTAGAAGGTTTAGCTGTCTGGGCTCTTTTCATCTATTTATTGCGTTTTATCGGCATGCCTTGGAACACCTACACCAAATCTTTTGCTTATTTAGGTGGTGGTGGGTGGCTGATGTTCGTTTGGGTTGGGCTGATTAACTACGCACCGATGGACCTTTCCGGAGGTTCGCTGGTGCAGTCACCACACATCCAATTGCGTCCTGACTCCCCGAATGTCAAAGGCAAAGTCACTCAAATTTATATTCAACCTAATCAAACCATTGAAAAAGGACAGTTGATCTATGAAATTGATGATACCCAATACCAAATCGCCTACAGCCAAGCGCAAGTCGCTGAACAAGCAGCCCAAGTAGCTCTCAACGTGGCTAAGCAAGACGTTAAAACAGCGCAAGCAAGCTATCAGTCGATTAAACAAGATCTACACACCAGTGAAGCCCAACTGGCAACGGCAAGAGCAGATTACCAACTGCAAAAAAATACTCTCTCTCGTTACCAGAAACAAAATAGCGTTGTGCAGAACACCATTACCGAGAGTGATATCGATAAGCAAAACACTGCGGTAATCAAAGCGGGTCATTATATTGAAACCATTAAGTCACAAATATTGACCAAACAGGTCGAACTAGAAAAAGCACAAGTCGCCATCGTCAAAAGTGAGTTATCGATTGAAAGCCGCACTGCTGATTGGCACTCAGCACAACAGAATGTCGCGAAAGCCAAATGGGATTTAGATAGTACCAAAGTGCATGCTCCGACGGATGGATTTGTCACTAACTTCATTTTACGCGAAGGTCAGCGAGTCTCGATGGTGCCCCGTCTACAAATGTACACGAACGAAAAATACGTACTCATGCGTGTTAATCATCAAGCGATTCGTAACATTAAACCAGGCCAAGCAGCGGAGTATTCCTCATCTGTTTACCCAGGCAAAATCTTTTCCGCGCATGTTGAAGGTATCGTTGAAGCAACTGGTGAAGCACAAAGTAATCTACTCGGGCTGGACCAATCGGTTCGTGCAACGACAGGTAATAATCTGCAAAACAAGCATCACTTTGTTCGTTTAAAAATTGAAGAACCGCAAGATTATGATATTCCTGTCGGTTCTGTTGGATTAGCATGGGTCAGTGCTGATAAACCAATCGGTTTTCTTAACTTTCTCGATGCAATACGTGGCATCATTATCCGTATGAAGTCCCAATTGTATTTTTTCTACTCAATTTAGTTCGATGAAAGACCAGTTAATATCTGGATTATCAATAGCATTTTTGCTTAATTAGCAAAATGCATTTGCAATATGCAAAAATAGCAATGGTAATTGATGGAAAAACGCGAGCATATGAACAAAAAGGCACATTAAAAAGTGGCACGCATCATGCATTAATAAAAATGACCCTTTTTAAGCCGAGGGTCACCTAGCCAACTGACGTTGTTAGTGAACCTAATTTGTTCACACTAAATTTAGCCAATCACACCTATTGTGATTGGCTTTTTTCTTTTCAAGGCCTCTCAAAAACACTGACCCACGAAGCAATAATCACATTTAGACTAATGTTGGCGACAACGCATATTGCTTGAGCTGTGACGTGATAAACTCAACATCGGCTTGATAGAAATCATCCAACGGGATTTTGGCCGGTTCAAACCACATGAATTGTTGTTGACGAGCAGGCTCGATAACTTGGGGCTCATCATTTGGATTAGCACGAAATACCACGAAGTAGATACGACCACCATAATCATTGACTTTGGTGTAAGTGGCGGCATGCTTGAGATCCGACAATCCGGTTTCTTCGGCAAGTTCTCGCGCTGCAGCATTAGTGCCACTTTCCTCTTCCCCAACTTCTCCGCCTGGAAATTCCAACACCATACCTTTTTCAACGCGGTAGCGTTTTTGCACCAAGACTTTCCCTTGTTTGACGACAACCGCCATTGCCAAATGTTTCATGTCCATATCCTTGTAATGCTGCTTAATCGCAATTCCATTGGTCAGTATTTATATTTTACTTACGAATAAGCACAAGCACTGAATATGGCGAAACGTATTGTTGTATTCGACCAATTCAATGCTTGAAACCCAAAAGATCATTGCATCAACGATGCCTCACCTAGCCATAGTAGGTAATGGTGTTTTATTTTACTCGTGCACTGCTAACAATTTCACCAATTTGCTAAACAAATAAACAACAAATCATCACTATAGTAAATAAGCTGGGCATATCATTGATGGAGCCCACCCATTAAGCGGTACTTCATTTCCAAAAACTCTTCCATGCCATGACGAGAACCTTCTCGACCCAAGCCCGACTCTTTCACTCCACCAAAAGGGGCGGCAGCTGTTGAGATCAATCCTTCATTAATCCCAACCATTCCAACCTCTAGCGCATCCGAGACTCGCCATGAGCGACCTAATGATTGTGTATATACGTAAGCAGCAAGACCTGATTCCGTTTGATTAGCACGATTTATGACTTCAGCCTCATCAGTAAAGCGAAACAGTGGGGCTAGTGGGCCAAATGTTTCTTCGCTCGCGACCAACATTGCATCAGACACATCGCTTAAAACAAAAGGCTCAACCAACAAAGAATCGTCTGCAGGCAACCGACCACAAAGCAATTTTGCACCTAACCCGAGCGCATTATCGACATGGCGTTTAACCTTCTCCACGGCTGCTGCATTTATCAACGGACCAATAGAGACGTTTTCACCAAAACCATCTCCGACTTTCAATGTTTGTACTCTTTCGACCAGTTTTGCTGCCAACTGATCATAGACCGAATCTTGCACAAAAATGCGGTTAGCGCACACACAAGTTTGCCCCGCATTGCGGAATTTCGCCACCATGATACCGTCAACGGCCGCATCAAGATCAGCATCATCGAATACGATGAATGGCGCATTACCACCAAGCTCAAGCGCCATCTTTTTGATCGTCGAGGCCGATTGATTCATCAAAATTTTACCGACGTGAGTTGATCCAGTAAACGATACCTTACGCACACGCTTATCGCTGGTTAATACCGAGCCAATCGCGATTGCATCACCGGTAATGACATTCAACAATCCAGCTGGGAATCCAGCTTCCTCGGCAAGCTTCGCCAATGCCAACGCCGTAAATGGCGTTTCTGGTGCAGGCTTCAACACAACCGAGCAACCCGCGGCAAATGCGGGTGCGCATTTACGCGTGATCATTGCGGCTGGAAAATTCCATGGTGTAATCGCCGCGACCACACCTATCGGTTCTTTGGTTACAATGATTTTTCCATCACTGCGATGACTTGGGATCACTTCACCATAAGCACGGCGAGCTTCTTCGCTATACCAAAGCACAAAGCTGGCCGCATAAGCGATCTCTCCTTGAGCCTCTGTGTAAGGTTTGCCTTGCTCAAGGGTTAAAATCATCGCCAATGCATTGCTGTGTTTGATAATCAAGTCATACCAATGGCGTAATAACAGCGCGCGCTGATCAGCCGTGGTCAGTTTCCATTGGCTAAACGCCTGCTGGGCTGCATCAATACACTGCTTGGCGTACTTTTCACCCAAATTAGGAACATGACCTATCACTTGCCCTGACGATGGGTTCAATACCGCACAATCTCCATCATCGCTCTCTACCCACTGACCATTGATGTAACACTTTTGTTCAAATAGATGATGTGGAAAATCTGCAGGTAATTGAGTTGATTGCATACTAGGCCTATCTTTTCACTGTTATGAAGGTTGCCGCGTTCAGCTTGTGACAAACAAGCATCAAACGTTCACTATAAAACGTTCACTATAAATCGTTTAACCACCCCATTGTGATGCGGTTATCCTGTTTAATATATTAGCTCAACGACAAAAGCTTAGTTTAGCGACATTCCATACCCGATGTCGGCTGGATTCTTATATTTCATTCAAGCTCGTTATTGACGCCACTCCATAAACACCAGTCAAGAGGATATTGTCTTGATGAATGCAATTTATATTGAGCCTCTCAAATTTTACGTTACTCTATGCGCTATCCAACGATTACTCGCTATTAGGCTCTAACATTGAAGGCTTCATCTCAAATCCGTTTCACCATCTACGGCTGTCTTGCCATTTTATTTTGGAGCTGCTTACTTGCCAGTACGCGACTTGTCACGGAAAGCTTCGGCCCAATTGGTGGCAGTGCACTACTTTACTCTCTTAGTTCGCTATTTCTGCTCTGCGTAGTGGGAATTCCAAAACTCTCGTACTTTTCCACTCGCTATCTACTGATGGGCGGCGCACTTTTTGTCTGCTATGAAATATTCCTAGCACTGTCACTGGGTTATTCAAACTCTCGAGCCCAAGCAATCGAAGTTTCCATCGTCAACTATCTATGGCCTGCTTTAACGGTATTATTTGCAGTTCTAGGGAGCAACAAAAAACCAAACTGGCTACTTTATCCAGCCATTACCCTCGCCTTTATTGGCGTGGCTTGGACCGTCAGTGGTGATAATGGTTTATCGCTTAAGCAGCTTAGTGCCAATATCGGTACTAACCCATTGGTCTACCTAATGGCCTTTAGCGGCGCCATTATTTGGGCCTGCTATTGCAACCTAACCAAAAGACAGCAATCAAAACACAATGCCATTACGGTGTTTTTTATTGCGACGGCGCTATCGCTATGGGTGAAGTATGCAGCCAGTGATGAGCCCGCAATCAGCTTTTCTTGGCAAGGCCTTAGCTATCTTGCCTCAGCGGCCTTTCTTATGGCCGGCGGATACGGGTTGTGGAATATTGCCATCGTGGGTGGGAACATGGTCTTTCTCGCAACCCTCTCTTACTTCACCCCTATTTTTTCAGCTCTGTTTTCATCCATATTGCTCGGTGTCGCTTTAAGCCAAAGCTTTTGGCAAGGTGTGGCTATGGTCACTCTCGGCTCACTGCTTTGTTGGTGGGTAACAAGAGAAAGATCACCAAAAAACATGCATAATTAGGCTGCAAAAATAACACCAATAGTCTAAATATTTCCTCTATTTGCAGTGAGCATCTCATTAGCTTGCGTTCACTGCAAATGCCCGCGATTTATCCCACGCATAACAGATTTTCTTCTCGAACTGACAAGCCGTCATTCCTAAGCAGCGACAAATAATAAATCACAAAAATGCGATCGATTAGATAAATACTTGTTAATGGAATGTCGATTATTGATGATATTAAACATATCGATTAAGGTGGTAGATCAAAATAATAACAAACAAAATTTATCGGTCTTTGGAATTAGAAGCAAACTGTCAAGGATGAGAAAGCATGCTGTTAGAGGGATTCTCACAGATAGAGCTCGTTTATCGAGGTCATCAAAATTACGTCTACTGGGCGAAAAGAACGGCAGATCAGGTTGGCGTTGCGCTTAAAACACCCGCCAGTGCCTTTCCAACCCCCCATCAACTCGCGGCATTAAAGCGCGAATACCTGATTCTCTCGGCACTCGACGGTAATGGATTACCATTGGCACTCGACTATATTGAAGCTAAAAATAGCGCTTTTCTGGTCAGAGAATGGGTCGAAGGAGAATCTTTACGTGATTATATTAAGCACAACACCATCTCTTTCTCGGCCGCGCTCAAAATCAGCACCAAAGTCACCAAACTGATTGCCTTATTACATCAACAAGGCTTTTGCCATCGGGATATTTCAGCAGGCAATGTGCTCATTAACCGTGATAGCGGTAATGTCACCCTCATCGATTTTTGCTCTTCACTTGAGTTTCCAAATAGGTCTCGAACTGTAATCAACCCTAAGTTCATCGAAGGTTCAAGAGCTTACATGTCTCCTGAACAAACAGGACGCATGAATCGCGGGCTTGATTTTCGCACCGATTTTTATTCATTAGGCGTCTTACTGTATGAACTCTTTACCGGACGTTTACCGTTTGAGACAAAAGATAACAATGAACTTATTCATAGTCATATTGCTTTAGAACCGACACCCATTTATCAAGTTCAACCAAGCGTTCCCCGCGTTGTGTCAAAAATAGTCAATAAACTGATGAAGAAATCTCCCGATGCTCGCTACCAAAGCGCCAAAGGGGTTGATGCAGATTTAGAGCGTTGCTTGAATAATTGGATGCAAGGCGGCGACATTGATGATTTTGAACTCGCTAGCCAAGAACAACATGACTGGTTCTTAATTCCAGAAAAGCTATATGGGCGAGAAAAAGAAACCAAACAGCTTCTCGATGCATTCCACCAAACTAGCCTTGGTAATGGACAACTCTTATTTGTTTCCGGTCATTCCGGCATTGGCAAAACCTCACTAATTCGTGAACTCTACCGTCCACTCTCCGCACAAGGCGGCTATATCACCAGCGGAAAATATGACCAAGTTCTACGTCACCAACCCTACTCTGCAATCTTGCAAGCGCTGTCAGGTTTTATCAAACAAGTCATGGCGGAAGATGGCGAAACCGTGCAATTTTGGAGGCAAAAGATCCTTAGTGGTATAGGGGCCAACGCACAAGTCGTGATCGATGCTCTGCCTGAGCTAGCTTGGTTAATTGGAGAACAGCCATCCCCGCAAGAACTCTCTATGGAAGCTGCATCGATTCGCTTCAATACTGCCTTTCAAAATCTACTGACCAGTCTTGGAGCGGCTGGTAAACCTATCGTCCTGTTTATTGATGATCTGCAATGGATTGATCCTCCAAGCCTTACACTGCTAGAAGCAATGGCACCGACACTCAGCCACTCTTCCCTGATGATTATCGGCGCGTATCGCAACAATGAAGTTGCAGAGACTCATCCTCTCGCAATCGCAATGCCGGGGATCAAAGCAAGTTGTCCGAACATAAGCAGTATTGAATTGTCTGCACTTTCTGCATCGACTCTGCACAACATACTCAATGATGCGGTCGAGTTACCCCCATCAGATGCAAAGCAACTCAACCAGATGTTATTTGAACGAACCAATGGTAATCCATTGATTTTTAAAACCATGCTGTCAACTATTCATCATAAGGGGCACTTGTATTTTGACTACAAGCAGAAGAGCTGGAACTGGCATAAAGAGCAAGTTGCCAAATTAGCTAAGGCGGAAAACTCCGTTTCGATGCTACAAAGTTATATGAACAAATTGGAGATGAGCACGTTTGAACTGCTGCAACTAGCCAGTTGTATCGGCAATACTTTTAGCCTCAAACTATTGGCGAATTTAGCCCAATTGCCAACAAATTCGGTCGCGACGGCTCTATTACCAATCGTAACTCAAGGGCTATTGCTGCCTTTAGACGATGATTTTGAGCTCCATACCATTGCAACAAACGGTCAATTACCCGATATCACACTTCGCTTCGCTCACGACCGAATTCAACAAGCCGCCTACACCAGCGTTTCTGACCAACAACAAGTCAATTTGCACTGGAAAATCGGTCAATGTTTACTTAGCCAAATTGAACAGCAACACTGTGACTATAAACTGTTTGATGCTGTTGAACATCTCAATCAAGGATGCAGTAATGCTAATAGTGAGCAACAATTAACACTGATAAAACTGAATCTAAGAGCGGGCAAAAAAGCCAATCAGTCAGCGGCGTATAGCGTGGCATACTCCTGTTTAGATAATGCATATCAATTAGTCGCGATTAACCGCGAAAACGTCGCTGATGACATTTCTGTTGAAGTGAATTTAGCTTATGCCCAAGCGTGTTATTTAGTGGCGAAATTTGAGAAAGCTGAAACGTTGTACATGCAGCTTAGAGAGACGTTAAAAAACAAAAGAGATAAACTGCGCCTCGCGACAATTCAAGCAAAACAGTACCATCACCAAGGCTTATATCAAAAATCTGTCGAGTTTGAATGCGAAGCTCTTTCACTGCTTGGCATTCATTTACCAGACAATGATGAAGCGCTACTGGCACTGTTTGCAAGTGAAAAACAGCAAATAGAAGCTCAACTCCTACAAACCGAACTAGACACGCTATTTATACAGCCCGAAATCGATGACGCAGAATTCATGCTCACTCAAGAATTGCTGTTTGACCTATTCGGTGACGCCTATCTACTTGGGAAAGGACCACTCATTGCCGTTGCGGCTGCCATTAGCGCTCGGATTTCAATTGAACGAGGAAACTGCCCTATTACATCTGTTGGTTACATCAACTACGCGACCGTTTTATGCTCTAGTGGTGAGTATCAACAAGGCCACGCGATTGGCAGCTTAGCGATAAAATTAGCAGATAAGTATCAAAATCCAGCATTCAAAAACTACACTTATCATGTCTTTTCGTTGGGAATTAATCACTGGTTGGCGCCACTAAATTCGAGCTATCACTATTGGTTTGAAGCGTCAAAATTGTCACAGGAATCGGGTTCTCCCTATGCTGGCTGGGTGTTTCTACAACTTCCTCACTTATTATTGGCATCAGGCGCGCACTTAAAGGCTGTCGAATCACAAGCTGAAGATAGTTTAAGCTACCTTTCTTCAAACCGATTGAATGACATGGCTGATTTACTCAACATCATTGTCAATCAGCCTCTACGCCATCTAAAAGGAGAAACCCACCGATTCTCCTCTCTTGACGATGACCAGTTTTCGACCTCTGACACCTTGGCTGCTTTTAAAGACGCCCCTTTCTTTTTTGGTCACACTGTCTACTCGGTTTTACGAGCCACACTACTTGCTCGGGAAATTCAACCAACAAGTCAGTTGCTTGAATGGCTTCCCGTCATAGAGAATACCGTACAAGCACAGATTATTTTGGTCGATAGTTATCTCTATACTGGGCTACACCTGACTGCCAATTGCAGTTCGTTAATCGGTCAAGAACGGGAAGATTTGCTAACGTCGATAAGAGGCATTTTAGCTAGATTTGAACTTTGGGCCGATCTCTGCCCTACTAACTATCGACACAAGTACCTATTGTTAAAAGCTGAAATCGCAAGGCTTAATAATCAGCCGATGTTAGCCATTGACTACTTTGAACAGGCAAGAGATAACGCCCTCGAATCACGATTTCTTCTCGATGCGGCTTTAGCCGACGAACTCACGGGACTATTTTGGCAACAGCAGAACAAAACGTATCAAGCCAATACCTATTTTAGCCGCGCCTTAGCAGGCTACGAGCAATGGGGAGCGACCGGTAAAGTTAATTCACTCATTGAGCACTATCCTGATCTTCAATCTGCAAGAGATAAGCAACCCCAACCACTAAGTACCGCGATTAGTTCAACATTAGGGACAGAAGACTTCTCAGCCACTCTTGATATGGCTTCCGTCGTGAAAGCTTCACAAGCCGTTTCGCAACATATCCATATTGAGAAACTCGCGGAAGAACTGCTTAGTTTAGCGGTTGAAAATGCAGGAGCAACGCGTGGGTTACTGCTTTTGGAGAAAAACGGCGAGTTTCTTGTGACCCATCAAATTGAATCCTCATACGACTATGACGAATTGATCGTAGAAGACTTAACCTTTGGGAATAACGTCGGTAGCAGAGTAAGTTGCTCTGAAGATTCGCCTCTGCACTCAAATTCAAATTCAAATTCTCCCTCACCAGGTATTACGGATGTCATATTTTCACATGCCGTCATTCGTTATGTGGTAAATATTGGTGAAGCCGTGGTTTACACCCCAACCAATCACGACGAACAATTTGACCGCTGCCCATACTTAGCAGCAAAAGAAGGTATTTCGGTATTATGCGTACCGATTCTACGCGGCAAAAAAATGTCGGGCATGCTCTATCTGGAGAATCATCACATGGCCGATGCTTTCCACGCCGACAGAGTACAGACATTGAAAATCATCGCCTCTCAAGCGGCCATCTCGCTCGAAAATGCCACTATTTATCAAGATCTTGCCCGTTTAAACCAAAATCTAGAAGCCATTGTTCAAGAGCGTACTCAAGCGCTGCATGACGCAAACGACACATTAACAGAGCAAAATGCTTCTCTCTACAAGCTTTCCACGACAGACCAACTTACCGGCCTTTATAACCGACGCTATGTGGAAGAACATATAGATCAAGCTATCGATTCTCTGACAGAAAGCAGCCAGACCATTTGCGTTCTGATGTTGGATGTCGACCACTTTAAAGCCATTAATGACACCTATGGTCATAACATGGGCGACAAGGTACTTGTTAATGTTGCCGATACCATCATTAATTCAACCCAACCGGGTGATATCCAAGGACGCTGGGGAGGTGAAGAGTTCATCGTTCTGTGCTCAACCAATATTGAACTCGCCGCCGAGCGCGCTGAACGAATCCGACGCAATATGGCAAAAATTGACTTATTGGAAGCAGGTAACGTCAGCGTGAGTGTAGGGGTGACATCTTGTCAGCTTAAAGACTCTATAGACACGGTTTTAAATCGGGTCGATCAGGCGTTATATGAAGCCAAACACAATGGACGAAACCAAGTCATCATTAAAATATAATAAGCATTAAAGGAAGTATCCCAATGTATTCTACTCAAGGAGTGAGTAATAACCGTCACGCAAAAAAAGCGCTATTAATTGTCACAAGCCACACTGAACTGGGTGATACAGGAAAGAAAACTGGATTTTGGTTTGATGAGCTCGCCACCCCTTTTTGGGGGTTTTATGATGCCGGCTACGAGATAACTATTGCCTCAATTCAAGGTGGTGGTGCCCTTCCCGATCCACTGAGTAAACAAGGTGAATTTGTTAGCCCAGAGGTGGCTCGATTCATTCAATCCAAGGTTGCAATGAGTCTGCTGGAAAATACCCCTTGCGTTGAAACCATTCGCACTGGTGGATATACCACTCTATTTCTGTGTGGTGGTCACGGAACACTATGGGATTTTAAGGAGAGTAAAGGACTGGCGAGAATCGTCAGTGAGTTTTATGCCGACAACAAACTGATTGGTTCAGTTTGCCATGGCCCAACGGGTTTACTTTCAGCGAAAAAGCCAAATGGTTCACCACTCGTTGAGGGACTCAAATTAACCTCATTTACCGATGCAGAAGAGCAACTCACCCCGCCACAATATATCCAAGCACTTCCTTACCATATCGAAGATGAATTGGTAAAAAGTGGCGCTCGATTCGATGCTGAGCAACCAAATGCGTCTTTTGTGGTCTGTGAAAAGGGACTTATCACTGGACAAAACCCAGCGTCAGTTAAGCTAGTAACAAAAACGATCCTCGATGCTCTAGACAAGAAACGCGTTTGGATTGATACCGATATCTCGATTGGTCTTGCCTCTGAAACGGGTACACCTTGTGATGTTGACGATGCTTACGCCATGCTCAGTCTGTTTAATGCGCCAAATTTAAAAGTGGTTGGGGTCAGTAGCGTGTTCGGTAACACCGATACCGATAGCGCATTCAAATTAGCCAAAATCGTCTCCAATCGATTTGGTCCAATCGCTCTCCCTGTGACCAAAGGCGCACATCAGCCTCTTAATATCAATGACGTACAACCCAACGAGGCGACCAACGCACTCGCCAAAGCTCTACAAACAGGCTCTGTAACGATCGCGGCAATTGGCCCTGCCACTAACATTGCTTCTTTTGTTTTGCTGCATCCTGAGCTCATCGAACGTATTGAACAAGTCGTGCTGGTTGCTAGTCGCAGTAGTGCCAACTGTCACTTTATAGCTGGGTCAAAACAAACCACTCCATTTCGCGACCTTAACTTCGAGCTGGACCCAGATGCGCTTCGTATTCTGTTAGAAAATGATATTCCACTTGTCTTCATTCCTTTTGAGCTAGCCAATAAATTTTGGTTAACGGGCAAGGATCTCGATGCACTGAAGGCGAATCCGAATGTGGGGCGCTATCTAAACCAACATAGCCAACCGTGGTTAAACATGTGGTGCGAGGATTTTGGTGCGCAGGGATTTAACCCATTCGATGCGCTTGCAGCTAGCTATATTATTAACCCAAATCAATTCCAATCTCAGCAAGTCAGCGTAGAAATTACCATTGCTGAAGATGATACGAAATCACACCAATTTGGACAGAGCAATAGTTACAAGCCCTATTTAATCGCCAGTGACAATGTAGAAAGCCGCTTTACCGCTATGGTGTGCACCGACCTTGTAGAGGAGGCTAAACAGAGTTTTTCACAATCGCTGATCAATAATATCATTAGCCCAAATGACCCCTCCAAGTACGTCACGTCGGTCTCCCATCTTAATATTGTGGTTGATGATGTCGAAAAGGCGACCGCGTTTTACAAACGAACACTCGGCTTCGAACAAGCTTTCGACTCTGATGGCACCATCATGGACTACCCTCACCTCACACTCGCCTCATTTGCTAAAGACGCCGGCTTTTTGGATGGCAAAGTCGAGGTGGATATTCGCTTCCTACACCACCCAAACGCAGGCTTGTATTTAGAGTTAATGTGTTACCACACTCCAAAAGGTGAACAATCAATAACGATCAAAAACACCAACGATATGGGAGGTATCCGTCATACCGCACTCGAAGTGAGCGATATTATGGCTGCGTTCAATTATTTAAAAGACCAACCTGGTGTTGAAATTGTGCGCTACCCAGACGGACATAGCGATGATGAAACAACACCACCTATGCTTCTGTCACCATTTCCGATGTCATTCTTCTATTGGCGCGATCAATACGGCGTGCAATGGGAAATGGAATGTGGACGTCAACGTGGCAATTTGAGGGGTATCTAGCTTGAGCCTGCAACTCAAAAACTCACTAAAACGAATCGAAAGCACTGCGTTTCCTATTGAGAAGCAAGCGTCTACAACACGAAAAGGGCTGAATCGCTTATGGTATAAACTGGCGAACCTTGTTGTAGAGAGTCGGCAGAAAACACAGATATTCCATGCTCAACTCTTCTTTGGCATGTCGATCCCCAGTGGCCACGCTATTTCATTAAGTGAATGGAACAACTTTATAGATAATCACATCACGCCCCGTTTTGATGGTTATAATATCGCCGATTCAATGGGATTTTGGCAGGGGCAACCAGAGCGTGCCAAGATCGTTACCATTGTATTATCCGAGCAACAAATCACAGACGTTGAAGCCATCGCTTCCGACTATGCCACTCTATTCCATCAAGACTCCGTGATGCTTATCTTACGCCCCGTAGCAAAATGGGAATTTGTGCCCGGTGAGAATGCATCAAAACTCTAGTAAAATTACCCAAAATAAGTTCACACTTTCAGAATGATAAATTACGAGATAATTCGACAAACCTGTAGTACACTTGCGCTAATTTCTGTGATCAACCACACATTATGGGTTTAGCTAATTAGCTTAAGTATTTATGGTATTTTCATCTTCATACTCTAGTTCTTCAAAACACATTTTCTATATACAAGCCATTTTAAGGGAGTTAATACCATCTTATTTTTTCACGAAAAGGAAGGAGAACATACTTAAGTCTATTGATGAATCACTCATTAGAAAAAGAGTCGATTATTACTTCAATATGAATCACGAATTCTCTGTCGAAAAGAATGCAAAGAAAATTGGAGAATTTAAGAATGAAAAACCTAGTGCTTATTACTACGATCTAAAACAGTATCTCAAATACTTCCCTTCGCACTTCAAGTTTAATCACCGTTTTGGTGACGAAACTTATTTAGAACCTTATCCATATTTTGTTAAGGCTCGCCCTATCGAAGGTGATAATCGCAATGCTGTTCTTATAAACCTAGATAAAAATCGACACTTCAATTTTATAAACGATCCCTACACATATCGCCAAAAGAAAGATTTACTTGTTTGGCGAGGGGCTGCTTATCAAGAGCATCGCAAGCGTTTTATTCAAGAGTACTATCTAAATTCTCTATGTAATGTTGGGCAGACTAACAAGCCTATTGAAAACGTACCATGGCAAAAAGGCAAATTGTCGATTGAGGAGCAATTGCAATATAAATTCATTTTGTCAATTGAAGGCAATGATGTAGCAACAAGTTTAAAATGGACATTATCATCTAATTCGCTTTGCTTTATGGTCAAACCAAAATTTGAAACTTGGTTCATGGAAGGTACGTTAATACCCGGCATTCACTATGTTGAACTAAAAGAAGACTACTCGGATCTTGAAGAAAAAATACAACATTATTTGAAAAATCCTCAAGAAGCAGAATCAATCATTCAAAATGCACATAAGTATATTGATCAATTTAAAAACCCATTAGTTGAAGATGCTATTTCAATTTCCGTCATGCAACGTTACTTTGAGTTGTCTAACCAAATTTCTTCATCTAAATAACCACACTAGACAATCATTAGAGACCTTTCTATTTATTCGATGAAGGTCTCTAAACTCTGAAATGTAGTCTCACTACAGACTGGGAATATCAACGGTAGTCAGTTATATGATTTAGTTGTCAAACAAAACCAATCATATATAAGCTACCGTTTTCATTTAGAATCACATACTATCAAATCACCCAAACTTCTCCCGAAAAAGCTCAATCAGAACTTTGACCTTGTTGGGTAAGAACATCGCTGAAGGGTAAATCAAGGTTAAGTGCTGTTGTGGATGACGGTAACTAGGCAGAACTTCCATCAGCAGCCCTTCAGCTAAGGCTGGCTTGGCGTGTACATGGGGAAGAAAAGCGATGCCGTTACCTGCTATCGCCATCGAACGCAATAAATTGAGATCATCAGAACGCAATGCGATGGGTAGCGACGGATCGAGTAAATCGGCGTTATATCGATTGGTCAGTAAACGATGGCCGGCTAAGTCCTCGATCGAGTTAATCGCAGGGTGATGATCAAAATAGCTTTTAGCCACAACAAAGTGGCTTCGATAAGGCAGTAAGCTGAACTGTACATAGCTATCATCATTGACCTTCACCATGCTTGGTAATAGCTGAATATCAAACGCCTGCCGCTTTAAATCGACACTTTCTTGATGGCTTTCAATTTCAACACTGATATCAGGAAAACTTGACGTATATTCATCGATGATCGCGGTAAGCGTTGGTGATGCCATCAATGCCGCAGGAATCGCCAAGCGTACCTTACCGCCCAACTTATGTTGATATTGGCTCATCAAGCGAACCCCTTGCTGAATATGCTCAATTGGCTGCGCCATCAGTTCGAACAACCGCTTACCATGTTCGGTTAATTCAATGGTACGAGTGGTCCGAATCAACAACTGACATCCCATTGCTTTTTCCAATTCTTGTAAGCGTCGGCTCACTTTTGAGCGCTGTAGCTGATTTTTTTCAGCAGCCGCGCTGATCCCACCATGGAAAACCGTTTGGGTAAATAGGTAGATATCATCAATACTGGCTTTCATTGTCCTACTTTTAGCTCACTCATGTGGTATTTATGATTCTACCGAAATGTGACGCCGATCTCTATAATTCCACCCCACCTCCCTAAACACTGAAATATCATGACGGCTGATCAGAAATTCAAGCATTGGATGCGCACACTAATTGTCCTATTTATTGTTCTATTTTTATACATCATCGCTGCTGATCGGTATGTCCCACTCACTACAGAAGCACGCGTACAAGGCTACGTTGTTCAGATTGCACCAGAAGTATCAGGGAAAGTCACCTCAGTAACGGTCACCAACAACCAAATGGTTATGAAAGGTGAAACGCTGTTTACCATCGATCCTCGCAAATATGAAATTGCACTCGAGCGAGCTCAGTTATCCCTACAATCTGCTTATGAAAAAGAAGCCAGTTTGTATTCTCAACGTGATGCGGCACTGGCCAATATTGCTCGCGCCAGCGCAACCTTTAATAACGCTCATCATGAGTACTTACGCTTACAAACTCTATCGAAGAAAAACATCATCTCACAATCCAGTCTCGATGGCGCTTTCGCCCAAGATCAAGTAACACGGGCCGTTTTAAAAGCAGAACAACAAGCCTTAAAAGTGATCGAAACTCAATTAGGCAATGGCAAAGGACAAAGCACTCCGGTACGACTTGCCTTAAATGAGGTCGCTAAAGCGCAGCTTGATCTTGCCAACACGTCAATCGTCGCACCAAGCGATGGTGTGGTGACCAACGTACAGTTGGAAGAAGGAACGACCGCTAATACCAATATGCCGCTACTGACCTTTATTCCAACCGCTTCAATGTGGGTAGCTGCAGATTTTCGCGAAAAATCGGTGGCCCAAGTGACAGAGCAATATGCAGCATTGATTGCCTTTGATGCACTACCTAGCCAAGTGTACGACTTTGCACTCACCAGCCGAGATTATGGCGTCGCTGCGGCACAACAAACACCAAATGGGGCATTAACCAAAGTGGAAGTAAATAACCGCTGGGTACGCGATGCACAACGAACTCGCGTGAATTTAACCAGCGAACAACCACTGCCTACAGCCCTCTTTATTGGCTCTCGCGCTACCGTGGTCTTGTATCCGAGCAATAGCATTTTTTGGCAAACAATGGCAGAGGCACAAGTTCATCTAGCTAGTTGGCTTCATTATGTTTACTAAGCAGGTAAAGACGAACAAATGAAAGTGTTACGTATTTGGTTTGGTTGCTCAGCAGGCCTTGCTCTGAGCATGTTATTCAATTGGTCTTATGGCTTTTTTGCCATCATGCTGCCCCTGTTTGTACTTGGCCGCATGGACAAATTCCATCTACCGATGGTGCTCAGCATCTTATTTTCAGCAGTATGGACAACACTGCAAGCCACCTTCATTTTAGAGTATTTGCAGTTTCACCCATTGATCATGACTGTGGCAGTTGGGATCATGATGCTATTCAAATGCATCGCCATGATGAAGCCGCAAACCTATTTATTTGGTTATATGGGGCTGCTGGTCGGATCGATTGTGCTCAATTTTGCCAGCTATGGCTTTATTGATATTGAAGAGTTTAACGTCAATCTTTGGGTTATCGCAGCCAGCAACATCATTGTTTGTGCCTGGGCATATTGGTTGTTTCCCGAAAAGACAAACTCCCCATCCCAAGAGGAAGTCACAACCCCGATTAAAAGTGATATTGATTACATCAGCCAAGTCGCCATGGGTTGGGTGGTTGCGATGGTCGCCTTTGTATTATTTCAAGTGGCGGATTTATATGATTCTCTCTCAGCTCAGGCTTCCATCTTAATTATTCTCACGCCGATGACGTTAGCGGGAGCGGTGGGCATGGCGAAAATTCGTATCATAGGCACGGCGCTTGGCTGCATCGCAGGCTTAGGGGTTCAACTTATTTTGGGGTATTGGTTTAGCAATGGCTTATTGTTCTGGCTCGCCTTTACCATCGCGATGGGGCCATTCTGCCTTTGGCTAACCAAAGGGCAAGTGAAAGCCGCCATTGCGTTTTCAGCTATGTCGGCACTCTCAGTCCCTTTAACAACCTCTTTGGTTCCCGAGCAAAAAGATGCCCTATTCTCGATCCTATATCGCTTCAGTTCTATTTTTGTTGCGGTAACATTAACCGCAATGGTGGTCTGGCTCGTTCACCACTGCTTGCGCATCGCACTGTTGAAAAAGCACCTTCAGCTGAATTAATCCTACTAAGCTCACACGCCTAAACTTACCTTTCTTAGAGCATAAAAAAGCACTCAACAATGAGTGCTTTTTAATTTCATTTCACCATTTTAGTGCTGAATTGGTGTACTGATATATAAGGTTTTGTTCAACGTTGTCGTGCTTGGCTCCAGTTCGAAGTTCCAGTTACCAACGATCGGTGTGTGGTAGCCGCCTTCAACCACAAATTCAACCATCTTGTTGGTCTTCTTCCAGATTCGGACCATACCTTCAACATTGCTGGTTCGAATAATGCTATGAGCAATAGGATCTGCACAACCCGGTAAAAACTCCCCCTCATTCAAAGTAATCTTATACAAAGTGCGATTAGAATCGATAAGGAAGTCTTCCGCTTTAACGCTATCGACATTAAGAGTCGCGACTTTATTGGCTAGAAGATGCGGGGTATCTGGTGGCGTCACATCGATCTCAACAGGAATACGAATACTGAGATCATGATCAGTGGAAAGTACACTCTTATCCAAAGTGAAATCGATAAAGTTCACCGCTCGGTGATCTAATTCACCGGAGATACGATAGCTGATTTTGTTTTCACTAACACGATACGGACGAACAATATTGTGGGTTGAAAGGCGAGTCGCGTCACGCAACGTGTTTACGTTAGTCGTGTTTAATGTTGCACCGTCTAATTCCACATGCAGTTGGAATCCGTACAAAATATGCTGGTACGGTAAAAGATCATAATTCACTTTAATCGTAGGTACGTTAATCCCGTAGCGGGCAGCATCTTCTGCTGACAGCGTGTATTCATGAGCCAACGCGGATGAGGCTAAACCTAGAGACAGAGCAGAAGCAATAAACAGAGCCGAAACTGACATTTTTGTTTTCATAATCACACCTTTACCTGATATTGATTAGTTTTGTGAATAGTTCAAATCAGTAAATAGCTTGAAAACAATCAATCCCGCAACTGTTTCGCGCAAAGTGTAATCAACATTGAGAGACTAGTGCAAAATATGAATATAGCGTCGATTTTTAGATTAATATATCTGATGAACTTAGCGAGATTTCCGCAAAGTCGCCTCGATTATTGCGACTCATTAGTACGCAACAAAAGACAAACGTTAGTCACTCTTAAACTGACAATACTGCTTTGGCGACATTCCCGTCCACTTCTTAAACAACCTGTTAAAGTGTGCTTGATCAGAAAAACCACAAACAAACCCGATCTCAGCAAAGCTCAAACTATTTTCCAGAAGTAAATGACTCGCACGATGTACTCTCACCTTCTGCAAAACGGAAGCAAACTTTGCATTATGTGTGTTGAGATAACGCTGCAAACTGCGCGTTGAGAGCCCCATCAATGTCGCCGTGTTACGGATATTTGCTTCCAATAGTCCAACACCCTCAATAGCTTTTTTGGTCTGAGCAACAATACCAATACTGGATAACTCATTTGTCTCAGCAATATCCAACAAAGGTGGGAGATCAGATGATGGTATATGTCTGGACCAATGTACATACCACACTTCGTTATGTTCTATAGGCTTATCTGTGACAATACCAGGGTAGTGAAATACAGGATGTTGCCCCCTCTCGTCTAGAGTAAGCGTAACGGAAGAATCGGTGATGTAATGAATCAGCCCACAAATCACACCTAATACCGCTAAGTCTTCTTCAATAGTGGGGGAAGAATCCCCTCTAGATTGATGTGATATTTGTGCATAAGTAGAGCCGAATGTGCACACAATATAGTGATTGCTGTGAATATACTTCTCAAGTCTTTGCCACTTATTAAGCAAAGAATGAGGTGTACTTCTAGAGAGTAGAGCTTTCCCTATTGGCGTATCAACAAAGTCACAAACCCCTGTACCCGCCTTCAATAGAATGGGAAGACCATAGCGACGACCGACAAAAGAAACAAACTCACGTTTTGTCTCGAGGGGAATGTGTGCTTTATCGTGAGAATAACAAGTAGATAAATCACGAAGTGACAGTTTATTTAAACCCGCTGACAAAATATCCAGCATTATACTGCTCGCAAAACTTGCGCTGCGTTTCTTTTCAGACATTCTTTCGTAGCTTCCTGACCAAAGATTCTAGCTATCTCCATGTAAGCCCGTCGCTGTTTGCTGTAACTTCGCTTGCTTTTGAGAAATAGAATGAGCCATTTTACTGCCAATCCATGGCAGTTTGATTAACCAATTTGGCGAACGAGAAACAAGGAAGACTACGCTGCCAAACCAAAGCAGCTTACCTAAAAATACCGTCGTGACCACAACGTAACCAGAAATTCCCGACAGCAAACTCAATATAACCATGCTTCTAGGCGGAGTCGGCAACAAAGACATGGCAGCCAGTGCATACAATCCATAAAGATTCACGTAATCCTTTAATTTTACCCAACTTAGGTATTGGTTCGACTCCTCGGTTGGAATAGCACTTTGTAGATAGCTATCAAAAAACACAGCAAGAGCAACTAAAATACTCGCCCCCACAGTTGCGGATATAGCAAACATCAATGCGATGACCAGTGCCTTTTGAGGCTGAAGGCAAGCGAGTAGCATCACCGACGTTTGCGTAGGAAGGGCTGGGACAAAAAAATCCCCCACTGAAACGCCAGCCAGAACATAGACTGATTTTGGATCGCGTCCATTTCTTATCATCCAACGGAGTACTCGTTGAGCGATTGTTGGCTTTCCGTTCATATCATTCCCTCTTCTACGCTTTGAGCATAATATTTTCGATCAAATTAGGGAAAAAACGCCTTGCTTGCATTACCAGTTTCATTTTCCCGATATGGATTTCTTTCTTACCAGCCAATGCTCCTTTGAGGATTTCCGCTGCGGCTTGCTCTGCAGATATTTTGCCTTTCCCTCGCCCTCTAGTCATATCGGTATCCACTAACGGCAATATTGCCTCACATACTTTTACATCGCTGCCTGTGCTCTGTATCTGACCATTGAACGATTTGCAAAATGCGCGCAAACCTGGCTTATTGGCACAGTAAATTGGCGAGCTTTGTTTGGGGGCAATAGCCAAACCAGAAGTAACGTAAACCCAGGTTCCTTTCACTCGTTCAACGTGACTAAATAGCAGTTGCGTCAATTCTATCGGCGCGTTGAAGTTAATTTGTGTTTCCATTGCAACGCTGAGAGCTGCTTCTTCAGGGGTAAATAAATCTCTCGTTTGCTGTACTCCAGCGTTGTGAATCACCATATCTAACGTTTCAGCCCGAATTTCCTCAGCCAGTTTCACTATGCTTTCTGAATCAGATAAATTACACTTAATCCAGCGAACATTAGGATAACTAAGTTTTGCCACCGCAACGGTTTCCTCACTGCTCCCTGTTGAAATAACGGAATATCCTAGAGAAGTACATTGCGAAACTAGGGCTTTGCCGATCCCTCGAGTTCCCCCTGTAATCAATACAGTTTTAGACATTGTTATCCCCTCTGATGATTGATAAATCCATTGCAGTATCGAATTGCGCCAGACCTAAATATTCGACGTATTTCCCTTTACGATTTCGATCCCGAGGCTCTAACAAACCCTCTATTTTCTCTAGGCCGTAAGTTTCGCTGTTAAAGTGAAAATCTGTTGATCCAAATAGCACTTTCCAAAACCAGTTTTTTGGCGTCACACTCATCACTATTTTGTCTTGGATGTTTCGTTTCTGTAAGGTAATCCCTGTGTGGGCTTGCACTTTCATAACGGTGTAATCCAACTCAATTTTTTTTCCATTCATCAATGCATTCCAATGCTTGGAAATTTCAAAAGGTACGCTGAGCAATGTACAGGGAGATGCAACGAAGTTTAGGCTTTTTCTATGTTCTTCATAGTGAGTTTTATAATTGCTCAAAATTGTATTACCTTGGCTTTTCAGTATCTCCAAATGCCCGTATTCATTCAGTTCAGGATGCTCCATAGAAGCACTCTGCAGACCGTTCTGGGGGCACCACAATACCTCTTCAATCGCGATTTCTCGTTTTCCTACACCCAACCACACCCGTCTGGCTTTAAGTTCACCACTATCTAACTTCTCAACGATTAAGTTGTAATTAAACATCAGCCTTGAGTTTATGTGGCGATTGTTGGTGACATCTGCTCTGAGTTGTTCTTTTCCATGCTCCCTCCTCATATTGGTCAGAGAGACTGTAGCCAGAATAGAGAGAAAACTATTGAATATTTACGCCAATCATTCTTAACGGCTTATCGTTGAAGCAAAAAAACACGTGTCAGAAGGAAGAGTAAAAAACTGATAAATAAGGACTTTTTAATCAACTCCCAATCATAAACCGTGTTTTTTTGTGTCTTGCTTACGTATGCAAAAATATATAGATAGTTGATTATATAAACAACTTCTCTATCTGTAATACATAATGCTTGTGTTGCTCTGCTTGGCTGCTATTATGTCGCGGTAAACCCTTAATCAGTAGAGGCGCGCTGCCTATCAGTACCCGTGCGGAGGATGATCCCGATGATGCCGGAGAAAGGAGTCAGCGCCGAAGTGACTGCAGTTATCACGCTCAGTTGCTGGGTCTGTGTCGAATAGGCACAGAACTGCCATAGTATTTTTCCTATGGAGCGCTACCTGAAGGGGTAACAAGTCTTTGTCATTCCTTCTGACGTCTTCGTTACACCTCTTTTCGGTAGATCTCCACCTTGTTGTTGTAGGTGTTGAGATTATGAACCTCATAAATTATTCAGACTCTTTATTGTCTATCGTCCCGCCAGTTTTAGCGGTCATTTTGGCGGTGACCACACGTCGCGTATTGCTGTCACTCGGAGCTGGCATCACGGCGGGTGCACTGATGTTAAACCAGTATTCCCCACTTGAAACCGCGCATTACTTGTTCGATAAAGTGCTCAACCTCGTTTGGGCCGACGGGGCATTAAACGGCGAAAACGCCAACATGATCATATTCATGTTGTTGTTAGGGGCATTGATCAGCTTGATGAGCGTATCTGGCGCGACTCAAGCCTTCGCAGACTGGGCGGCGGTTCGCTGTAAAGATCGCCGCAGTGCAAAATCCCTAACCGGTTTGATGGTGTTCATCTTCTTCATCGATGACTTTTTTCACAGCCTTTCTGTGGGTGCGATTTGCCGCCCAGTTACTGACCGTTTCCAAATCTCACGAGCCAAACTGGCTTACCTGCTTGACTCAACTGCCGCGCCAGTATGTGTATTGATGCCAATTTCTTCATGGGGCGCTTACATCATCGCGCTGATCGGCGGCATCATGGCGGCACATAGCGTGACAGACCAAAGCCCAATTTCAGCCTTCGTAGAAATGATCCCAATGAACCTCTACGCCGTGTTTACTTTAGTGATGGTGCTGTGCGTAATTGCATTTCAGCTCGACATCGGCCCAATGCGCAAGCATGAAGAATGGGCATTAGAAGGTAAATTGTGGGATGAATCTCGTGGTCGCCCAACCGGTCTAGACATTGAAACACCTGAAAACAGCAACGGCGGCATGATCGATATGGTTCTGCCTATCCTAACGCTCACATTAGCGACCATGTACTTCATGATCGACTCAGGAGCGGCAATACTGACAGAGAAAGGCCTGCCATTTAGCGTAATCGGCTCATTTGAGAACACCAATGTCGGTTCTTCTCTGGTTTATGGTGCGATGTGTAGCTTAGTCGTTTCTATCGCTCTGGCATTGCGCTTGAAACTCAGTGCAAAAACGTGGCTACAAGCTGCACCTCAAGGCATCAGTGCCATGATGCCGGCGATTGTGATTCTGTTCTTTGCATGGACTATCGGTGCGGTGGTACGTGACATGAAAACGGGTATGTACCTTGCTTCTATGGCAAACGGCAATATCCCAGTTGAGATGCTACCAGCCGTCGTATTTGTCCTATCTTGTGCAATGGCTTTTGCAACAGGCACCAGTTGGGGCACATTTGGCATCATGCTGCCATTGGCAGGTGATATTGCCGCTGCCAGTGACATCCAAATGCTCTTGCCTATGCTCGCTGCGGTATTAGCCGGCGCGGTCTTTGGTGACCACAGCTCACCTATCTCAAGCACCAGTATTTTGTCAGCCACCGGCGCAGGCTGCCACCATATGGACCACGTCCTGACTCAGCTACCATACGCGACTTCAGTGGCCTTCGGCGCTCTGCTGGGTTACATCGCGATTGGCTACACACATTCTGCATGGATTGGGGTTGCGGTGAGTGGCGCTTGGTTCTTGCTATTCTGCTTGTATGCGATGCGTAAGAATCAACCTGTTATGACAGCCGCCAAAGCGTAATCGCTTAACACTGCAAACCGTTTGTTTTGAATATAATGACTCTAGAGATCGTTGCTTTAGAGATAATTGCTTTAGAGATAAAAAACATCAAGCGCCTAGCGGCGCTTGATGTCTATCTGAGAGATATTACACATTACGGCATTTCAAAATTAATGACTTGCCCGTTGTTATACTCAAACCGTGTTTTTAACCCAGCCTCCGTCCACAGTAATTCTTCACCATGTAGCTGATTTTGATTAAAGTGGCTAACAGACTGTGGTTTACCATTTTGATACCACGTTTCTTGCTTTCCTTGTTTTCGACCTGCTTGGTATTCTGCTGTATGCATCAAGGTTCCATCCTCATACCAAAATTGCTCTTGGCCCTGCTTAGCTCCCAATAGGTAATTAACTTGGCTTTTAAGCTGACCATTTTTATACCAATAGCGAGCCTCACCATTCAATAGGCCTTTAGCATAAGTCACATCAATGGCTTGCTTGCCATCTTGATACCACCGTTGATAAATGCCATCGTATTGGCCATCAGTAAATTGAGTGCGCTGTTGCTTTGCTCCCTGATTGTCGTACCACCAATGTTCACCTTGTTGTTGGTTATCGGCGAACTCACCTTGGTAGATCAACACCCCGGTATCACTCCAACCTTGTGACAGACCATGACGTAATCCTTGCTTCATGTTCATCGCCCATAGTTTGGCGCCATTCGCATCCCAGTAAGTTGATAACCCTTCTTCTTTACCGTTAACGTAAAATTGCTCCATCGCCATGGTGGTAGCAGAGTGGGTGTGAAAAGAGGCAACTCGGCCATGGAGCACACCGTTATCGTAAGTGCGCAGCATGTGGGGGCTACCATCGTAGGCCCAATACTTTGCAGGGCCGTGCATCTTGCCATTCACATAAGTAATCTCACTGAGCTTTTGGGTACTCACTTCTAGCTTGTCTTTATCAAAATAGTATTGAATATCCGTCCCTGAATAAGGTAGCGATGCCCCAACTTCGTACGCTAGATATTCCTCGCCTTTGAACTCCAATAATGCACTGTTCACAGTAAGTGGTAATGCAGTTAGAAACAGAACCATAAGGGCAGACAACCATGTATTAGTCACAGAGTACGATATTGAAGATGTATTTTTCGTCATGATTACATGTCCATTTCTTTTTCTGAATATAATGTGCCATCGTCTAACCAAGTACGTCGGGTTCCCACCGCGTGGTCTTTATAGTAGGTCATCTCTATTTTAAGTTGCCCATTGCTATACCATTGGGTTTCTTTTCCGTGCTTTACGCTATAAAGAGAACGCCCTTGTTTTACTAAGCTATATTCTATTTCGCTTTTTAGCTGACCTGATTTATACCACGCTTTGTGCGTACCTAATTTGCCACGATCACCTTTTATCCCCTGCTGCCGTAATTGACCGTTGTCATACCATTCACTTTCTAAATACTCATCCGGTTGTTCACCGTAACTTATCTGGAATTTCTTACGCCCATTTTCATACCATTCAGTCATGGGTTCAGACAATTTTCCAGCTTCATACTGTCTTACAGTCTGCAATGAGCCTGATTTAAACCAGTAATATTGAAGCTTATCGCTATAGCCTTGAATTTTATTCTCTTCTGAGCTGCGAATATTTGTGTCCTCATTATAGAGAATATCTTTACCCGTTCCGGTAACAGACAACATGAGCAGCACACCTTTTTTTGCAAGCTGATGTACAAAGCCGAACGATTTATCATTGCGATAAGTGCGAATAACTAGCGCGCCATTTTTAGAATACTTTAGACTTGTACTCAAACGATCGCCATCTAGCCTAAACTGTATATAGCTTAGATATGCTGACCCAGCATCATTAAGGTCATACTCAATATCGAGACCATTTTTAGAACCATTATCGAAAAAAGCTTCTTGCTTAAGTCTACCATCATAAAAATAATCACGACTTAGCCCAATCTTTTTTCCGTCTAGATAATGCTCTGACTTTTCTAAATAATTTTGCTCATTTTTGTCTTGCGCCCAACGTATTTTCATCCCGTTTTCTTGGCCGTTAATCATCGTAATTTCATCATAACGATGCCCATATCTCCAGCTCACTTGCTCACCAGTCTCTGCACCATATTGGTAATCAAAACGACCTTTAGGGTAATAAAGTGCCTGTCCATTACTGTCTTTTTCATAACGATCTTGATCAAACGTTTGTTCCACACCATGCTGTTTGCCATCCAGCCAATGGGTTTGTTCTTCTAGGCGACCATCTTCGAACCAACGATAACTGGGACCATGTCTATTACCATTTAAATAATACGATTCAGCGCGTTTTTTACCGTTCTCATGATAAGACGTAGCCACACCTGTATAAGGCGCATTCGTCGATTTTACTAATGCGATAGAATCACGTCCTTGCCGTTTAAACGCCAAATCTGAAAATGGAACAGCCAGCGAAGGGGGCGAGAGAAATAAAGTACAGCCAAATAAAACAAGAGCGGCGTATTGTAAGCCAATGGAGTGACTAGGCGACCATGCGAACTTCATTATAATCCTTCCTCGTTTTCACACACTTCCGGGCTACGCTTACAAATGGCATATTTTCTATCCCATTGAAAATTGTGGTTTTCCACCATCATTTTCACCCAAGGATATACTTCTGCATCCATCTCTTTCGGTTCGTCTTGGTATGTATTTAACAAAATACTGAGCGCTGAAGGATTGGTATCAGCCACTCGTTTTAAATACTCACGGCCACGTTGAATATCTTTTTCAACCACCATCCCAACGATGTACATGTAGCCTAAATTGAAATCAGCGCATTGCGATCCTTTGGCTTGTGCTTTTTCCAACAGTGTCAGCCCTTTCACTCCGTTTGCGCTGTCTTTATCGTCAAGCCTGACATAGTCAACGCCTAACGAACACATCGCTTCCGCGTAACCTTGTTTAGCCCCTAATGCTTTGGCTTGATGAGTTAAATCCATGCGGTTATCAGTATCGGTATGGTATTGGAAATAATTACTAAGTAGTAAACTGGCTTCACCATCCCCTTGCTGGGAGGCTTTTTTGAGCAAATTTGCGGCCTCATCGTAATATTCGGTATTCCATAACTGCTTAGCTTTCACAGTCAGACGCTGAGGCTCGCTAAGCGATGCCATATCTATTTCAGGGGCAGTCTGTGGGCAATGATTCATAACTCGCGTGATCATTTCTGCAAAGCCATTCATGGGCAGTAAATCTTCAGCATCATATTCCATCTCATTCAAACGACCTTCTGTTTCGATCTTCACTTGCACGCTCTTGGTTTGTTTAAGTGCATCAATGAATGAGGCCGTAGGATGGAAAAAAAATCTGTTTTGAATCGATTCTGGGAAATAAAGCGATGTATTTTCTTCTATGGTTGGCTCATAAAAGAAGCGTGTATTCTCATCGAGGGTAAATAAAAATTTAGTATATACATCCCTAAATTCAAGCTCATGGTACGTTACCCCGAGCTTAACTTTTTGATTATCACAAAAAGCATAAAAGCCATCACTCACCCACCAATCAAATTCTGGGTCGCCTCGGAAAGTCACGCCATGAACGTACTTTACTCCCTCTTTGTTTTCGACTTCAGATGCATAGTACACTGTACTGTCAGGGTTATAACCATGGGTAACGATACCAATACGCTCGGGGATAACTCGATTTGCTTTAACGGTGGTATATACAGCATCTTCATCATTGGCAAACACGGGAGGTAAGCTCCCGAATACAATAACGCAGAGAGAACAGAGGGGTATTATTTTCAATTTTCGATCCAGAATATAAATGCAACCAGTGAGAAAAACACATAAAAACCAGTTGGTTGCGACGTTTATTTCGCCAGACTATATCATGCAGATTATGGCAATAATACTGAAGCGAAGATTTATATATGGTTAAGTCAATATCAGATTCTTTTATTTTGATGAACCCCTCATTATGCAAGTGTGTCTAGCACATTAGCTGATGTATCGGACCTACAGAATCTCTCCTGAACGAATTGAAAATATCGAATAACTAGCATGATAAAATTTAAAAGGATACACACCTAAACCTTCTGGATAGTGAGGTGGTAGTAAATCAAGCAGCACATCCGCAATACCTCGATACCTCGATACCTCGACTCTATGCAGCTTTACTACTACAGCAAAACAAGATCACAAATTATCACTCAGATTGAAAATAGCCTTTATCCCCAAATTGAATAATATGTTTTACTACCAAGCCCATTAAAAATAACCGCTGGACGCTTTATGCCACCGATTAAACAGCTTTCATCCACCGTCGTTTACCAAAATAACTGGATGTCAGTGAGAGAAGATAAAATTGAACGAGCGAGTGGCAAGCAAGGCATTTATGGCGTAGTCGACAAACCTGATTGCGCTGCCATTATCGCCATTGATAATGGCAAGATTCATCTGGTGAACCAGTATCGCTATACTGTGCAAGGCAACTACTGGGAACTGCCTCAAGGTGCATGGGAAACAAACCCAAATGCCGATCATCTTGAACTCGCCAAGGGCGAACTTAGAGAAGAGACCGGCCTAATCGCCAGAACGATGGTGTACCTAGGATCGCAATTCATCGCCTATGGCTTTCTTAATCAAACCTGTCATATTTACCTCGCCACTGAACTGACCCAATCTAACACTCTACTTGATCAAGAAGAGGAAGATCTCATCAGCCAAGCATTTGAGATTAATCAGTTCGAGCAGATGCTAATTAACAGCGAAATCAAAGACTGCGTCACGAGCGCCGCTTACGGTTTAGCAAAATTGAAAAGACTGGTTTAGCACCATTTCAATACGATTGAATTGGTTCATTGTTATCCCAACGTAAAATCAGGTAAAGATAACGGACTTCTTTGCTCGATAGATTGACGAGCACAAGCTGCCACCTTATTTTTACTTTTTGTGTAGAAAACAATTAAGAGAAGACCACGCATGGACTCGATAACCCAAGCCGCACTTGGCGCAACCGTTGCTGGCGCGATTGCAGGCAAAAAATGCAATGCAAAAGTATTACTTGCGGGCGCAGCGCTTGGCACATTGCCAGATTTAGACGTACTACTCGATTACGGCGATGCGATCAGCAATACCATTAAACATCGTGGTTTTAGCCATTCACTGCTGCTACTTCCCCCTTTTGGATTGCTACTTGCGTGGATCTACACTCGCCTACGCCCCGACCTTTTTTGGACCTTCACTCGAGTCTCAATACTAACCATCTGTGTGCTGGTAACCCATACAATGCTTGATGCGATGACAACCTACGGCACACAACTACTATGGCCAATCGAAGGCTATTTTGAAGTCAGCAATATCTTTATTATTGACCCTATTTATACCTTGCCATTAATTACCGCGATTATCGTTGCCCTACTAACAAAAACTCAAGGTGGCAAATGGTGCCAAGCCGTTGTGTTGATCTCTACTCTTTATCTGGGTTGGGGTTATGTCGCCCAGCAAAATATTAACGATCGAGTAGAACAAAACCTATCCGCACAAAACATTCCCGCCGATCATGTTCTGGTAATGCCTACACCGTTTAATACCGTGTTATGGCGAGTGATTGTGCGAGACGGTGACCAGTACTGGGAAGGCTTAGCCTCGCTGTTGGATCACAACCAACATATCGATTTTATCTCTCGACCTCTGGGAGTTTGGCCATTGGAAGGAAAGCCACCAACGCTACAAGGCCTAAAAGCGTTTTCGCATAATTTCCTCAACTATCGAGAAGAAAATGGCAAACTGATCGTGACAGATTTACGCCTTGGTATGGCGAATAACCTCGCGTTCCAATTTGTTTTAGCGACAATGGATGATGAGGGGCAATGGCAATTGCTCGAATCCCCTACCCGTCATCCAAGCGAAAGAGGTTTACAGCAGTTAGAAACTCTGTGGCAGCGCCTTAAAGGCGATCAAAACATTGATGCGAACCTGCAACGCATTGATCTTAGTTACAGTCGGTAATATCGCTGAGGGTTATTTATCGTTTCCAGAAGCTCGCTGGGAAATAACGAGTACACCTACGTTGATTGGATTGTTCTAGTAACGAAAACGACAACTTTCCGTATTGATAGATTCGCGCAACAAAAGACCAGAGTTCAGAAATGAGAAAACCCCAGCATTTCTGCACGGTCAGATAACAATAAACATCATGTTTTTAAAACGAAACAACAAGGCCAGCCTAAACCGTAATTTACCGCGGCCCGGTTATCCCTGCATTGGAGACAAAATGAATTATTATTTAATTTTCGGGCGCTTGCAGAAAAATGAAGCTTCTTTTAAAGAACTAGAGCCTAAAAAACTTAATTTTCCTCATCCGGCCTATGCATTGCATCAGAAGCGTTCATTAATTCAAGTAAAGGAGAATTATGATGAGCGTGGTATGTCTGATTTTCTAAAGAAAGGAATAGGCTTACTCGCGAGTTCTAAAGTGCAGCAAATATTCTTTAAGCATGGCTTTACAGGGTTACAATTTTTACCTGTGTATGTGAAGAATGAAAAGGATTTCATAGATTATGCCTTTATAAACCCTATTGCCCATTATGATCTTCTAGACCCAATAGCATCAGAAGCAGAGGATTTCACTGATTCCCTTGGTGGGTTTTCTTTTGTATTTGACCAAATCATCGATCGTAGGAAATTTGACGCCACTAAAATCGAGCACGACTGCTTCACACTATCAACCTACAAGTCTAATTACTATGTGAGTGAGCCAGTCAAACTCGCCCTTGAAGCCGCTGGCATCACAGGCATAACCTTTATACCAATGGAGTTTTCATCATGATCCAGCAAATCTATAAACAACATGGATTATTGGCTAGCAAACCCAACACGTCCATTTTCCCGATGATGAGTGACTTAGTATTGGTGTTTTTCCCTACTCCGGGGATATTTGTGCGTGACAACCTTGTGGTTCCTGAGCCATTTAATGCCCAGCCTGTAAACTATTACAATGAAAAGAGCGCCATATTTGACAACATGTACGTCTTCATTCCTGCTGTTAAGCTAGAGCACTATAAAGGTACTGGCTTAGCTTACTCTGACAGTACGCTGCATTTTGAACCTGAGTTTATTGAAGCGCTGGCTCAACAATCCCCAAGCATTATCGAGCACTCTCACAGTTTGAAATAAGTCGCCCCATTACATCCGGCATCATTCTATTGCCGGATGTTTTACAGAGTCATTGAATTTTCAAATGCCATTGGCTTCACTGCTTAGTGGCGCTGAGTCAATACGTCATAACGACGTCTGTAGCCATTAGAGAGCGTCTCTAGTAACGCTCTACACACGTTCTTCGCTTGCGCTGCCACCTTGGCTACCCATTGATAAGGCTGACAACGTTTTTTCGCGTGGCTCTAATGAGCCCTTACTAGGGCTCTGTACCCTATTTTTCTCAAAATCCAAATAGCAAAAAGCCCGCTAATTTCTTAGCAGGCTTCTTTAAATGTGGCGGAGAGATAGGGATTTGAACCCTAGGTGGGCTATAAACCCACGCCGGTTTTCAAGACCGGTGCTTTAAACCACTCAGCCATCTCTCCGTTGGGACGCATATTAGGTTCAGGTGCTGATGTTGTAAAGCACTATTTCACTCTAATACGTTTAAGTGCTTAAAAAGCATTCAGGCTCGATTTTTGCTAGCTTTTATTTAGCGCTATATTGGCAGCCGACTAATGCTTGCCTCTCGTTTTTATGAAGCAAAAGCTCTAACCATTGACATGGCAATAAAATAGTGTTTTATTGCTATATCGATGAAAAATAAAGATTTAATCACTTTGAGGCAACAGTTGTACGCCCGAAAGTAATTGCAGATATTTGTGAAGTGCTTCAAAATTACCAAATTAGCCTAGCCTATAGTCTGTTTCTGAGGTTTTTATGAAAGTCGCTGACTTGTTCAAACATCGTAGTGAGTCAAACTCGAAGCATCATTCTGAGTTTATGCAATGGATGTCACCTGCAGTACGTGAGTACTGGGGCGAGTTCATGCACAAAGCGAATAATCGTCATCTTTTTTCACGCTTGCGTGATTTACAGCAAACTGCCGTAAATGAAGAACACCCTCAGCCAAAACCGATTGAGCTTAAGGCCGACGCACAAGTTTTATTTGATGAGTTAGAGACGAAACTCAACACTGTGATCCACACGGGTGAGTGGATTGATGTCTCTCAAGAGCGTATCAATCAATTCGGTCAAATCACCGAAGATATGCAATGGATTCATACCGATCCAGAGCGTGCAGCACAAGAGTCTCCATTTAAAACCACGATTGCTCATGGCTTTTTGACACTCGCGTTACTACCAAAGATGACTGATAGCGTTGATCCTGAGAACAACTTGTTCCCTACCGCAAAAATGGTGGTTAACCTTGGTTTGAACCAAGTTCGTTTTCCTTACCCTGTTAAAGCGGGCAATCGTATTCGCGCAGTGAGCACACTTTCTAAAGTCACACCAATTAAGAAAGGCTTAGAAGTTGAGCGTGAAATCAAAGTTGAAATTGAAGGTATTCGCCGCCCTGGCGCTGTTGTTGTATCGGTGATTCAACTGCACTTCTAACCTTATCCCGATTTTCTTTAAAAAGGCCATGTATTTGGCCTTTTTACATTTTTGCGATCTACGAATTCTCTTCCCACCTTTAATTTACGCTCTACTATTTACACTTTTATTACAAGCATGTGGATGTCGTTATTTATTACCAAACTTTCTTAAATACCCATTATCTTTAGCTACACAAGCAATCGTTTGCGCGCTCAATTTTAAAAACGAAATTTTAAACTTAAAGACTTACTATTCTTTTGCCGCTATAAGAATCACCCATCTAATGACGAATGTATCATTTGTCGCAAATTTCATTAGTTAACATTCATAACTGATTGCACTGAAACAAAACCATTCAAATATAACCACAGAGAATATATATGGCTTTATCCGCATTCACCATTATGGCGAAGCCTGTCAGCGATAAGTGTAATCTCAAGTGTGAGTACTGCTTTTATCTTGGTACTGCTGAGTCGCTAAACAACAAGCCCACCGAATGTATGAGTGATGAGACGCTCGAAATTTTTATTCGTCAATACATTGCGGAATCCTCTACACCACAAGTTAACTTTGTGTGGCAAGGAGGAGAACCGACTCTTGCCGGGTTAGCTTTTTTTGAAAAAGCGGTGGCACTACAAAAGCAATACGCCAACGGCAAGCAAATCACTAACTCGATTCAGACCAATGGCATTGCCATTAATAAAGCTTGGGCACAATTTTTCCACCAGCATCAGTTTCTTGTGGGCATTTCACTGGATGGCACGCAATCGGCACATGATAAGTACCGAATTACGCTTTCAGGTGGCGATACCTTTGCTAAGGTGAAACAAACTGTCGCACTGTTTAACGAATTACAGGTGGAATACAACGTCCTATGCACTGTGAACAATGCCAATTGGAATAAAGGTAAATCAGTTTATAACAATCTCAAGTCTATTGGTGCTCGGTATATTCAGTTTATTCCTGTCGTTGCCTTTAACCGCGGTAAGGCTTTGCCATTTAACGTTCCCGAGAAAGGTTTCGGCTCATTTTTAACTGATGTATTTAAAGAATGGGTAAAGGCTGATATTGGTTATATGTTCGTAATGAACTTTGAAAGTGCCCTCTCATCTTATGCCAATGGACACGCGTTAATTTGTTTTCACAATAAAGAATGTGGCGCTCCATTAGTGATTGAATCAAATGGTGATCTTTATTCATGTGACCACTTTGTGGAAGATAAATACCGTTTAGCCAACATACATTCAGCAGCGATAGAGTCAGCAATAGATAGCCAACAGCATCAACAATTTTTAGCGCTCCGTAACACCTCAAATTGTAAAAAATGCGAGTTTATTGAGATGTGCAATGGTGGTTGCCCTAACCATAGTAAAGCCAATGGTGAAAACTATTTATGCGCGTCCTATAAAGCCTTTTTTAAAAGCACTCAAAATGACATGCGTTTTATCGTCAATAACATTCTTTAGCTAATCGCTCACATTAAAATTTTCTATTTACGCTGACTTTTCAGCGTTTTAACCAACTGAACACGCAAACGTTATCGTGTTGTGTGGACGGTTAATAATGATGTCAAATAGGAATAAAATGACATGAAAAAAACTGTTCTTGCTAGTCTTATCGCAATGACTGCGATGTCGAGTAATGTTCTAGCTGCCGATGCAAACATCACCAACAACGTTAACAAGCCGAATGTTGTGATCTTTTATGTGGATGATTTAGGTTATGGTGATCTCGCCTCTTACGGCCATCAAATTGTAAAAACACCACATATTGACCAACTGGCAGAGGAAGGGATCAAGTTTACGCAATATTACTCTCCTGCTCCTCTTTGTTCTCCTTCACGAGCTGGTATGTTAACAGGCCGGACGCCTTATCGTACGGGTATTCGTTCATGGATCCCAGATAGCCAAAATGTTCATATTGGCTGGGGTGAGCGAACGCTGGCACACATGCTCCAAGATGAAGGCTACAACACGGCGTTGATGGGGAAAGTCCACCTGAATGGCGGTGGTCACATGACGGATCACCCTCAAGCAAAAGACTTAGGTTTTGATTACTCTTTTGCCATGTACGCAGGTTGGCAAAAAAACAAGAAAGTAGAAGCGCCACGCGCAGATGGCAGCCTACGTCACGGTAAGATTTACCCAGACAACTTCATTCGTAATGGTAAGCCTGTAGGTGAAACAAATGACTACGCTGGCGGTGTCGTGGCTGATGAGTCTATCCAGTGGTTAGACACGATCAATAAACGAGATCCATTCTTCTTATACGTCCCATTCCCTGAAGTTCATACACCGATTGCGTCACCGAAGAAGTATCTTGATATGTATTCTGATTACATCACGGACTTCGCTAAACAAAACCCAGATTTATACCATTGGGATTGGAAAGGTCAGCCATACCGAGGTCAAGGCGAGTACTACGCCAACATATCATACATGGATGAGCAAGTTGGTCGTATCGTGAGTAAGCTGAAAGAGATTGGTGAATACGATAACACCATTATTTTGTTCTCTTCTGATAATGGTCCGGTCACTCGTGAAGCTCGTAAACCATGGGAACTCAACATGGCGGGCGAAACTGGCGGTCTGCGTGGTCGTAAAGACAACCTATTTGAAGGTGGTATCCGTGTTCCTTTGATCATGAAAGGTTCAGGCATCACACAAAACACTCAATCTCATGAGCCTGTATATGGCCTAGATATCGTACCAACTTTGTCAGAGATGATCGGTTTCGAATTACCAACCGATCGCGTGATTGATGGTGTGTCGTTTACTTCAGCGTTTAAAGAAGGTGGCGAAGTAGAACGTACTAAACCAATGATTTGGACAATTGATATGCCTTATCAAGACGACCCTATCAATGAATATGCGGTGCGTATTGATGATTACAAGTTAATCCTAGATCGTGAAGGGAAAGCCAAATACCTATTCAATATCGAACTTGACCCATATGAAGTCTTTAACCTTGTAGGTAAAGCTGAATACAAAGCAAAAGTTGAAGAGCTAAGCGCTGCGTATAAAGTTTACCGCGCGGAAATTGAACAGGATGATATTTTGCTTAACCACAATGTAAAGCCTAAGGCTTAAGCTAGCGTTAAAGCATCAATCGTGCAAAAAATAAGGAGAGCAATATGGCTCTCCTTTTTGATTTCAAAGCAGTTAACTTATTTCGCTGGCGTGTAGCCATATTCAACTATTTTTTGTTTTGCTTCTTGGCTTGCCAAATACGTCACAAACGATTGTGTTTGTGGGTCTATCTTATCTGTTATGTAAAAAACAAGAAAAGGGCGCGCAAGTTCATACTTCCCTTCTGCCATATTTTTATTGCTTGGCTCTACCCCTTCAAATTGAATCGCTTTAACTGAATTATCCACCGATCCCATCGAGATAAATCCAATCGCTTGTGGATTGTGATTTACTAAGGTTTTCACCATGCTGTTGCTATTGGCGACCAGATTATCTTGGCTCATGTCTGATACCAGCTTGTCATCAACCACTTTGCTCAATCCAAGTAAGCTTTCAAAGCTCGATTGAGAACCTGAAGAGGCTTCACGAGTGACCACTGCAATCGTCTGATCAACCCCACCAAGCTGTTTCCAGTTGGTAATTTTGCCTTTGTAGACATCAAACAGTTGCTCACGGCTAATGTTGCTCACCGAATTTTCAGGGTTAACAATGATTGCCAGCCCGTCCATTGCGATGGTAGCAACCGTTAAGCTGTCGTTTTGCTCACCATCGGTTAGGTAGCGAGAGCTCATACCGAGTTCCGCCACACCATTTTTAACTAACGTAACCCCGGCAGTAGAGCCAATACCTTGTACCGCTACATATGAGTCAGGGTGAGTTTGATTAAAGCCTTCAGCCAGCACATCCATAACACGTGCTACCGAAGTAGAGCCTGAAATATTGATTTCGCTGGCGTGCGCAGAAAAAGTGACAGCAGAAATGGAACATAGCGCAGCAAACGCGAGTCGGATCATAGTGTTCTCCATAAAATAGTGCCGAGCCGATGCATCAACACGATGCGCAATCACGGCAGATCATAATCGAGCATAGAATAGACTGATTTGATGACAATTTTGTGAAAGATGGAGCAGACGTGAGCAATAGTAAGCCATACTATATCAACATGACTTCAAGATACGTTATAAACGGTTTTGAGGTGATAGGCCTAGAGCCAATGATTGTGGAATTTATTCGCTTCGGAGTAACTATGAGCTTAGTCAGTTTGTTGCAAAAACAAGTGGAAACTCGTGCAGAGGCGATATGTCGTCATCGCAACCAAAGTATGCCAACTGAATTAGGTAAAGCAGATTTTGAATCGATCCTTAATGGGGTGATTTTTTTCAATCAGCATTACTTACTCGACTCATCACATTTTGACTATACCTCACCCGTGGCGAAGGTATATTGGGATGAAAAAGCACAATCTTGGCTACTGTTTATGATTGATGACCAAAATGATGAACAGTGGCTCGCCTACCCTTATCTAAGTCAAAGTCAGGATCTAACCGCTATTATGCGTGAGATCGATAAAGACCCAAAAAATCTGTTTTGGTAGCGAACCGGTGGCCATTTGCCACGATATAAGCATTTATGCGATTGAATTCTTAGGCGTTAGAAACTAAAAAACCACTCGTCATCAGTTTGATATTGTGTTCTAACAGCTGCTCTAAAAACTGGTCATTGAGTTCAATGCCGTGGATTGCCAACATCGATGGTGGTGCTATGAAAGGAAACACCATCAGTGATAGATATGAGATACGGCACAAGTTTGGATCCATTTCTGGTTTGATAACGCCATTGGCAAGTAGCTTATCAAATATGATGCTTTGCATTGGCTGAGTGATTTCCATCATCACCTTTTCCATTAACTTACGCTGTACACCTGACTCCGGCATGTGCATGACTTGGGCAAGCAAACGAGGAAATTGCGGAACTTTACGCATTTGCTGATAGTAAGTTCGCATGATATCGATGAAATTGGCTTGGCTGCTGTCGCGCCCTAACCGAATCAATTGCTGCTTCATTGGTTCTAAGGTTTCCCTTAGCATGGTTTCAAACAGTCCCTCTTTACTGCCAAAGTAATAACGAATCAAAGCGCTATCTACACCGGCTTTCTGTGCAACTAATCGAATTGAGACTTTGTCGTAAGCCATGACAAGAAATAGCTCTCTTGCACTGGCGACCAATTTGTCCCGCGCGTCTATTTTCTGATGGGGTCGCCCTGCTTTGCGCTGACTCATACTAATTCCTTGGTCAAGTAACACTACAATGTCGCAGCTTTATTGAAGAGTGAGCCTAGCGTAACTTAGGGCTTTTTTCTCTGCGCTACAGCTCGATTTGTTGAGTGGTTATTATTGATGTGAGAACAAATAAAAAAGGAAGTGCAGTCTCCTACACTTCCTTTTAGTTATTCGCTCATTCTAGCTATCATGCAAAAAGATGTTCTGATCAATCAAGGTATTAAGTATTTGCCCTTGATCTAATCCACCGAGCGTTAAATCTTGTGCCAAATTTTCGACCAAGATGGTTTGCTCTTCACCTGAACCGACACCATCGGGGTGAATCGTCATGGCGAGATCTTCATTTTGTACTGTCACTTGGATATGAGCGAGCAAGTCATCAACACCGACCGTAGCCGACTTAAGCTCTGGCAATACATCGCGCAAGTCAATTTTGTCTTCTGATATGGTGAAATCGGTAATGGTATCTGTCGCTCCATCAGAGATTTCGTGCCAAACAAAGATATCGTTACCAGTGCCACCGGTTAGGATGTCAGATCCCAGTCCGCCGTCGATGGTATCCGCACCCGCACCACCTATGATTTCATCATTACCAGCGCCACCGGTAAGAATATCGCCCCCATCGCCACCAACAATGCGATCATCTCCCGCTCCCGCAGTAAGGTTGACACCAGTGTTATCACCCAACAGCTCAACATCTTGTGTTTGCGCCGATTGATCGATATCCACGCCGTCAGGCGAGATATTTAACACAATATCAATCGGTGCTGATTGGGCGGTCTGGCCATCATCGGTTGAAACGGCGGTAACTTTAACGGTATGGCTACCCACTCCTGCACCAACAATCTCAATGCTATCGATATCAGCAGCGGGAACGGAATAAATTCCGCCATCCGCTGTGATCGGGCCCGATGCCGTTTCAACACTCGCGCCCGCCGGCAAGTCACTCAGCTCAACTGATAGTACTTCGTTTACATCCGTTAGTGCCGCAACCAAACCAACAATTGCGATACCATTGCCACTAACGCTTAGATTAGCCGACACATTTCGGATGTAGTCAAAGCCCGGTTGAATGGAGAGCGTTGGCGCATCCGCCACTGGGTTGACGGTAATGTCATGCGTTTTACTGGTGGTAATACTCATTCCTGATGGATTACCTGAATCGGTTGCAGAAACCGTTAACGCAATCTCAGCCGCCGTCGCAAAGCTGGCGTCTAGCATCACGCCTTCACCTGTCGCTGGTAAGTTCAATAGTGCATTCAACTCGGCCAGTGTCCCTTCTAAAGTAATCGAACTGCCTGATGCCGGTGTCACTGTGACCGTTGAACCAGCCGGCAGGTTGACACTTAGAGACCCGTAACTAACGCTCAATTCAACACTCATTGGATCATTGGCAAAAGCATCAACATAATCGACATCAGCGATAGTAATACCGCTGATTTGCTGGCCTGCACTTTCATCAATGGTTGATGTCGCCGAGGTCACATCGACTTCTGGTGCATCATTCACCCCAACAACCGTCACGGAGATCGTCCCTTGATCGGTAAGGAAATCCGGATTGCCATCGGTTGTGCCGTCGTCTTCAATGACATAGCTAATGGTCACATCACCCGAGAAATCCAGTTTTGGTGTGAATGTCCACGATACCCCGTCAGGGTTTGCGGTAATTTCACCTTGTTCTGCTGGTACCGAAATCGATTTTACAATCAGATTGTGCCCTTCCGGATCAGTACTTAGACCTGGGCCTATCAGCTGAGATACGTTAATTTGCAGCGAGGTATCCTCATTAATTGATCCCAAATCCACATCCGCTGCGATGGGTTTGTCGTTCACTTCGGAAACGTTAATCACGAACTCGGTGCTGTTTTGGTTAAGGGTATTATCGTTACCTGGCTCAACTAAACCTAAATTACCGTTATCATCAACCGTTGCCGTCACTTTCACGCCATCTGGATCGACTAAGTCATTGCTGTCGGGCGCAGGGGTGAAGCTCACTAAGTTTTGCGCGAGCGCTTGGTTGATCTCACTGACCGTACCACTGATGGTAATGGTGTTCCCACCCGTTATATTAACGGTAAGGTTGTTGTTACTCGCCACCGTGGTATCTTGCGCCAACGTACCGCTATCAATGTTCAATGTTAACGTGTAGCTCGCATTCGGATCATCCAATGTGGCATCGATATCATTAATCGTGAATCCTTTAACGAACACCGAGGTATCTTCTGCAGTTTGAAGGTTATTGATATCTTCAAAATAAGGACGGTCGTTAACAGCCTCTACAACCACTCCCACTTCAAACTGGCTGATAGGGCCAAGGTGTTTAACGCCATCATAACCCGTATCAACGGACTGCACTTTGATCGTCAGTTGGTCTGGGTCCCACGTGCCTTGGTTTTGATCACCAGAATTAAACACCACTTTATCGATCGATTGCGCATTCACCTCTAGTTGCCATACTCCACCACCTAGATCGGTCGCGAGCGTAATGCCATCATCAAAGAAGATCTGACCACCAGCAGGGACATTCTCCACCGTAATCAACAAGGTTTCTGGCTGATCTTGAGCGCTATCTGCTGGCAATAAATCTATCTTATCAATCACACTGGCGTTTATGGTGATGTCAATGTTCTGCCCTTCATCACCCGTCACCGAATCAACTGGATCGGTATCGACAGGATCTCCTACCGGAGTTACATCTATCGTAAATTGACCAGTATGTTCCACAGGAACACCCAGCAGTTGTTCTTGGGTAAAGACAACAATATTAATATCAGCCTTACCACTGAAGTTTTTGGCCGGTGTGATCGTTACTTGTGATAAATCGATGGAGGTAACACTTGGATTGGTTAATTGAATCGTCCATTCACCGCCACCATTGTTTTTCACCACAAAATCACTCGAAGTACTATCAACAATAAAGTCGTCTGGTACGCCAGTGAGTTTGGCAGATAAGAACTGCTCTGAACCATCAGTATCGGTGAGAGAGATCTGCAAGCCACTACCGTTACTTTCTAGGTGAATATCGGTATCTTCATCGCCAACCACGACAATGTTGTCAGACGCTTCAGGCATCGTCACTGGGTCAACAACCGGTGTAATATCGAAAGACATCTCGGCACTAAACGTCTTGTCGGCCTGTTCATCTGGTGTTTGTGTGGTCCCCGTTTGATCAAAGATGGTTTTATCACTAACGGTTCCCGTGACTCGTACTTCAACGGTATTGTTATTATTACCCGTTGGGTAATTGTGTTTTGGAACAAAATAGATTGCTTGCAATGCCGCTTCTATCACCGCAGGATCACTCGATTCAATCACCAGCACACCCGGTGTTGTGGTTGTAATTGGATCGCCATTAATATCAGCAAAGAAACCTAAGTCACTATCAACCAGTTCAATCTCTACTTTACTTAACGTTTCACGCCCTTGTGTTGGTGCGTCACGTTCGTCTGCGAGCGCAATATCGAGCTCTAGTTTGATTAAGTTATCTTCTAGAGCGTCAGCGGAGAGCTCTGCGCCTGTGCCCGCTTCAACAGAGCTTGCATCAATCGTGAAACTTGGCGTGACGTCGGTATCTTCCGGTTGTGGACTACCGCCCGATGAGACTGGCACATCAACCAATGGCGTGACGGCAAACTTCACATCAACCGGTAACACGTTCTCATCACCGGAGATGGTATCAGTGGTCACAACCGACATTGGAATAATGAAATCACCAGCGTAATCTTCCGGAGTTATAAACTCCCAACCAGCCGGAATAATCAGATCGCCACCCGCTGTTACTTGCGCTTCAAAAATATACATTTCATTGGCGAAATCATACGTACCGCCACTGATCACCAGCCCCGACACTTCCGCCGGAATGTCACTTTGCGCAATGACGATGGTGACTTGGTCTGCGATACCATCCGCCGTGCCCGCTTTCAGTTTGATCACGTTCGATAATTGGCTACTAACATCAAACTGATTGTCTTCTTGGCCTAAGATAATGGCGGTAGGCGCCGTGATTTCCTCAACCTCTGCAGCTTCACTGGTTAGGGTGGATACATCACTTGGGAATACTAAGTCGACGATGGTTTTCACTTCACGTGGCGCGCTGCCTTCGCCTTCATCACCGGCGTCTCGCACTTCAGCAACGAACTCGACTTTTATGCTATTTTCAGCCGCCCCAGCATTGGGATAAGTAAGGCCTTTTGGCGCTGAAATGGTGAAGTTTTCTTCATCCAAAATCGTCCACGAACCATCACCATTATTGACGGCGCCAAACACGATCAATTGATCCATTACCGCTTCGAGATCGGCATCTGGAATGCCACCAGTAAAACCAGCAAAACGCACCACCACTTGATCGACATCTTCCGTTGAGCTTGGGTCGAGATCTTGGAACTTAACGATGTTGGCATCACCATTTTGATCATTAATGGTAAAGTCAATTCGACCGTTACTGTTACCATCATCGGCATCATTAATTGACGTGACGACGTTACCATTGCTGTCTTCAATGCTCAGAGTACCATCAGGTTCCACAACAGGACGCACGACAATACTTAGTTGCCCCGTGACATCTGCTTCCACCGTCAGCGATGGATCATCTTCATCGATCTCTTTGACTTTTAATACGCTGGTTAGGGTAAAGTCCTTACTGGAATCCTCCCCTGGGCGCACAAAGATTTTCGGTGGTGTTGAGCTCTGATCCAGCCCGGTAATATTCAATACGCCATTAGCGTAAGAAATATTACTAAAACCGGATTGCAGAACACCGTCAATCACGACATCGTTGCCATCAACTCGGATATCGACCCCTTCACCGGCAATAGTAGGAAAACCAGAGATAGTTATTTCAGTGACAAACTCGTAATCACGTCCATTAGTGGTTGCAGTACTATCTGGCGAAGCGCCATTGGTTTCGATAGTCCAAGGCACCCGAATAAAGGTATCTTCATTACCTGCCGAGGTGTTGCTGTAGCTATTCGTCGCGCCCCCCATTTCAATCACAGGCTCGATATTGACCTTTAGGACACCATTCACTTCACGCACGTGGCCATCATTTTCTGTCACCACCACTTTCGCATCGATAGTGATGTCATCCGTCGAGTACTTAGGAGGACGGATGGTGATGCCTGATTGATAGTTCTCCTGCGTAATGTTGGCTTGATAGATTGGCTTACCCCCTTCTTGGCCTACGTAGACCAAGTCAATCGCACCGCCATTAGCATCAAACAGTTCAACACCATCTGGAATATTAGACAACAGAACAGACAAACTCTCTGATCCGTCAAAGACGCTATCATCTTCCTCGCCCGATAACACCGCGAAACTAATATCAGCCTCGGTACTTTCATTGATGGTCACTTGCGCACCGACCAAGCCAGACGGTGGATCATATTCGTACCATGTTCCCAGCACGCCGCCCGTTGCAGGTTCTTCTGGTACATCCGGCAAAAACGGGATATCAGCGACGCCCTTCACTGTCACGTTAACGGTTTTGGCCGCGCCCATCGGCTTAGTATCCACCACTTGTGAACCATCGGCTAAGGTGGCGGTATCTTTTACAATACCGACAACGTCAAAGCTGAAATCTTTATTACTATGCAATGGCGGTTGGATTTCAACAAACGGCAATGCCGCTTCGGGGATCTCAAACACACCCGGCGAGAGTTCCACTATTGGGTTATCACCAGTACCGATCCAACGCACTTCATAGCCAACCAGTACAGAGCCATCTTCTGATTTAAAATTATCAAGCTGAACAAATTGCGCTTCTGAGTCATCGTCAGGTGTATCGATATCATCTGTCGAACCGAGCGTAATGACTTTATTGAGCGTGAACGCTTCGTGATCGGTTTCTGGATCGATGGTGTCTTGTGTTTTCGCGTTATCTTCAAAGATGGTGATTCGACTGACACTGAAAGAGCCTTGGTCAGCAATCGGATTAACATTGATCACCAACTCTTGCACGACGGATTCGGCCTGCTCTTTGCCTGCGAGTGCATTGTCGGTCTCTTCAGTTAGAGCGGTAGCGTTAAACTTAATGAAACCTGAGAAGTGATCAATCGGATTCACTTGTACCGAATTAATATCGCCCGAGGTAATTTCATACACGCCCGGAGAGACTTCATTGATCACTTGGTCATTGCCATCCAGCAGTTCGAATTTACCTTGCCCTGCGGTGACTTCTAAGCGATAAGTGATCGTTTCTGGGTTACTGCCATCTTGCGTTACGGCTTGTAAGGCAAGGTTGGCATTTTCACCATCTTCAAACAGCGAATACGTATAAAGGCTATTTGCATCATTCCACTCTGCGATATCAGCAACCGCCTCAACCTCGATATTCAAATTACCGCCAATGGCATGATCGGGGGTTACACCATTGAGTATTTCAACCGTTATCGGCACCGAGAAACCGCCATCACCTGACGAATAATTTCGATCGGGCACAAAGTAAAGATTATCAATGCTGGCAATCGTTGTGGTGGGATCGATAGTTTGTTGTACATCATCCGCATTTAACACCACACGGCCATCTGGTTGCGTGGTTAATTCGGTGTAAGTCGTGCCATCTAAGAAGTAGAACTTACCATTATGCGTGCCCGCTTCAATGATAATGGTGCCGACTTTCTCATCGTTATCTAAGTCGAACAACTTAACGGTTAAGTCGACCTTGCTTGGCGTTATCGCTAACGAACCTTGATTGTCTTCGACATTACTATTGGTAATAGGCGGATTGAAAGTAAGTGAACTGTCGCGGCCTGAATCCTCAAAGCTAACCACACTTGATGACTCAATCGTCGCATCTCTATCTAAGATATTCACGGTATAGGTTTTCACCGAGGTATCTTGATCACCATCAGTGGCCGTTACCGTCATACTAAAAGTGAATTGGCCACTTTCATGCTCTAGGTTATCAACTGGCGTAAAGCGGAATTGGCCTCGATCGCCCGACGTAGGGCGAACTTGCAATGTCCCTTGTACAATGTTGTCGGTGATAGTACCGCCAGAATCACGGATGGTTTCAACAACCGTCACTGTTGTGCGCGCTCCGGCTGGATCTAAAGCATCCACATAGGTTCCGTCGGCAAGCAGAAAACGAATCTCCCCATTTGGAGTATCGTTACCTTCCACTAGGGTGATTTCCGCACCATCAGCGCCCGGTTTACCAAAAAGATTTGTTCGAGTGCTATTCGTCTCGCCTTCAATCACTGTGATTGTACGATTGTTGATGGTTGGAATGTCATCTCGTACCACAATATCCAGTGGCAGGGTGGCGGTTGGATCTTTGTCGAAATCCAAGCCACGAATATCAAAACCAATCGTAATATCGTTTTGACCTTGTCCGGCAGGATGGTCAAAAGGTTGCTCAATAGTAAAGGCATAGCTGTTATCTGCAGTATCAAAAATCAAGGTGAAGACCGTATCGCCATCCGTTGCGGTTTGCGCGGTATGAGTCACCTTAGTGCCATCGGTTTGTACTGCAGCCCATACCAAGTCTTGCTCATCTGATTTTAATCCATCTAATGCGCTATCAAGATTAACGATCTCATACTCTGTGATGCCATCAGCACCCTCTTCTACGATAAAATTACCCGCCGTAGTGGTGCTCTCTTTGTTACCATCAGAGCCGATGCGCGCAAGATCATCCTCATCAACCAACTTATTACCGCTTATCTCGGTCATTGTGGGTAAATCATCACTGATATCAACCAAGATACTTTTCGCGCTGGTATCGCCATCGAAATCAGTGGCAATGACGGGGAACGTTAATGTAGTAAGATCTGAGCCTTGCGCGTGATCAATTGGCGCTTTGAGTTCAAAGCTATAGTCACCATTAGCTTTCAGAGTTAAAACAAACACCTCAACGCCGCCAGCACTGCCTGTGTAAGTATGTTGGTTAGTCGTGGGATCAATAACAGGGCCAGACATCGCCACATCGATGCCTCCGGACTGCAAGCCCGTAACCGGAGAAGTGGTCGATTCTAAACTGTATTTAACCACTGAATCGGCACCTTGTACCGTCGTAAAGCTGCCATCGACTGTAAGATCTGTCGCGCTAGGACTAGAGCCATCACTGAGATCATTTTCGTTAACCTTCAAACGCTCAACGCCCTCTACGGTTGGCACGTCATCAATGACCGTGATAGGCAGCGCGATCGCTGAACTTTCATCGTTATCAAAATCAATTACGCTGATTTGGAAATTGATATCAAGCTGATTCTCACCTTGACCCGTTGGGTGATCGAGTGCTTTTAACAAGGTAAAATCATAGCGCTGCGTCTGGGTGTTAAACACCATGGTAAACACCGCTTCGTTACCCGTTTCCGTTTGCGCGGTGTAGGTAATGACGTCGCCCACTGTGGTTGTGGTTGCCCACTCTAAGTTTTCGCCACCGGATTTTAAGCCATTGAGTACCGATGCTTCATTGGCAATGGTGATGGCTTTAAGCGCATCTGCCCCTTCCGTAATATCAAATGTACCGCCGATGGTAATGGGTTCTTTATCTGGATCAGAGCCGACGATAGCAATGTCGTCTTCATTAACGATTTGATCGCCAGTGAAGCTATTAATTTCCGGCGCGTCATCAACTAAATTAACAATCAGTGGTTTAGTGCTGGTATCACCATCTTGGTCAGTGGCGACCACGGAGAAAGTAATATCTTTGTCGTCTTCTGTGTCGGCGTGATCAATCGGCGCTTTAAGCTCAAATTCATAGCTACCAGCATTGCCATTCAAGGTAAGAATGAATACCTCACCATTCTCAGTAGAGCCAGTATATGTATAGGTCTGAGTTGCTTGATCAAACACTTCGCTAATCGTGATCGCCTTACCTTGTGATTGCAGACCAGCAACCGGATCAGTCAATGAAGCAAGGTGATAAGTGATCACTTGATCCGCGCCTTGCGTCACATCGAAGACACCAGAATCTTTGAGCGAATCATTGCCTTGATCAGAGCCGCCGACTAAATCATCTTCATCCACGCTCAGCGGCAGAATCGTATTAATCAGTGGAATGTCATCAACCACTGTAATCGTTAAGGGTTTCGCTGCGGTTGTATCGCCATCAAAATCGGTAGCGCTCAACATGAAGTCAAGCGCGAGACTATTCTCACCTTGAGCCGTTGGGTGATCCAAAGGCTCAGATAAGGTGAAGTGATAACTGTTGTCGCTGGTATCGAGAACTAAGGTAAAAACAATCGCCCCTGAAGTGGTCTGAGCGGTATAGGTAAACTGTGTACCATTTTGTACCGGACTCCCCGCTTGCCATTCCACCGCTTCAGTGCCCGATTTTAACCCAGTGAGTACGCTATCAATATTGGTCACTTGGAAGCTTTTTAGCCCATCAGCTCCAGCATCAATATCAAAGTTACCGCTGATTTCATTGCTGCCATCAAGAGCTGAACCGATGGTAGGAATATCGTCTTCATCAACACTGGTTTCACCCGTAAAGCCATTCAGTATCGGTGCATCGTCAACCAATTTGACCACTAATGGTTTTATGCTGGTATCGCCATCTCTGTCGGTGGCGACAATTGAGAAGGTGAGATCTTTGTCGTCTTCATTCTCAGCATGATCAATCGGTGCTTTTAGTTCAAACTGATAGTTACCGTCGCCTTTTAGCGTCAGCACAAACACATCACCATCATCGCTTGAACCGGTATAGGTGTAGGTTTTTGTCGCTGAATCAAACGATTCGTTGATGCTCACTTCCTTACCCTGTGACATCAAGCCGCTGACAGGAACGGTCAATGATTCAAGGTGGTATGTGATCACTTGATCAGCGCCTTGTGTGGTATCAAACACACCAGTATCGATCAGTGAATCGCTACCTGCATCGGTGCCATTGGCTAAATCATCTTCATCAACACTCAGTGGCGCAATGGTGTCTATTTGCGGCACATCATCAACGACCGTAATCACTAACGGCTTAGCCGCTGTGGTGTCGTTATCAAAGTCCGTTGCTGTTACTTCAAAGGTCAGTTCAAGCGTGTTCTGCCCTTGCGCATCAACATGGTTAAGCGGCTTATCGAGCGTAAAGCTGTAGCTATTGTCACTGGTGTCAAACACCAAGCTAAACACGGTTTCACCCGAGGTTGTTTGCGCTGTATAGGTGAACTGAGTGCCAACTTGTTCAGGGCTACCCGCTTTCCACTCTAACGTATCATCGCCAGAGCTTAGGCCATTAAGCAAAGTGCCGATATTAGTCACCTGATAGCTTTTAACGCCATCGGCGCCTTCGCTGATATCAACGGTGCCGCCAATAATATTGCTGCCAACTTGCCCAGGCCCAATATCCGAACCAATGGTTGGGATATCATCCTCATCTACGCTGGTCTGGCCGCTAAAGCCATTTAGGATCGGCGCATCATCTTCTAGAGTGACGACGAGTGGTTTCGTACTGGTATCACCATCTTGGTCAGTGGCGACAATCGAGAACGTCAGATCTTGGTTAGATTCACTGTCGGGGTGATCAATCGGGGCTTTTAGCTCAAATTGATAGTTACCATTGCCACTCAAGGTCAACACAAACACAGGGCCATCGGCCGTTTCACCGGTGTAGGTGTAGGTTTTTGTCACCGTGTCGAATGACTCACTGATGGTGACCGGTTTGCCTTGTGATAACAGACCAGAAACAGGGCTAGTTAATGATTCGAGTTGGTAAGTAACGACCCCATCAGCACCTTGCGTGGTATCAAACACGCCAGAGGCGGTCAGCGAATCATTGCCCTCATCGGTACCACCGACCAAATCGTCTTCATCAACACTCAATGGTGCGATGGTATTAATCAGCGGAATATCATCCACCACAGTGATCGTCAGCGGTTGCTCGCCAGTGGTGTCATTATCAAAGTCCGTCGCGGAGACTTGGAAGGCTAACTCTAGGTTATTTTCACCTTGCGCATCAGCATGATCGAGAGGTTTGAGCAAGATAAATTGATAACTGTTATTGCTGGTATCAAATACCAAGGTAAAAACTGTCGCTCCAGACGGGGTTTGCGCCGTATAGGTAAACTTGCCGCTATCTTGTTCAGGACTGCCCGCTTTCCACTCCAACGCTTCATCGCCAGAGGTTAAACCATTAAGTAGCGTAGCGGTGTTGGTCACTTGATAGCTTTTAACACCATCAGCGCCTTCTTCAACATCAATGGTGCCACCAATCACGTTACTGCCGTCGAGCGCAGATCCTATCGCTGGAATGTCGTCTTCATCAACCGTAGTCGTGCCAGTAAAGCCGTTTAAAATAGGCGCATCATCCACTAATTTCACCACCAACGGTTTGGTGCTGGTGTCACCATCTTGATCAGTAGCGACGATGGCAAAGGTGAGATCTTTATCATCTTCACTCACTGCATGATCAATCGGCGCTTTGAGTTCAAATTGATACGCGCCGGTACCACTGAGGGTTAAAATAAATACCTCACCATCGTCAGTCGAGCCGGTATACGTATAAGTTTGCGTATTAGGATCATACGACTCGGCAATCGTGATTGCTTTACCTTGCGATTCAAGACCCGACACCGGAACGGTAAGCGATTCAAGACTGTACGTCACAACACGGTCAGCACCTTGAGTGGTATCAAAAACACCAGAATCAATCAGAGGATCATTACCGGCATCGATACCACCGGGCAGGTCATCTTCATCGATTGATAGGGGGGCAATCTCGTTAATCAACGGGATGTCATCGACCACAACGATATCGAGCGATTTGGCTGCAGTCGTATCGTTATCAAAATCCGTTGCGCTGATCATCACATTCAATGTGATGATGTTTTCACCTTGAACATCGGGATGGTCTAATGGCTTATCTAAGGTAAATCGGTAGCTGTTATCACTGGTATCAAATACAAGAGTAAAGACAGTGTCACCTGCGGTGGTTTGCGCAGTATAAGTAAACTCAGTGCCGCTCTGCTCTGGGCTTCCCGACTTCCATTCCAGTGCTAGCTCACCAGAGGTTAAGCCAAACAGTAACGTATCGACGTTGGTGATCTGATAGCTTTTGATCCCATCAGCACCTTCGCCAATATCAAAGTTACCGCGGATTTGATTGCTGCCATCAAGAGCTGAACCAATGGTTGGAATGTCATCTTCATCAACACTGGTTTCGCCAGTAAAGCCATTCAGTACCGGTTTATCGTCAAGAATGGTGATCGGCAATGTGCCTTGGGCTGTATCGTCGTCGTAATCGGTGGCCGTTAATGGAAAATCGATAGTGGTACTATCGCTGCCCACTTGATGATCGATTGGCTGTTTCAATGAAAACTCATAATCACCTGCGGTATTAATCGTCAGAACAAATACATCACCAGCACTGGTTGAAGCGGTATAAGTAAAACTACCATCACTGTTTGCAACTTCATTAATCGCCAGTGGTTCACCTTGTGAAGTTAAACCGCCATCGGCGTTAAAGTTAGCAATATCCAAACGATATTGCTCTATGGTGTCACTGCCTAAATTAATCTCCACCACATTGCCAGCCACTGTGGCTGAGGGATCCGTCGCCGTACCATCCGTTAAGTTTGCCTCATTCAGGGTGATATTTGGCACATCGACGATTTGTGGATCTATACCATCGCCGATGGTGACGCTGGCACTGATTGGCGCCTGAATCAAATTGCCACCGCTATCGGTGCCCGTAATATCAAAATTCACCACGATTTGATCATTTACCAAGGCCACATTACCACCACCAACAGAAGGTAGATGGTCAATAGGCTGCGATAATGTCGTGGTAATCGTGAGTGTGAGATCTTTTCCTATAGGGGTCACATCCAAATCGATGCGTATTACCTCACCAGCCGCAGATACACCAATAATGGCATTTTCATTCGCGTCATAACTAAATGTGACGTCTTGGTTTGCCGATTTAATATCGTTGTTTAATTCAGCCAGCAGGGTGGCAAGAGAGATGGGGTCAGGGACAAAACTGGTTGGGTCAAGCGGCAAATCGCCAGCTTCAATCAATACGGAGGCAGTGACAATAGAAGGATAAGTATCAGGGTCTAGATCCCCTTCTACTACTAGCTCTGCTATGCCTTCTCCTCCGGCAGCAAAGACCGTTGAGCGGCCATCCTCTTCAGGATCATCAAATACATCACGTGGAGGAGCACTGGTTTCAAAGAAGGTTTGAGCGAGCGTTTGAGCATTGGTGTAATCAATCGTAACAAACCCTGCATTGGCAGAACCTAACACTCCGCCCGCAGCCGCGGCTTCCAAAATAGCCGTCGGGTCTTCTCCTGCTAAGATAGCCGCTTGCAGAGCCTCTATCTCATCTATAGCAAACGTTGTATCTTCAATATTCGACAAATCAACGTTAATTTTTCCACTTACAGGAGCATCTGCGATGATTTGCTGAGGGGCTGCATGATGGTCGAAGCAAGCAACGCAGTTTTGCGTGATAACGGCTACCTCGTTTCCAGACTTAAGCTCGACCTCTGCGCCATTAACAACAATGACTGTATCTTTGTTCGTGACAACATCGCCGACTTTGAGATCTCGCGCATTCCCTTTTTCGTCGATGACAATTGCATCTCCGGTCAGTTTAGCAACCTTGAATCCACCGTCGCCCACTTTAATGTCCATGTCATCCCCCGAAATTTCTTAAATCTTGCAAGTAACTAGTAATTCTTATCATTTTATTTACTATTTTATCACCAGAAACTTACCAAATAAGAAACGATTTTGCATTGATTTTCACTCATTTAGTGACTTTCGTTGTTCAAATGTAAGTATAGTCATTGAACACAAAATTGGTTGTATGGAATCAAATAACGCATAAATGAAAATACACGCATATTAAAATCTGACTAAAGAACAGACTTTTCAAGGTTAGAGCGGGACAAATCGAGATGTATTAGTATTGAGACATGCTAAAAAAAACTGAAGTAATTCATAAACTCTCAGTTAAATTTATTTATAGTTGCATAAAGCAATGACAAGCAGGTTCTAATGTACTCAGTAAAGTTTAACTTACGCAAAATCTACACACTCACTCGAGAGATGTGTTCCCATTTGCCAAACTTAATCCCTGTCCTCGTCATTTTCTTCCTTGCCTTCTCATTTTCTATCTTAGGCAATTACTACCATACAAAAAAAGCGGCCTATCAAGATGGGAAAGAGCTCATTCTCGCATTGGAACGTTATATCGAAAAAACGGCTAGTGAACTCTATGTTTTGAATAAACAAATAGGTAAAACATGCAGCGAAGAAGATAAGTTGGCATTACGTAGTCATGTCTTCCATTCTGAATTCATTAAGGAAGTAGGAATATATAGTAACGGTCGAATAATCTGCACCAGCAATGAAGGTCTAACTGATATTGATCTTCCCAATGCGATTGTAGAAAGAATTAATGCTTCTAAAACACATATTACAATTGAAGTCAGTCGCTCCAACAGTGCGTTAAACACCTTTTTCATTTATGCCTCAATCAATGATCACTATGGCCTAAATGCCCTGATGCCCCCGCAACGCTTTATCAATCTCATTGCGCAAAATTTAGATAACAAACAATACAAATATCGACTCAGTATATTAGGTAGAGATCTCAACGGAGAAAGACCAAGTAACCAAAAACAAAAAGACCAATTTATTTTCGACTCTGAACTCTACCCACTAAAAATAGAACTGCGCCCGACTGCCGGCACATACCAATATCATTACTTTAATCACATTTGGCAGACCATTTTAGTCGCCTCTCTGTTTTCTCTGATTTACTTGATTATTGGCTATCAACTGCTGGCAAAACGCTCTATCGAATTCAATTTACTCAGTGCGATCGAGGACAATCAGATTGAGTTGTACCTTCAACCTATTGTCGATATCAATAGCAATGAAGTGGTTGGCAGTGAAGCTCTTGTGCGCTGGAATCACCCGACACAAGGTCAAATCTCACCTGAAATTTTCATTCCATTGGCGGAGAGCCTCGGCATAATTGACTTGCTAACCAAAAAAACACTATCAAATGTAGCCAGATTTCTCACCAATAATCCCAGCTATCAAGCCAAAAACTATGTCAGCGTCAATCTCAGTCGTGTGTGTTTGGTTGACGATGATTTTATTACTCACTTGCTGCTGTTTACCAAACGGCATCCTGAACTTGTAGGATGCTTGCTGCTAGAAGTGACCGAAAATTTGGATTTTGACCAACAACAGCTACAAATAGCATTACGCAATCTCCAGCGGATTCAAAAAATGGGTTTTCAGCTCGCGATTGATGATTTTGGTACTGGTTATTCAGGTCTTAACTTCATCCGTTTGCACCGCTTTCAAGTCATGAAAATCGATCAAGTGTTTATTAAAAGCCTACAGAACGATTCAAGTATTACACCGGTGTTGATTTCGATGATTCAACTCGCGAAAGAGTTGGAAATGAAAGTAATAGCTGAAGGGGTGGAAACCAAACAGCAAATCGATTTGCTAAAAGAGCTCGATGTTAGCTTTATACAAGGGTTCTATTACTCACGGCCGATCAAACCAGCAGCGCTAATCGAATTAGGTAGCGAAATCAAGTTCGACCAAGTTAGCCGACTTCCCGCTTAATCACAAACATGGCGCCAAAAAAGCCAACCTTATGGTTGGCTTATCCGTTTTTCTATTCCATCAGGCTTAGGCAACACCATGACCTTTAGAAGCCACCCAAATGCGATACCATTGTTCACGAGTCAATTCGATTGACAGGGAGCTCACGGCGCTTTCTACGCGCTCAATCTTACCCGAACCAATGATTGCCAGTGGCTTTGATGGTAGGCGTCGTACCCATGCATAAATCACTTGTTCAATCGACTGCGCACCAACTTCTACACGAATCGCTTCGAGCTCTGCACGAACACGTTTTGCTTGTTCGGATTGGCCTGTAAACAACTCACCACCAGCAAGACATGACCACGCCATCGGTCTTACGCGCTTCATTTGTAGTTGATCTAGCGTACCATCATGTGCAACATCAAAATTCAGTGGATTAATTTCTACTTGGTTCGTCACTAGTGGCTTGTGCGTTCGCGACTCAAGCAGATCAAACTGACTTGGCGTAAAATTAGATACACCGAAGTATTTTACCTTACCAACTTTATGCAGTTCAGAAAAAACCTCAGCAACTTCATCCGCATCCATCAATACATCTGGACGATGAATCAATAATAAATCGATGTGATCAACATTGAGGCGAGACAACGAATTATTCACCGACTCATGAATATGCGCCGAGCTGGTATCATAATGATTCACTTTACGTTGCGGATGTTTTGCACCACACAACTGAATGTCGCACTTAGTGACAATTTGAATTTGCTCGCGAACAGACGGATCCAACTTCATCGCTTCGCCAAACAACTGCTCACACTCATAGCCACCATAAATATCTGCATGGTCAACAGTCGTGATCCCTAAATCTATGTGCTGCTTTAAAAACGTCAAACGTTGTTGAGGCGTCATGCCCCACTCCGTTAGTCGCCAGTAACCTTGTACCAGTTCTGAAAGCTCAGGACCTTGTGGGCCAACTACCACTTTAGACACCATCTCTATTACTCCTAAATTATCCTGCCACTAGGCTAAGCTGCTTTGAATAAATGCTCAATGCGAACCCGAGTAGAGCGCCTGATAATTACCAGTTTTGGGTCAACCGCCACACTTTTCTTACTCCAACGCTATGCCTACATCAAATAGACACATCGCTTGAAAGCTACCGATAAGTGTAGAGGATGAAATCAGAAGCACTGAAACTAAATATTTGCCGAAATCTAGCTTCTACCTGAACAAACAGACAGCATAAAAAAAGCTCCTACAGATAGGAGCTTTTTCATTTAAAATGAGCCGCTAGGCGTTACGACGCTGTTTCACTGCCTGAGCGAGCTGACGCAGCACTTGCTCAGTGTCATCCCAGTTAATACAACCATCGGTAATCGATTGGCCATAAGTCGCTGCTTTACCATCAATAAGATCTTGGCGACCCTCAACCAAATGAGATTCAATCATCACACCAAAAATAGCGTCTTCACCTGCCGCTAGCTGGCCTGCCACATCTTCAGCAACTACCATCTGGCGCTTATACTCTTTTGAGCTGTTGGCATGGCTAAAGTCAATCATCACTTTCTGCGGCAAACCTGATGCTTCAAGCTCTTGCTTAATTGCACTCACATGCTCAGCGCTGTAATTTGGCTCTTTACCGCCACGTAAAATGATGTGGCAATCTGGGTTTCCACTGGTCTCAATAATCGCCGAGTGACCGAACTTCGTCACAGATAGGAAATGGTGAGAAGCGCCAGCAGAGCGAATCGCATCTGAGGCGATTTTGATGTTGCCATCAGTACCATTCTTAAAGCCAACTGGGCATGATAGGCCCGATGATAACTCACGGTGAACCTGAGATTCCGTGGTACGAGCACCTATTGCACCCCAGCTGATCAAATCGCCAACGTATTGCGGCGTGATCATGTCTAGGAACTCACTTGCCGTCGGAATACCAAGATCAGTTAAATCGAGTAGCAACTTACGGCCAATACGCAGTCCATCGTTAATTTTGAAGGTGTCGTTCAAGTAAGGGTCGTTAATCAAACCTTTCCAGCCCACGGTAGTACGCGGTTTCTCAAAGTAAACTCGCATGACCACTTCAAGGTCTTCACTCAGCTCATCACGCAGTACTTTCAGCTTCTTGCCGTACTCTAGCGCCGCTTCAGTATCGTGAATCGAACATGGACCGACAATGACTAATAGACGATCGTCAGTGCCCTTTAAGATATTTGAAATTGATTCGCGTGAACGAAATGTTGTAGAAGAAGCGGTTTCTGTTGCCGGAAATTTTTCTAATACAGCTACCGGTGGTAATAACTCTTTTACTTTGTGGATTCGTACATCATCTGTTTGAAACATCGCTACTTCTTCCTGTTTATTTCGAGTGATTGGCATTATTACGTGCTTGCCGATTCGACCCTTTACGTTCCTGTTCCTTGTAACTTATCTATCAAAAACAAACCTTGCAACCATTATTTTATTTAAAAGGCAATATTTCTGCATATTTTAAACTTTACAGCTAGTGTAAATAAAAAATTACACCCATTATCAAAGATAAGAAACTAACGAAAATCTAATCAAAAATTAATTAAATTCAAAGAATTATAAAAATAACTTTTTAAGCTTCTCGCAAGATTCAGAGCAGATTCAACAAAAACCACTAGATACGTCATCCTAAAGCAGATTCAATCTGAAAGGGATTATGAGATCTGTGAACGCGGTAAGGTCACAAATTCTCGACTGAATAGGCGCTCAATTAGACTGATTTGCCAAATAGAGGCGATAGACAGCACTACCCAATAAAAGCCCGGAAATATTGATCAAAAAATCTTGCCATGAGAATTCTCTCAACGGGCTAACGGCTTGAAAAGCCTCATCTGCTGAGACGAGACAGAGCATTAGGATCAACAGCGGGGGGAAGCGAAATAAGGCGTTACGAAAATAGTATTTTGGGGTCGCCCAACAGGCTATAAATCCCAATAAAAATGAGAGGATACTGTGCAGGGCCCAGTCACCACCAAGCAATACTTCAACTTCTCGTACGCTGTTGCCATGCACATTAAACGTCTTCGCCATTGACGCTAAACCGCCAAGCAATACGACAACCATGAGCAGAAGCACTCGGCGATTAAAATATAAAGGACATTTATTCATGCTTGCTGTTCTAAGGGGTCATGCTGTCTGGATGATGAAAATACGACCAGCATACGTGAACCCCTCGTGATATCAAAGGTCATTTTGTTGATTTTTGGTTATTTTTTATATCGTTAAGTAATGTAGTGATCGACCAACAGTAAAACAAAAAGCAGCATCAGATGGTAAATAGAGAACTTAAACGTCTCGATGGCTGTCTTCTCTGTTGGCTGGTATTTCAACTTCCAAGCATAACCAATAAAGCCTGCACTCAACACAATGGAGCCTATCCAATAAAGTGGACCACTCATCCCAACCAAAGCGGGTAATAAACACACTAAGGCCAATAAAATGGTGTAAAGCAAGATAGAGGTTTTAGTGTACTCAATCCCATGAGTCACTGGCAGCATAGGAATATCGGCTTTGGCATAATCATCTCGGCGATGGATGGCGAGCGCCCAAAAATGTGGTGGCGTCCAGATAAAAATGATCATCACAAGCAGCCAAGCATGGCTGTGTAGCTCCCCCGTCACCGCGCTCCAACCCAACAACGGCGGCATTGCCCCGGCAATCCCAGCGATGACAATATTTTGTGGCGTCGCACGTTTCAAATACATGGTGTAAACCACTGCATAGCCCAAAAGACTGGCAAACGTCAGCCAAGCCGTTAGCGGATTAACGGTAAACAGCAATATCATAAACCCCGCAACACCGAGGGTGGTGGCAAATCCCGCCACACGCATTGGCGACATCTCCCCTTGTGGTAAAGGGCGGCGGTGTGTTCGAGCCATCACGGCATCAATACGACGATCAATTAAATGATTGAAAGCTGCCGCCGAAGAAGCCATTAAGCCAATGCCCAGCATTCCCAATACACTTTGCTGCAAAGGCAGAGAACCCGGCATAGCCAAACACATCCCAACTAGCGCCGTGAGTAGCATCAACATCACCACTTTTGGCTTGGTTAATGCAAGGTAACTACGCCACACGGCTTTGCTCTGGCTGTATTCATAACTTAGAGATTTACTCATGGTAGGCCTCCTTGCCAACACGCGTACCTAGTGCAGAAGTTTTAGGGATTGATTGCCACAATAAATGATTAATATACAGTACATTAAGTAAAAGCAATGCGGCTCCGAGATTGTGAGCAACCGCAACCACGATGGGTAAGCTAAAGACAACATTACTGATCCCCAACATGATCTGTAGCGCCAGCAATACTGTTAACCATCTAGCTTGGCGCTGATAGTAAGAATTTTCTTGTTTGAATAACTGCCAAATCAAACTAATCAATACAAGACTCACTGCCATTGCGCCAAAGCGATGCATGACATGAATCGTCATTCTTGCACCATAGTCTAACGTGCCAAACTCATAGCTCTCTTGTGGTGGTTGGATGAACTGAAAAGCGGTGTTGAAGTCCAAATAATCACGCCATTGTCCTTGGCATATCGGCAGTTCGGTACACATTAAGGCGGCATAATTGGAGGATGTCCAACCACCAAGCGCAATTTGCATTACCAGCAGTATTAAAGCCAACACGGCAATGATTTTTATCACACTAGAATTAGGCGATATCCGTTGCTTGGTATTATGCACAAGAAGGGCGACATTGGGCTCAGGCTCTTGTTCGAGTGCGGTATGTGAGCATTCACTTGCTCGAACCTGCCAATACAACAAAGCCAATAAGCTAAACAGTGTAAAGCCGCCAAGTAAGTGTCCCATCACCACTAAAGGCATCAACTTCATCGTGACTGTCCACATTCCGAGTAGAGCTTGGAATACGACCACGACACTGATCAAAACAGGCAACACTCGGCCCACTTGTTTTTGAACAATAGCGATAACTGAAATGGCAAAGACCAATAAACCAAGCGAGCCTGCAAAATATCGATGGATCATTTCCAGCCATGCTTTATCCGTCTCGACAGTTAAAGCAGGAAAAAGATGGTTGGCTTGAGCAATTTCCAGCTCACTATTGGGTACGCTAAGCTGACCATAACAACCGGGCCAATCTGGGCAGCCTAGTCCGGCATCCGCTAGACGAGTATAAGCACCTAAAAGAATGACGATAAACGTCAGCAGCAAACTCAGTTGTAACATGCGTTTTAATAGCATAGAGCCTCCTTAACCCACCCGAGATAACTTGAGTAGTTTTCTCAGATCAGCCAGTAATCCTTTACTTTGAGCCACTAAATGGTCTTGCGAATCCACCTTTGGGTAGCGCATGACTAGCTGACCTCTTGGGTCAACAATCACATATTCAAAACTGTCCACCACTTGCCCAAATGCGCTGTTGATCGTAAGTGTTGACAAACCAATGTCCTGAAGCGCTTGTTGATCACTACGCTCGCGAACTAGCACGACAGGTTCAACCCGCTGTTGATACTTTCCTAAGGCAGTATGGCTTTGTTTCAGTAGATAGAGTTGTTCTAGGCAGAGCGAGTCGCATACTTCTGGCATCACATAGGCCAATTGCCAACGCTGACCAAGATAAGGATTCTCAACACCAAGGCTCGCATAACTGGTGGAAGGTTCAATTAACGTACCTTTATTGGTCACGCCAGCCGTGTACCACTGCTGCTGTAGAATCAACTTGGCTAATAGTGCAGGCGAAGCAAACACGAAAATAAGTGCCAATAACATGATGCGACCGCGAGTAACTGATGCTTTCATTTGCTCTCCTTAGCTCAATGACAATCAAGGTAAATCGTTGACCACTTTTTGCTTTGACTTCACTGCCAACGACAGCCAAATAAGCGCTAATATTGCCAATGCTACTGCCATGGCAAACCACTGCACCGCATAACCAATATGTTTTCCTGCGCTCATTGGCAGTGGGTTCCACGGTTGTGGGTAATCCCACTGCTGAACAATCGATTGTGGTTGAACGACAAACCTCTCAATTGGGTATTGCCAAAGGCGACTTAACGCAGCGATGTTCAAATTTTGAATACGCACTGGCCAGGTATCCTCAGCCATCAATGCGTCACTGAGCGGGTTGTTTGAACGTACATACAATCGCCCTTCCCCTTGATACCTCTCATCCAACCAATTGACCTCAGGTAGAATTGAACGATTCACACCCGCAGGAATAAAGCCTCGTTCAAGTAATACATAACGCCCTTGTGCCGTTTTCATCAACTGAATCGCCAAATAGCCCACATTGCCCTCAAATACTTGGTTATCTAGCAATAAGTATTTTCCATGTATTGGCGTCACAACAACGTCCACTCGTTGCCCGGTCAAATGGCTCTCTTGGCTAGGCTGTACATCATCTAATGGCAGAAGGGTTTGCCGCTGCTTGCTATCAAGCTCTTGCTGTATCGCCTGTTTCTGCTCAGCCCGATTTAATTGCCATAATCCCAAGTTGACCAATATCGATATCGCAACCACAGTTAAGATTAGCGCCAACCAAAACGACGGTTGTTTAATTAACTCACTTAAGGACAACGCTATGGTTTTCATCTTCAAATTACTGCTTGTGGTACTACTGCTTTTTATCATCGCCAACCTCGCCAAAGCCTTAATTGAGATGGTTAAATCGCCCGATGAAGACGAAGCAAACGAATCTGATCAGCCTCCTATGAGTCACTATTTAGGTCAACGTCTTGTTCTCTCCGCCCTCGCGGTGGTGTTACTCATTGTGGCTTTACTTACCGGCGTCATCGAAGCCAATGTCCGCCCTTATTAGCAATACCCATTGATTAAACACACTCTCAATCCAGCTCTATTCACCCATCGTTTTGATATTTGAGAACGATGGGTTCTGGCTAAAGCACGTAGACAAAGATGAACAAACACAACCACACCACATCAACAAAGTGCCAATACCAACTCCCGGCCTGAAACGCGAAATGATCTTTCGGAGTAAAGTGATCTTTCGCAACCCGAGCCAACAAGATGATCAAGAAGATGGTGCCTAAACAGACATGTAAACCATGAAAGCCTGTTAATAAGAAAAAGGTATTGCCGTAAATACCTGCATCTAACGTCAAGCCCAGCTCTTCATATGCATGAATGTATTCCGCCGCCTGAAAATAAAGAAAGAAGAATGCCAATACGATGGTAATTTCGAGCCACACAATCAACGCCATGCGCTTGTTACGCTCTAAACTGACGTGCGCCATATGCAAAGTGACGGAAGATAACAGCAGGATCAGCGTATTTTTTAGCGGAATGCCTGCCCAGCCCATTGCCATGGTTGTCGTACCATCAGGTGTCGTGGTCAGCGGCCATATTGCCTCAAACGCCGGCCACAGCACTTCATGAGTCATCGCATTATTACTTGCTCCAGCAAGCCAAGGAACCGAGATCAAACGTGCATAAAACAGCGCCCCGAAAAATGCACCAAAAAACATGATTTCCGAGAATATAAACCAGCTCATTCCCTGACGAAACGAACGTGATATTTGCGCAGAATAGAGACCGGTCATCGACTCAGTAATCACGTTACTGAACCACCTTGCTAAGACGTAGAGCAGAAAAAGAAAGCCAAAACCCAATATAATTTTTGAAAAGAGACTCGCACTGCCACCTTCAGCCATGGTTTGCACCGTCAACCCGGCCCCTAGCGCAATCAAAAACAAGGCGATGGCTGCCACGATCGGCCAGGTACTTTGTGCTGGTACATAATATGATTGAGGTTTAGAGCTCATGCTGTTTCTCCTTGTAAGCCACGAGTTTCGTGGTTGTGGCATGCTTCTGGCCAAGCAGTTGTGGTTCAGTTGCCCTGCAAATTATTGTCGCGCATTGTCTGTTTAGTCATATCGCGTGATGCCGGAGCCTCAATTTTCGCCACTTGCTTGCTCTTCTTATTTTGTGCAGCCGTGATGTCATACAGCGTGTAAGAGAGCGTTAAGGTATGAATCGATTGAGGTATATCTCGTTCTATGTAAAAAATTAGCGGCATATCCACGCCACTTCGGCCATCAAGTGGCTGTTTGTTAAAACAAAAACACTCCACTTTGTTAAAGTAGCTTGCCCCCATTCCGGGAGAAACCGAGGGGACGGCTTGGCCAATCACCGTTTGATCGGAACGGTTAAATGCGTAGTAAGAGGTCTGAATTACCTCCCCAGGATGTACATCCATGCTCATAACTTGAGGTTTAAACTCCCACGGCATAGTCGGATTAGGGTGAGCAATAAACTCAACTCGAATCGTGCGCGACGTATCAGGTGTTAACGCAGCGGGTTGCTCCACAGCCTCACGATTAGTTTTGCCATTGATGCCAAGTGCATCGCACATAATGTCGTACAACGGCACCAGCGCGAAACCAAAGCCAAACATCGCTATCGTGGCGACCAACAACTTAGCCGTTAAGGTTTTGTTCGCTTTGCGTTGAATATGCTCTTGTTCATCCATGATCATCACCTCAATCTATTTTAGGTGGCGTCGAAAAGGTATGGTGCGGTGCAGGGCTTGGAACGGTCCATTCCAATCCTTCCGCCCGTTCCCATGGCTTCGCAGGGGCTTTTTCTCCACCACGAATGCATTTAATGACAACCCACAAGAACAACAACTGTGATAAACCAAATGCAAAGCCACCAATGGAGACAATTTGGTTCACATCGGCAAACTGAATCGCATAATCTGGGATCCGTCTTGGCATCCCCGCCAACCCCAGAAAGTGCATCGGGAAGAACAACACGTTGACCGAGATAATCGAAGTCCAAAAATGCCATAAACTTAATTTTTGGTCGTACATATACCCAGTCCATTTAGGCAGCCAATAATAGGCCGCCGCCATGATAGAGAAGACCGCACCAGACACCAGCACATAATGAAAATGCGCCACCACAAAATAGGTATCGTGATATTGGAAGTCGGCAGGCACTATCGCCAACATCAATCCTGAAAAACCACCGATTGTGAACAATACAATAAAGGCGATCGCGAACAGCATCGGCGTTTCAAATGTCATTGCTCCTCGCCACATGGTCGCCACCCAGTTAAAAACTTTCACCCCAGTTGGTACGGCGATCAACATGGTGCAATACATAAAGAACAGTTCGGCAAATACTGGCATCCCAGTGGTAAACATGTGGTGCGCCCAAACAAGGAACGACAACAACGCAATACTGCAAGTGGCGTACACCATAGAGTGATAACCAAAAAGCTTTTTGCCGCTAAATGCTGGGATAATCGCCGAAATAATGCCAAATGAAGGCAAAATCATAATGTACACTTCTGGGTGACCGAAGAACCAGAAAATATGCTGGAACATCACTGGATCACCGCCCCCCGCCGCATCAAAGAACGAAGTACCAAAGTACTTATCCGTCAACACCATGGTGACGGCCCCCGCCAGCACCGGCATAACGGCAATCAATAGAAAAGCAGTGATCAACCATGTCCAGACAAACAACGGCATTTTGAACCATGTCATTCCTGGTGCACGCATATTGACGATGGTCACGATGACGTTTATCGCCCCCATGATCGAGCTGATCCCCATAATGTGCACCGAAAAAACGAACAACGCGGTGCTATCTGGCCCGTAAGTTGTCGACAGTGGCGCATAAAAAGTCCAGCCAAAATCAGGCCCACCACCCGCTGTGAACAGTGAACCAATTAAAATTGCAAACGCAAAAGGCAAGATCCAAAAGCTGAGGTTATTCATACGGGGCAATGCCATATCTGGCGCACCAATCATTAATGGAATCATCCAGTTTGCCAGCCCCGTGAAAGCAGGCATCACAGCACCAAACACCATCACTAAGCCATGCACCGTGGTCATCTGATTAAAAAATTGTGGATCAACAAGTTGTAACCCCGGCTGAAAGAGCTCTGCACGAATGATCATTGCCATTGCGCCGCCGGTGAAAAACATGATCAAACTAAACCATAAATAGAGCGTACCGATGTCTTTGTGGTTAGTAGAGTAAATCCAGCGAGCCAACCCTTTGGGTGCGTGATGCTCTTCATGATCGAGTGCCGCAGTTGAATTCGCGCGACTCAAATCAGCATCGGCGACTGGCGATGACTTGGTTGGGTGAGGAGTCTGGGTTTTCATTGTGCCTCCTTGCCTTGGCTTTGCATCTTAAAGGCATTGATGTCCGCGGCTTGGACCACATCGCCGGTATTATTCTCAAATCCATTACGTTGATAAGTGATTACGGCGGCGATCTCTTGTTCGGTCAGTTGGTTACTAAATGATTGCATCGCGGTACCCGCCACCCCATTTACGATAGTACTGATGTGTGCATCCAAATCGCCCGTTACCACTGCACTGCCCTTAATCGCAGGGAATGCACCAGGAATCCCCTCGCCATTGGCTTGGTGACAAACCGCACAGCGCTCAACATAAATCTGTTCGCCTTCCAGCATTAACTCTTCGAGGGTTAATACACTGCCTAGCGCTTGTGCCGCCTGCTCTTTGGCTAACGCTAACTGAACTTTCTGATCGGCAAGCCATGCATCGTAATCATCCTCTTCCATTGCGTGTACCACGATGGGCATAAAACCATGGGCTCGTCCGCACAACTCGGCACATTGACCGCGATACACCCCAGGTTTATCAATGCGTGTCCAAGCTTCGTTGATAAAACCAGGGATAGTGTCTTTTTTCACCGCAAAATCCGGTACCCACCAAGAATGAATCACATCATCAGAGGTCATTAAAAAGCGAATTTTACGATTGATAGGCAACACCAACGGGTTATCGACTTCCAGTAGATAATGCGCTCCTTTCGCTTCAAGACCATCGATTTGCTTCTGGCTAGTCGCCAACAAACTAAAGAACTCCACCTCTTCACCAAAGTAACTGTAATGCCACTTCCACTGAGAGCCGGTGATTTTGACGGTAAGATCTGATTGGGTGGTATCTTCCATTGCCACTAGGGTTTTAGTGGCTGGTATCGCCATGGCGATCAAGATAATGATGGGGATGACAGTCCAAATAATTTCAACTTTGGTGCTTTCATGAAAATGTGCAGCCACCGCGCCCTTCGACTTGCGATGTTTAAAAATGGAATAAAACATCGCGCCAAAAACAATCAAGGCGATTGCGCAGCATATGTAAAAAATCAGCATATGCAGCTCATAAACCTGCCCACTGATTTGTGTCACGCCTTGCGTCATGTTTAGTACTGGCTCTTCAGCGCTTGCTGAAAATGCCGATATTGCAGCCCCGACTTTCAATGTTAGCCATAGCCATGCTGGTATTCTCTTCAAAAGAGCTCTCCTCTGCTTCTGCCCAGTCGAGCGCGAAAACGAAAGGTTCAATCACTTTTACGTAGAACATCAGAAACTCTGCTCAACGTCCATTTGCGCTTTATTCGTGCTTTCCATGCGTAATACCTAGATTACATCTCAAATGAAATTGGAAAATTAATTCATTTGAGTTCACCTAAAACTGACGCAATTTGTTATATTTATGTTAATTAATGCTAGTTATCGATTTTAAAATGTGCAAGAAAGTGCAGTGACAAAATGGTTTAGCGATTGCGCTCTCGCAAATGATAAGCAATATCACCTAAGATAAATGAAACGTCTCAAATAGGTAATCACGATGACAGAACAAATGACACAATGGCTGGCACTCGATCCAGACCCAAAAACACGTGAAGAATTGCAACGTTTGATTGCTGAAAATCAACAACACGAATTAACGGACCGATTTCGTAGCCGCTTAGAGTTTGGTACCGCGGGGTTACGTGGCAAAGTGGGTTGTGGTCCTAACCGAATGAATAGATTGGTTATTCAGCAAACTGCGTGTGGACTTGGTCACTACTTACAAAGCCAATTTAGCGATGCTAATCAACGAGGAGTTGTGATTGGTTATGATGGCCGCACCGATTCAAAGCAATTTGCTCATGATACAGCCGCCGTGCTGGCACAGTTGGGTATCAAGGTCTACTTAACTCACGATGTCGCGGCAACGCCTATCGTTGCTTTTGGGGTTAATTACCTCAACACCGTCGCTGCTGTCGTTGTAACGGCTAGCCATAACCCTCCGGAATATAACGGTTTTAAGGTTTACTGGCAAAATGGTGCGCAGATCATTCCACCACACGATTCCGGCATCGCTGCTTGTATCGACGCCGTCGCTAATCAGCCAATTTCATTACTGTCACTTGAAGAGGCTCAGCAACAAGGCAAACTCGAGTGGCTTAATGATGACTACTACCAAACCTATCGCCAAACCATGAATAGCAATACTCTGCTAACTAATCATAGCCAGCCAGATGCGATTGGTATTGCTTACACAGCAATGCACGGTGTTGGCGCAAGAATGGCAGAAACCCTGCTTGCGGATGCCGGCTTTAGTAAAGTTTACAGTGTAAAAGAGCAACGCGAACCTGATGGTTCCTTCCCGACAGTTAACTTCCCTAATCCCGAAGAAGCCGGTGCTATGGATATGGTGATCGCCCTTGCCAAACAACACAACGCGCAATTAGCCTGCGCCAATGATCCCGACGCTGATCGTTTTGCCGTAGCGGTTCAAAAACCCGACGGCGACTACCAAATGTTAACCGGCGATCAAGTTGGTGCGCTATTTGGTCATTACTTACTCAGCAAAACAGAATCGTCCAAGCAGCTGGTGGGCAACACCATCGTTTCATCGAGTCTACTCAGTAAAATTGCCGCAGCTCATGGCGCAGAGTACTTCCAAACCTTAACTGGATTTAAATGGCTCACCAACGTCGCGATGCAAAAGCAATCTGCAGAACATCAATTCTTATTCGCTTATGAGGAAGCGCTTGGTTATACCGTCGGAAGCAAGGTGTGGGATAAAGATGGCTTATCGGCACTCGTCGCTTTCGCTCAGTTGAGTGCAGAACTTTACAGCCAAGGAAAAACGATTTGGGATCAGTTAGAAAGCCTCTATCGCCAGCATGGTATATTTGTTAATGCTCAAAGAAGCATCGCCCTAGCACCCAACACGCCACCCGTCGGTGATAAACTGCGCACGGAACCGCCAGTCGCGATTGCCGGACGTAACGTAGAGATCACCGAAGATCTTAAACACCAGCGTCGCCACTATGCTGATGGCCGTATTGAAACGATTGATTTACCGAGTAGTGATGTACTGATTTATCACCTTTCTGGAGGTGCTCGCGTTATCGTGCGACCATCAGGCACGGAGCCGAAATTGAAGTGCTACTATGAAGTGGTTGAACCCATTTCGAGCAATGATGACTATTCTTCAGCACTTGAAAAAGCTCAATTATCGATGGATATGCTCATTGCAGAGCATCAACATATGATTTAAATTGACGCGAATATCGCCGAAAAAGCCAAAAAGCATGGGGAACCATGCTTTTTTGTTTACATTATTAAACAGACTTAGAAGTTTGCTCGCTAACCAATTCGCTTTTGCAAAAAGATTTTATCGACACCCGCCATCGGATAACCACTATAACGGCCTACTTCTTCAAAGCCGAGCTTAAGATAGAAACCTCTTGCTTGAAATGAAAAGGTATCGAGATAAATGTCCGTCACGCCCATTTCTCGCACCTGCTGCTCCGCGATGCTAAACACCTGTCGGCCAAGACCAGAAGTGCGCTTAGTTTCATCAAGCCAAAAATAATCAATGAATAGCGTATTTGTGTATACCTCTCCAAATAAGCCTCCACAAAAGGTTCCTTGCTCATCATTTGCAACACAAGCCACTTTGTGGCTAGGAAAATCGGGTAAATTGTGGCTATTGAAGGTACGTAATCCCCCCAAGATTGCTTGTTTAACCGACTCGTCCGGGTCGACGATAAACTCTACCTGCATACACTACTCCTTATTGTGCCCATTGCTGGCTGATGGCAGTAGATTACCCTATTTACGTTTATAGATAAAAATATACAAACATAGAGTTATGACATAAAAAAACCAGCAATAAAGCTGGCTTAAAAATCAGTTAAATTTGAGGATAATAAACACGTTACCTCGTCGTGTTCATCACCAATACTAGGCTTGGAAAAAGCTATTCAGCATCCATAACGCCAGCACTAAAAAGATCGCGCCCATAAACTTATGTTGATACATTCTAAATTTGGCATTCTCGAGCAATCCTTTCCCCATCGTTCCCACCAGCGCGACCAGAAGAAAGTTAAAGATCAAACCAAGAACGTTCAATACTAAACCGAGCACCAACATTTGTTCACCTGAGGTTGCCGCCACTTTAGTCGAGACAAACTGCGGTAAAAACATCACAAAGAACACCAATGCTTTCGGATTAAGTAGATTACTCACCAATGCTCGCTGGTAGAATTTACTTGCCATCTTACTTTGGCCATCGAGTTCTGGCGCATCGATGCCTTGAGTGCGAATACAATCCCAGCCCATTTTTAGTAGATACGCTCCACCAAGTAAGTGCAATGCTTTTAATGCCATTGGGCTCATCGCGATCAGAGCTGACACGCCTAAAGCGGCAAGCAAAGTAAGAATAATGCCCGATGTAGCATTGCCTAAACTGGCAAAAATACCCACGCGACGACCATAGCTAATACTTGAACTAGCTATCAGTAACATGTCTGGTCCGGGAAGAAGCAAAAGTGCCACCACTGCCGTCAAATAGACAGGCAAAATAGAGATATCAATCATAATTATTATTTGCAGCTTAGCGAAAGGACAGGGATTTTATATTGCCCTAATTTTAATATCTAGATTTTATCGCTGAAATAACAAATATTTTAGGAATTAGCTATCAATGCAGAGTTTTAACTAATACCAAAAATGCTATTTTTCAATAGCCTAGAGTTTAAGTGACTAAAATTCGTGCCGATCATATAGTAAGTAAAGAGCAAGTTTGTACAAAAACTTCTGTTAGAGATCATCTATCCTGACAGCAACCCATTTGGCAAGGAGCGCTGTTCACTATGGACGACAATCATTTTAAAGAGAGTGCGAAGTTTCAACTGGCGCAAGAGCTCGGTGGCTTAGAGTTGATCGACGCTAAATATAAGCACCAAAATTTTTCTCGCCATAGTCATGAGGGTTATACCGTTGGAGTGATTCAAAAAGGCGCGCAACGCTTTTTTCGCAACGGTGGTAATCATATTGCACCAGAAGATAGCATTATATTGGTCAATGCCGAACAAGTGCATAATGGCCAAAGTGCCAGTGAAAATGGTTGGGAATATAAGGCAATGTATCCCCTGCCTAAGCAGTTTTCATCGCTCACTGACGGCATCAGCCGCGAGGCCATGGTCCCCTATTTCGCTGAACCTGTTGTTTACGATCCTGAAATGGCACAACAGCTACGTTTGGTATTCGATGTCTTAGAAAACTCGGATAACCGTTTACTAAGGGAAACCTTAGTCTATGGCACGTTAGTTAAGCTGATGGCTCGCCATGCAAAGAAATACATCGTCAATGAAGAAATAAGCCGCAATCAACGTCAGTTAATGGTGGCGAAAGAGTTCATTGATGACTTTCCACAAGCGGATGTCTCTTTGGAAGAGTTAGCGAAGCTGGCCAACCTCAGCCCTTATCACTTTGCGCGTTCCTTCCAAAAAGAATTTGGCCTTCCACCACACGGCTATCAAATCCAAGCTCGTTTGCGCTATGCCATGACGTTAATGAAACAAGGACACCGCCTAAGTGATGTGGCCCAAGAATCCGGCTTCCATGATCAAAGCCATCTGCATCGACATTTTAAACGCGCAATGGGCGTCACTCCAAAACAATATAAACAATCACTTTAACGGCAATTTTGTACAAGGTTTGTTTATCGCACATGGCGTAATGTGGACAGACAACATCAATAAGGAAGTATGTATGGGCAAGCCGCACCGCAGTCAAAAGTATGATTCAACCCAGAGTAATTCGATAGAGCGTACTTCTATAGAAAACGTCTCAACCAACGATAGAACTACTGACCAATTAGCCCAAAGCAACCGAGAACTTTTTTTACAGGGCTGCATCGCCATGATTCCGCTTAGCATTGCGGTTGTTCCATGGGGATTATTAGCAGGATCCTATGCAATTGATTCAGGCTTGAACCCCATCGAAAGCCAAGCATTGTCAGCAATTTTGTTTGCGGGCTCCGCCCAGCTTGTCGCAACAGGGATGATGAAAGCTGGCGCTGGCATCGCAACGCTATTACTGACGACCTTGTTCATAACTTCAAGACACTTTCTTTATAGCGTATCGATGCGCAGTACGATTGGTAAACTTCCACTACGCTGGCGGCTAGCGTTAGGTTTTTTGCTCACCGATGAGCTATTTGCTATCTGTGGCAATCAAACCACTCAACGTTTTGAGCCTTGGTACGCTCTCGGGGCTGGGCTAAGCTTCTACCTATGTTGGAATTTAGCTACCTTTGTGGGCATTGTCGCTGGCAGCTATATACCCGCGATGAACGAGCTAGGACTTGAATTTGCCGTCGCAGCCACATTTATCGCCTTAGTTATCCCCAATGTAAAAAACTCGCCAACTTTGGCAGCCGTTATCGCGGCTTTGATCTTTTCGGTGGCACTTAACCTTTTTCACGTCGAAGGAGCATTAATGATCGCCAGCCTAGGCGGCATGTTAACAGGTTATTTGGTTGAAACTTTGCGCGGAGAGCAAGCATGATCATACTTTCAATTTTCGCCATGGCTGGGTTAGTATTTTTCAGCCGCTATGTCTTTCTTGAGCCTAAGTTACCTTTGCGCCTCGCGCCTCAAGTGCAGCGCATTCTGAGCTATTCAGGCCCAGCAGTACTGACTGCCATTCTAGCGCCTATCGTTTTTCTACCCGAGGGGGAATTATGGCTAGCCCCGACGAACCCATACTTACTTTGTGCGGTATTAGCGGCCATATTGATCTATAAGAGTGCTAATGTGCTATTAACAACGGTGGTCAGTATGGTGGTGTTTTTACTGCTGAATAACTTGCTGCTGTAAGCAACTCCAATCCACATCCATAGTCATTCAACAAGCGGCATAGGGCCAAAACAACAACGCCAGCAATAATTGCTGGCGTTGTTTTTAATCTTAGTTGCCTAGTTTGCTAGCCATTCTATTTCAATTAACGTTTTTCCTGCGTGGATCAAGCGGCCGAGAAATACATCCCCTTGCTGTACTTCACCCACGCCTTGCGGGGTGCCACTCATGATGACATCACCATCGCACAAGGTCGTGTAACTTTGTAGCTCAGCGACGATCATTTGTGGTGAATAAATCATCTGTTTTACTCCCCCACGCTGTACTCGAACGCAGTTGATGAATAGTTCAATCTCAAGCTCGTCAATCGTTAGACCGGCTAAAGGAATAAAGCGACTAAACACAGCAGAACCATCGAATGCTTTGGCTCGCTCCCAAGGTAGGCCTTTCTGTTTTAGCTCCGATTGAAGTTGACGCTTGGTTAGATCCAGACCAATGCCCACGGCTGACAATTGTCCTTGAGTGACCACAAAGCAAATCTCACCTTCATAGTGCAGAGTCTCTTGATGGTAAGCATTAAGTTGGGTGGCAATCGCGGTTGAAGGCTTATTAAACACTACCATTTGTTGCGGAATTACATTATTCAGTTCTTTTATGTGATCTAAGTAATTACGGCCAACACAAAGAACTTTGGTTGGTGAAAGTGCTTTTCCGTCAACAATAATCGAGTGCATGGCTTCGTCCTTGGGAAACTAATGAAGGCACATTTTAGCCAAACTCATTCGACGGAAAACAAAAATTGATTTTAGAAATGAAAAACTCAGAGCTTGCGCCCATTATGAGCCAAACTCCGAGTTCGTATTAATCAACTATCGAGCAGATTAAGTTAGAAGAAGTAACGCACACCCGCGGTGTAGAAGTCTTCTTCTTTGATACCAATATCATTACCTAAATCAAACTGATAACCAGCAAACGTAACTAAGCCAGATGTAATGGTGTATTCAACTTGCAGTGCGCTTTGACTGTATTGTGTTTTACTCGTCTTATCGTCTTCAACCGATTCATAGTTAACACTAACATTCACGCCATTATCTAGGCCAAATGCCGCTAACGCTTCGTATTGATAAGACTCGGCAAGTAATTGCTTCTTAGCGTTAGTGAAAAAATGTTCATTTTTACCGTAAACGCCCGCAACATAAATTCCTTTACCATACGACCCATAGTTGACTGATACAAGGTGTGATTCAGCCTTACCACTATCTACATCACCGCCATTATAAGTATAGCCAACGCCAAAACCGGCAAAGTCACCACTAATAGCAATCTGTCCTCGAGTATCATAGTTACTCTTTTGTTTACCCTGCCAGCCCAAACCGATGTTTAAAGAAATATCATTACTAACGACCAATGTATTTCTATAGCTCACCATTTTTTCTGCACGCGCTGACCCGAGATTATATTGGTCTGAATATAGGAAGTCGTTGGCAAACGCAATCGGTAAATCAGCCACACCGCCTACGTCATAATAAGGTGACCATTGTGTACCAACTACCGCACGCCCGGCTTGCTCATGGCTCGCCCCAATATAGCCAAGTCGTGTATTAAACGAGGTATCGCCTCCATCTAAATAATTGAGGGACCATTCGCCTTTTGCGTCAACCGTAACGCCGTTACCAATTTCTTTTTTACCTTCAATATTGATTCGAGGTGACACCTGATGAACTTGTACTTCGGGATCGTCACCATAAGAACCATATTTACCAACCCCCACATCAACGTAGCCACCGACGGCTAAACTGGTTCCATCTCCACTGTAAATTTGTGCAGCAGACGCACTGGTTGAAGCGATTAAAGTTGATGCCACTGCAATGGCTAAGCTATTTAATTTCATCATTATTTCCCTATCTATGTGATAGTTGCTTTTTATTAACGTGCTAAATAAAACACGCGCTACCCATTCAAATTTAGTAATGAAACTGTAACTTTCAAATGTGAAACGTTGCTTATTTTCACTTGTAGCACCAAAAAACCACCATTAGTGTCAATGTTCGTTTTTTAACCGCATAAATTTAAAGACAATATTCTTTGGGATGGATGAAGTACGGTATTTAGTGACGTCAATCACAATTTAACCAAGTTATTTAAGTTATGTGATGCTGAGCACACTAATACCAAGTGCTTATGGCAATTGGCCTGTGGAAGGTTTTTTACACAAATAAATGCGTGAATGTTTTTTACACGGTAAAGAATAAAGACCCCATCAGCGGCTATCTAATATTGAAATTGAAACACACCGATAACGCAGTCGATTTTCACACCCGGTTCACTGAGGCTGATTGTCAACCTCAGTATCCTAAATACTCTCCATTAAATGGCACTATGCATCTTGCCATCGCTCGCCATACGCCATGGAATAATCCGGTGCTTTAGGTTCGTCAATCATAGTGCCACTTACTACTAGAGGACCAACTACTGTTTTATAAGGTACAAAACCTGCCCAAACGGGGATTGACAGATCTTGTTCATCATCGGCAACGTCATTCTCACTGACTTTGACAGAAGCTTCGGTTAACGGTATCGCCAATAACATAGTCGCATCTAATTCTTTATCACTACTCAAGCGAATCTCTTCACATCGACCAGGGGCGATTTGCTCAATAAAGTGATTCAATAGCCTATCTTTCTCATCTCGTTCTTCAATCGCGGTAAACTGACCAAACACCACCGCAGAACGATAATGCGCACTGTGATGAAAGGCAGAACGTGCCAATACCCACCCGTCGAACAAAGTAAAGGTTAAACAGGTTGAATGACCTTTTTTGAGATTACACATCAAACGGCTGTTATTTGCCCCGTGAATATAGACATGGTCGCCTACTCGCCAAGCCAACATCGGGATCACCACTGGCCCCGACTCTTCACTGATGGCAATGTGTGCAATCAACGACTCATCAATAATACTGTGCAGCAGTCCTAATTGAGTGCGTGCTTTATGTGCGCCTTTTTTTATCGTACTTCGAGAGGTAGCAGATAACATAAACTTCCCTATTCACATTTGTGTGGTTAACTAACATTGCTTTATCACTACTATATTGACAAACTGGTTAGAATTTTAGGGCCAGTTTTAAGCAATTTGTGGATCCAGTTTATGTCTCGAGTTTCACCTCATATTGATATTGGCGACCTCTGTTTACCAGAGAGTGACGCCACTTTACAAGCGCGCTTATTTCATGCGGTTCGCGATAAGATCGTGCACGGGTTATGGCCATTAGCCGGAAAACTCCCCTCAACGCGAAAACTGGCTTTAGAGCTGAATCTTAGCCGCAACACCGTTATTGCCACCTACGAACAATTGCTGTGTGAAGGGTACATAGAGAGCCAACGAGGCAGTGGATTTTACGTGTCACTCGAACTGCCAGAACATTATTTGAATCCTAACAACACCGCCGAAACTCCTGCATCTCATCGCGAGCTGAAGCAAGATATTAATCGATCGTTTGCGCCTGGCATTCCAGATCTCGCCCAATTCCCATTGAAAAAATGGCAACGTTATCTACAACGTCACAGCTCTCGCACGCACATTTTAGGTAATAGTGATTTACAAGGCGTACTTGAATTGCGCAGTGCTTTATCAAGTTATTTAGCCTCTAGCCGTTCAGTAGTCTGCCGGCCAGAACAGATCATTATAACTTCTGGCGCGCAGCAGGGGCTTGCCATTGCTGCACTAGCCATTCTCCAACGAGACGAAAAAATTTTGCTTGAGCAGCCCGGCTATGTCCAAGCCGATAAAGTGATGAGTTTGGTTGATGCACAGAAATGCTATGTTAATGTCTCCCCGTTTAAAGGCGTGAATATTGAGCAAATCATTACAAGCGAAGCCAAGGCGCTTTACATCACCCCCAGCAATCAATATCCGATGGGCACCACGATCAACAGTGAACAACGATTAAAACTGATTGATTGGGCAAGCCAAAGAAAGCGTTGGATTATCGAGGATGACTACGATAGCGAGTTTCAGTTTGCTCACCGGCCACACACCAGCTTGCAAGGGCTCGCAGCACAAATTGGTCTAGATAATTGTGTTATCTACATTGGCTCATTCAGCAAAGTAATGTTCAATGGTTTACGGTTAGGTTATATGGTGGTACCCGATTCTTTAGTTGAACAGTGCCTCGTAATGAAAGACGCATTAAGCGGTGATTCACCTGTCCATACTCAGTACGCTCTCGCCGATTTCATTGCTGAAGGAGAATTGCTGCGCCACATTCGGAAAATGCGTCGGTTATATAAAGCCAAACACCAAGCAATGCTAAGTGCTATCACGCTGTATTTTGGTCACCATGTTGAAGTCATCAGCCAAGCGGCCGGGCTGCATATTACATTACGTTGGCAAGGGAAGATCGATGAAGAGACCTTACGTCAACGCGCGCTGAACATTAACCTCATTCTTCGTACATTGAGCTACTATCAACCACACGCTAAATCAGGCCGTGACTGGCATGGAGTGGTGCTTGGCTTTGGTAACACCCCGCTCGAGCAAATTCCCGTCTTAGTCGAACAATTGGCCAATGAATTCTTTAAAAATAATTAGCATTTATCGGCGACGGTTTTTTGCTTTATCAAGTGGATTTACTAGACTTATTAAATAGTTCTCGTGATGACGCATGGATAGTGCGTGACGGTTACGTGAACTAGACACAAAGCTATTAATGTAAAATGTACAGTTTTTTCACAGAAACCTTTCGAACTTCTTCGTTTAAGCACTGCGACAACTTTACCTTACAAAACCATCTAATAGCTTTTGTTAACCGCTAATGTTTAGCAATCTAATACGATATTTGAGGTATGTATGTCTGGTAAAATGACAGGTTCTGTAAAATGGTTTAATGAAACTAAAGGCTTTGGTTTCATCTCACAAGATGATGGTGGCGCAGATGTCTTCGTTCACTTCCGCGAAATTGTTTCAGATGGTTTTAAAACGCTGACGGAGGGACAGAAAGTGTCTTTCAACGTCGAGCAAGGTCCTAAAGGCCCTCAAGCGACTCAAGTCACTCCGATCTAATAGGTTGTCCGAATCATCATGGTGGCGTGATACTTCATCACGCCACTCGTCCAAATTCAAACGGTTATTCTCTCTTATCTAATAGCAAACGGATCTCTCTAAGCGTTTGCTCTGCATCTTGGTAATCAACCGCCACCTCTTTCACTACGCCCTGGTGTTGAAAAAACAAGGAAGGGAAGCTGCATCCCCCTATCGAACGAGCCAAAGCAATTTCACTATGGAGCAGCTGATTAAGCGCCTTTGATGCAAATAATTGTCGAAACTGAAAGACATCAAGCTGCAACTCTTCTGCGAGTTGAATTAATACCGCATTGTCACTTGGGTTAAGCGCACGAAGATAATAGCCTTGTTGAATAGCGGTGATCATCGCCTTTTCTGCCCCTAAATGGCGAGCAGCCAAGACGGCACGACAAGCGGGATAAGTTGAGCGTCGAGGCGTATTATCACGCCAAAAATCATAGTTGAACTGGGTGCCTAAATAGCGCTCAATTTTCTTCCAATAGGAAGCAATTTGCTGCTGCATTTCCATCGGCATTACTTGGTCGTTATCTTCCGCCAATCCTCCAACTAAATAGACGACCTCAAGTCGATGAGCTTCATTGTGGATCAATGCTTGTTCGATTCGGTTCCATGTAGGTTTATAACCCCAACACCATGCACACATTGGATCGTGCACATAATATAGCTTGCTTTGCTCCATTCCCTGATCCCTTCGCGCTTGCTACTTCTATTCACTAAAAAGATGCTTCTCGTGAGTAAAATAGAAAATCCCCTCACCACGAGCAATATGCATTTGTCCGGCATTGATTCCCATTTGATATCCGTCTTCAAGTACCGCTTGGTTCATGGTTAAACGTTTAACTGAAAACTCTTCGGGTGGGGCAATGACACGAATGGTCGCATCATCAGGTGGAGAATGAATAAATTCTAATGATTGATTGTAATTTTCCGCACGTACAAGCATAGACTCTGCAATACGTGGGTACTGAGCAAGTAATCGCTTCATCAACCATGCTGCGCGCATCGGCTTCATGTGATAGCTGAGTGGGTGTGATAATACGACCGTAATATCTCGCGCACCACGTCGGTATGCCTCTTTAACCGGAATAGAGTCAGCCACTCCACCATCGGTGTAGCAGCCGCCAGAGAAGCAAGGAGGTGTGCGATAGGCAATTGGCAATGCTGTGGTAGCTTCAATAACAGTTTCAAGATTTGACGGTGTTAATTGAAAGTAGTCCGCATGCCCGGTCTCAATATTAGTTGCCGCTGCAATCATCGGTGTTTTGAATAATGTCTCATTATCCAAAGGAAAGCGACGATTGGATTCTTTAATTAACCATTTAACATCGACTAAATCGCCACCTCGGGCGAAACGAGCACGATTAAAGAAATGTTTATTTGTGGCAAGCTTAGTTATCACATGATGACTTCTACCTGGCGCATGAGAAAGGTAACCCAATAAATTTGACGCGCCTGCAGAAACACCGATCGCAAAATCATAAGGTTTATAATTCTGCGCCATAAATGAATCTAAAACACCACAGGCGAAAATGCCACGCATTGCTCCGCCTTCCACTACCAAAGCTGTTTTGCTCATCTGTTTTCTCAATTATTTCATTCTAGCAATAGCTTACTTAATGGCGTGCTACTGCTCTAATTGTTTATTGGTATCAGTTTAATGTGTCAAACCTATCAATAAGATTAGCATAAGCAAAATGAAGGATAAAAAATACCCGCACTAAGCGGGTATTATGTTTTCAATAAATGAGCGGTTTAGCAGATTTGCCCCGCACCAATCGCCACATCGTGCGGGTTATCGATCGTCGCTTGTGCAACTAATCTCAAACCTTCAGCAATCACGTCCAACGACATGGTCGCTTGATTTCCTAGCGTATCTTGCTCTGGCAATAGTGGAATATGCACAAAACCATGACCAATATCTTTGTCACGTAGGTAGTGCTGAACACCGTAGAACAAGTGGTTACACACAAACGTGCCTGCCGTGTTAGAGACTTGGCAAGGAATACCATTCTCTTGTAGCGTACGGGTAATCGCTTTGATTGGCAGAGTGGTAAAGTAAGCGTCAGGACCATCCGCAACAACTGGCTCATCGATCGGTTGATTGCCACCGTTGTCAGGAATACGGAAGTCATCGACGTTGATCGCAACACGCTCCGGCGTAATCGCTGCGCGACCACCAGCTTGACCTACAGTGATTACGTAATCAGGTTGATACTTTTCAATCGCAGCAATCACGGTATCAACTGCTTCATAGCGTGTCACTGGCACATCACAAATGACAATTTCACCACCGTTTAAGGTTGCGTTTTGCAGTTTTTTTACTGCTTCTAATGCAGGGTTAATCGCTGCGCCACCAAAAGGTTCAAAACCGGTAATCAGTACTTTTTTCATAAATGCTCTCAAAAAGCGAAGGTGTACATAACAAAGATGTTAAAAGCCAAGATCGCCAAACCAGGGACAATCTGAATAAGGATAACGTGGTGTTTGTTTTTTAACTCTAACAAGGCTGCAGGCACGATGTTGAAGTTTGCTGCCATTGGAGTCATCAAGGTACCGCAGTAGCCTGATAACATACCAAGCACACCAATGATCGCCGCATTACCACCATTTTCAAGAATTAGCAGTGGGATACCAATACCAGTCGTAATCACAGCAAATGCCGCAAATGCATTACCCATAACAACAGTAAACAGCATCATACCCACACAGTAAGCAATCACTTTCACCAATAGCATGTTTTCAGGGATCATCATCTTAACCAAGCCCGCGACGGTTTCACCAACACCAGCTTGATTGAATAGATAACCTAACGCGGCCAAAAATTGCGATAAAATTGCCGCCCAACCAATCGAATCAATTAGACGTCGCCCTTCGTTGAGGCTGTGCATTGGGCGGCTTTTCGTCACAATAAGGGCAACGATAATCGCCGCAATAGAGCTCACGCCCAAGCCAACTAAAGCACCCAAAGAGGTCAGTTGGCTAATTGCGACTGTCCCAACTGGCACCACAATCGCAGGGTAAAACAGTCTGTTTTTCAGTACAGAAGCACTGTCTCGACGTTCTTCATCCGAGGTTGTACCGTAATTACCAATGCCCATGAAGCCGCCCGCAGCCAATGCAGTAAGCATCAATACCATCACACCCGTAATCCAATGGGGGATCATCGCACCAAAAATAAAAGTAACGCCATAAATCAACCAAAATAGACCGCTGCCGACACGTTTTGGATTTTTCTTATCTAAAAAACTTTGTAGTGAGAATGCCAACAGCAAAAGACCGGTGGCTTGATATACATACTCAAGCATGCTTAATGCCCTTCTTTTTCTAGTTGAGATTCCGTCGAGATCTGCACCTCGTTCGTGGTGGTGTTTTTATTCATACGAGCACTAATAAACTTGGTATAAATAGCAAACACTACAAAAGACATAATGGCAGTTGGGACGGCCCAAAGTGCCATCGTTTCGAGTTTAACATCCAGTTGGTTGTCACTCATCACGCCTTTGATTAATAGCAAACTGCCCGTACCAATAAAGAGGTTTTGGCTAAAGAAGTTACCAAAGTTCTCACTCGCGGCAGATAGAGCACGAATCGTCTGACGTTTTTCATCACTGAATTCTGGTGTCGATTTTTCAGCCGCCGCTTCTGACATTGGCGCAATAAGAGGACGAATCATTGAAGGGTGACCACCAATGTTTAAACCCATACCGTTAGTAATCTTACGTAATGCTAGGTAAGTCATTAATATTTTACCTACCGAGGCTTTTTTCATCGAACCAATCAGCGCTTCTGCACGTTGACGCAGACCGTAACGCTCAAGCACGCCAATCATTGGTAAAACCAAGATAAATAGCGACATATAACGGTTCTGTGTAAAAGACTGACCCAAAGTCGATAAAATGTCTTTCACCGCAAGATCGGCAACTAAACCAGTCGTCACACCAGCAACCAAAATAACCAATAGCGTATTTTGTTTTAACGCCAACCCCACGGTTATTATTACAATGCCAATCAATGGCCATAAATCGATCATAATTCTCTTTCTTCCTGTCATAATTATTTTGACAACAGAAAACACACATCCCAAGCGACGTTTTGATTCAGGAATCTGAGTTGTACCACTCATTTCAGATAGGAAAATATTCGCGCCTTGTAAGCACTTATTTCCAAGCCTTTGACACTAGAATCCAACAGCAAGAGCGCTCCGTTGACGCTCGAGTATATGCAGCAAAAAAGACGTGCTTCAATCGATATTTATTGTGATATCCATTACGATTTTTTCTTACAAACAGCAACAGATCAGAGCTCTTATTATAAATGTCGATATAACGAACAAAATACACATTCACCAGAGTGTTATTGCTTAATATTCAATCGCTGTCGTGTTCAAAATCAGCAAAACATTGATAATCGATGTTCACCAGACAAAATTTTAAGGCTTTTATTTATCCCAATAATCGCAAAATCATCATCTTTTAACTCATTGAGAGCATGACGATTTAAATTTTGGGGCAACGAAGGTAAATAAGATGCTTAGAGAACAATCAAACTAGGCAGGCATTCCGTAGGTAAGGATTTTTAACGAATAGATAAAAAGAATAAAGGGCGATAATTCGCCCTTTAGGTAGTTAACCGATTTTTCGTTCAATCGATTCTTCTAATAATCGATCAATGTTGTGTACCACCCCTTCACTTGCTATTTCCATGCTTTGAAGGTGTTGCATCATAGACGTTAGGTTATCGCTTTGACCACAAAGCAAAGCATCTCGGCCAGAATTGTGCACCGCTTCATGAGGAGAGTTAATCGCATTAAAGCTTGGTAATTGACTGAAATACTCAGCACCAGCGCCTTCAAAATACCATTTACCCAGTCGGCATTCTTTATGGCTGTTAACCGCATAGCCATATTCGCGCTTACTGACTAACTGATAAACATTGTTCTTCCACACCACATGGTCCAACTTAACCGTGTTTAAGAAAGCGCGTGATGATGCGGATCGAATGATCTCTTGCATGTGCTTAGATTTGCCTAATACATCATTGACCACACTACTGATTTGTTCGGTTGAACTGGACACATCAATCGCACAATCTTGGCTAACTTGAATCGATTCTTTAATCGATTCAACCTGGGAAAGTATCTGTTTTACAAGGTTTTCGATCTGGCCACTAGCATCCTGCGCCTTGCTGGCCAGTTTACGCACTTCATCGGCAACCACAGCAAAACCTCTGCCCGCTTCCCCTGCTCGCGCCGCTTCGATCGCCGCATTGAGTGCCAATAAATTAGTTTGCTCAGAAATGTCTTTAATCGAGCCGACTAATTTGCCGATTGAAAGGGCTGTTTCATCCAAAATTACAGATGAAGATTGACTTGTCTGCGTTTGTTGATTGATACGTTCAGTACGCTGAATCAAGCGTTCAAGTGCTTGGTTGGTTTGACTAAACATTTCACTCATTACACTGAGCGTTTGATTTTCACTAACCAAAATCTCTGCACTTTCGGCCATGCTATTGCGTATTACATCCAGTAGCTCTCCTCCTGAAAGCACATTGGACATGATATTGGCATCTAAATCTTGGGTATTATTGGTTTCCTTGAGCAAGCAATTGGTTTGATCTAGCTGAGCGGTTAAATCTTCTACTTCTTCTTTATACTGTTTCTTTAACTGTTCGATTTCTTGTCTCAGCTGGTGATTTTCTTGTTTTAATTTTTTGTAGAACCACACTTAAATGTAACTCCTTATTTTTAATAGACAGTAGGCTGTCACCAATAAGTTACAATTTGTATTGATTTATATCAAAAAATGATCAGCAAGTTTTCTCGCCTAGCGAGAATATCATTTCGACATAGTATAAATCTGAGTGGTCAGTGATATTTTACACATCACATTGGTGTCTTTACTCTAACAGTAAGTAACTCTCTCATTAAATAAAGTTATCCTACATCCATTTTATTTATCAAAAGAGCGGGCAGTAAATTAGCCTCACGCGATTGCTATTTTATGGCAACAAAAAAGCCCAGACACTGTCTGAGCTTTTGCATACTACTGTCTATTTACACATTCTAATTTACAACGCCGTCGAATCACACTTCTCAAGTTCAGTGTTAATACGATCGATAAACTTGCCTGTTTCAGCATATTTGGTAAAAACCATATATTCGTCACCGATATAGAACTCTAAAGCATTGCCCTTGATGTTTAGCGGTAAATCACTATTTAATGACGCATCTAACAGCACGCCATAAAGTACTGTCGATGGTGTCATATTGAGTAGGTTATCTTTTATCTGTGGGTTTAGCGCATTCTCGTAGGCTAATTGAAGCGCTGCGGAATCCACGCCTTTTTCGACATACAATACTCGTAAGCCATCTTTCTCTTTTAACACCATCGATGGTGTGCCAAATTGCTGAGTAATCGCATCCAGTGTTTTACGTTTATCACCCTGTTTTAAAGGCTCCAATCCAGAAAAGTTCATCACTGACTGGTCTTTATATAGACGAAAACCAATCCGTTGAATGCCATCTTTATCTGCAGAGTCAGCTTTATTATAAGAAACTAAACCAAAGGTAGGAAAAGGGTTTTCACTTTGAGGAAAAGCCGAAAAATCCGCTAGAGAAGTAATCCGAGTCGCCGGTTCTGAACACGTCACAATGCTTTGAGACTGAAAGTACCCCGCAGGCCCGACGTAACCATCATCATAGCCACGTTCAAAAACAAATCCGGCTTGAGTTAACTCGCCGGCTTTTGTCGCTTGAGAAAAATCCGCAATTTTAAAGCTTAGATTGTTAATCGTTGCGGATTGCAGGTCACTCCCCATTAAATCAATCTCACCACTCGGCATTTGTGTCGCATAAATTTGGCTTGACGCGAGTCCCGCCATCAAACCCATAATCAGCGTTACTTTTTTCATCACTTAATTCCTTTACTTGTTATGCGGAACACTAACAAGATAGTAAGTAAGTCAGATAATTACTATATAGCATATGCTCAAACTAACTTTGTGTAATGAAAGCTATTGATTTAAAAGAAATTCTGATTTAGTCAAACAGACCTAAGAAAACCGATCATTCATTTCTAACTGAGCAATAGTAGAAATGCCCCTATCTTTAAACGACCACTGCCAACAAATTTACAAAGCATCGACAATTCTAAGATTGCTCGACACCTCAATATCGCTATTTCCTTTATTATGTCTGTCCTCGTTAAAAAGTGCCTGTCCTTGATAAAGGTTGAAAAGTGTTCGTCATTCTTGATAACTCCGTAAACTCTATAGCGTGTGTCCTTAGTAAAAGGTTAAAAATAGGACTTAATTTTTTCTCGCAACCACATGTTGGCGGGGCTTCGTCTCTCGCGATTATGGGCTAATAAGCGGTATTTGACGGGCTTAAGAGTAAACGGGCAATCCAACACTTGGATGCCTAACTTATCAGCAAATGCAGTTGCGATACTTTCCGTCACAATCGCAATGCAATCACTCGTCGAAACCATCGTCATCAACGACACCAGAGAGGTGCATTCCGCAGCGACTTGTCGCTCGCTTAAGCTCTCCTCAGTGAAATAATCCGCCATATAAGTATCTTCGCGGCGTAATTTCAACGTGATGTGCTTTTCGGCATAGAACTGTTCGCGAGTTATTGCACTTTCGACTCTAGGGTGCCCTTTTCTCGCAATAACAAGTACTCGATCTTCAAACAGCTCTTCAATAAAAAAAGAACCTGTCGAGTAGTTAGACAATTCAATCGCAAGGTCAGCCTGATATTGATTGAGGGCCTGAATCAGCGCTTCTTCATTAGAATGTGTTGGCAGCAATTCAATGGTGACATTACCTAAGCTGTCATCAGCTTCTAGCTTCGGCAGCAGCATTAGCATCACCGGTTCTGAGGTATAAAGCACAAACTTACGTGGATTCTGGGTTGAAAAGCCCTCTAACCCTTCCAGCGCATTACTAATTTGAACCAATGCAGGCTCAACATGGCGCATTAACTCTTGTGCATGCTGTGTCGGTGCGATCCCTCTACCGGAGCGAACAAATAACTGACTGCCCACCTGCTGCTGCAAACGCTTGAGTAAGCCGCTCACTCCCGGTTGAGTTAACCCCATCTCTTCCGCCGCCAAAGTAATCGATTGATGGCGATAGACCACCACAAAGACTTTGAGCAAATTTAGATCGATGTTCGTCAGCATCCTTCCTCCAAACATAACATCTCATGATGTGTTAAATACAGTTTCATGGATGTATTGCGATGTGTCAATCCGCTAAATTACATCCATACCCGATACGCATCCCAAAGAGGTTCCCTATGAAAACTCGTTTTACTCCATCCGTTCTTTCTCTGGCAGTCATTGTCTCATTTGGTGCAACCGCCAACGACTATGCCTCTATTGATACTTACGAGGGAAAACCCGCTTCTAAGTTCACGGAAAATGCCAATACCGCCACCGCGAAAATACTTCCTTGGGATGACACCTCTGCGTTTGAACGCACAAGCCGTGGACTGATTGCTGAATTTGGTACACATGAAGCCGGCGAGCTAAAAAACCGTTTTGAATACATGGCTGATATGTCTGTTAACGATTTACCAGCAACCGTTAACCCATCAATTTGGCGTCAAGGCATGTTGAATTACGCCGCTGGAGGCTTATACCAAGTGACTGATGGCGTCTATCAAATTCGTGGCGCAGACTTATCCAACATGACCATCTACCGCACTGATAACGGCTATGTGATTCACGATCCACTACTGTCTCGTGAAGCAGCAGCGGCTTCTTGGGAATTTGCCAAACAGCACCTACCTGCAATCAATGGCGAGCATAAAATTACTGGCATGATCTACTCACACATGCATGCTGACCATTTTGGTGGCTCTCGTGGCGTATATGAATCTGGCGATTTCGCAAAAGATGCCGAAATCTATGCGCCAAAAGACTTTATTAAAGAGCTAGCAGACGAAAATGTGATTGCAGGCTCCGCAATGGGACGCCGCGCAAACTACCAGTACGGGACAACATTGGATAACAACACGAAAGGCATCGTGGATAACGCGCTTGGCCTTGGCACATCACGAGGTGAAGTAACACTAGTGGCACCAACAAAAGAGATTCAAGAACGTGAAAAAGTGATCACCATTGATGGACTCGATTTCCACGCGATCAACATGCCCGGAGCAGAAGCGCCTGCTGAAATCATACTCTACGTACCACAATATCGCTCACTCAATACCGCTGAACTGACTTACGACGGGATGCACAATATTTATACTTTCCGTGGTGCTAAAGTTCGTGATGCGCTGGTTTGGACAAAATACCTGACTGAGCTAAAAATGCGCTTTGTCGATTCAGGTTTAGTCGACAATATTCACGCCGCGCACTCAGCGCCGGTATGGGATAAGGCCAATACTAACGTCAACGAAATTTCTGAGTACATGGCACTACAGCGTGATAACTATGGCTTTATTCACAACCAATCCATGCGCCTTGCCAATCACGGTGTCACCATCCACGATGTGGGCCGCCAAATCGAAGAGATCGTTCCGCAATCTCAAATCGACACATGGCATACGAACGGTTATCACGGCTCCTATAGCCACAACGCTCGTGCGGTCGTAAACCTCTACCTCGGTTATCATGATATGAATCCGGTAAACACAAACCCGTTGCAAACAAAAGATCAGTCATGTGTGTATGTCAATGCGGCAGGCGCAGACGTAATGTACAAAGCCGGTATGACGCATTTCAATGCAGGGGAATATCAGCAAGCATCGCAACTGTTTAACGACCTAGTGCAATGTCTGCCGAATAATATTGATTACCGTTTTGCGCTCGCAGACAGTTTTGAGCAGCAAGGTTACCAATCTGAAACCATGGCGTGGCGCAATAGTTACTTGCAAGGTGCTGTTGAATTGCGTACTGGTGAAATCCAAGAGTCTATCAAGATTGCCTCACCAGATGTCATTGCCAACACGCCAACGGGAATGTTCTTAGACTTTATTGCCGTTAGCCTGAACGCACCAAAAGCAGAAGCGGCGGATCTCAACTTCAACTTTGGTGTTTACCACCCCGATCTAGAAGAGCGTTACTACGGTGAAGTGTCTAATGCCAACATGGCAAATATTGAGGTCGATAAGCTGCCAAACGTTGACTTTGAACTGATCATCAACAAAGGTGACTTCACTAAAGTGGTACTCGGTGAAACAACACTAGAAGCACTCTTTAAATCAGGTCAAGCAGGTGTGAAAGGCGATACAGCACTACTAGCACAACTTGCTGGCACCTTAGATAAATTTGATGGCATGTTTGAAGTTCTGCCAATGCCCAACAGGTCAACAAGTAAGTAAACGACACTTGATAACAACCTGCCCATAGTGGGTGTAGGTTAAGATTCACTAACCTTATCTAAAAAGCCTTGCCACATAGCGGCAAGGCTTGTTTTTATATTCAACGACTAGCAAAAAGCAAAACCGTTTCTAGCAAATAACGGCGAAGAGCGCTTCTTGGTTAGGTCATCACGCTTTATGACATGCTGTCGCTAAAATAGCGATTGTGCTGCACCCAATGAGCACAAACCCTAGATGCTGCACAGTACCGGCAAGTGCTAAGCCGCCACCAATCATCAGGTAGTAAATCAACCCAAACAAAGCGCCGGCACTGCCCGCTTGCTGTTTGTATTTCACTAACGCAACACTGAGTACATTTGGGATCGCAATGCCAAACGAAATCACCACAAACACCATCGGGATAATAAACCAAATTGACCCTAAGGTAAGATAGACACCCACCGCACCGATAGTTAGCAAAGAAGCAGATACCCACAACAGAAAGCTCTGAGAGATTTTTTCCGACAGCAACGTCTTATTCAAATAGCTTCCAAGCAACGTACCAATACCTAATGCAATGCCGCTGTAGCCAAATTGTTGGGAGCCAAAACCAAGGTCGACAAAAATAAAGGCGCCAAGTTGGTAATAGGAAAATATCGCAATGTTGTACAAAGCCACCAACAAAGCAGATAGCCATATCTGGTTATCTTTTAGCATCTTAACGCTCAAGCCCACCAATTGTATTGGTCGTTTTTCTCGCTGAGTTTCAGGAAGCTTCAGTAAGTTATAAACCAATAACACCACAGCCATAACAAAAAGGGCTAAAAACACATAGTGGTGGCCACCAGCCGCAGTCAGTTGGCCGCCTAATAGCATGCCGATTAAAGGGCTCATCGAAAGCCCCATTCCCATTAGGCTAAATACTTTTCCTAACTCTTTACCACTAAACGCATCACGCAGCATCGTTTGTGTAACGACAGAACCCACCGAGATACCAAATGCACTCAGTGCTCTTGCGAACATTAAGATAGAAAAGTGGCTGGTTTGCATAGCAACTAAAGTGGCGCAGCCATAAATAGATAGACCCATAATCATCGTCGGCCGTCTGCCCAACTTATCTGCCAACAGCCCCCAAACCACAACCCCGATAGCAAAAGCCAAAAAGTAAATGGATAACGTTTGAGCAGCTTGAGAATCGCTGACCGAGAATGATTGAGCAATGGAGCTTAATGCTGGGCTATAGATGGTCTCAACCACTTGTGGAAACATCAGCATGACGACCATCAGCCATAAAGAAGGTTTGGTATTCATCTCGAATCCTCACTATGAATTAACTTGGCGCACAGTATAAATGGGGCTAAGCTTTACCCATTAACAACATAAAAACCAAAAACATCAAAATTCGGACATATGGCAATTATTGATCAGCAAATCCAATTCGACCCTGATAAATTAAATACCAGCGTGGTTGGAATAGCCGCCGAGATAGGTCAGCATGATTCAGGCATGCATCAGCATAAGAAAGGCCAATTACTTTTTGCTCCTCAAGGATGCATGAGCTTTGCTCTAGATAACGCCATCTGTATTTTACCGCCCACAAAAGCGGTGTGGATTCCTCCTTCAACCCAACATCGCGCAATGATGACAAATGTCGTTGCCTACCGCTCCCTGTACTTTGATTGCAGTGTTTTTAATTGCCCAAAAGACATAATAACCATTGACGTAAACGCGCTACTAAAGGCACTGATTGATAAAATGGCGCTATGGCAATGGGATAAACCAGAAGATGAAATGTGCAACACCACCGCTCTTTTTTGGGAAGAGTTTTATGCCGCGACGCGTCATTCTTTCCAGCTCCCCCTCCCCTCAAATCGGCGATTTAAACCATTTCGGGAGCAACTCATGCAAGATTGTTTTTTAGTGCCTGATCTAACATCCGTTGCCAATTCAGTAGGAGCTAGCACCAAAACTGTCACTCGGCTATTCAAAGCCGAAACCGGAATGTCCTATCAAGACTGGAGACATCAATGGCGTCTATTAAAAGCGATAGAGTTACTGTCGAGAGAAATGCAAGTGAGTAATGTCGCCCATTGGCTAGGGTTCTCTTCTGACAGTGCATTTATCGCTTTCTTTAAGAAGCAAACGGGGCTTACCCCATTAAACTTTATGAAAAATAATGCGGTTACATTAAATATACTGAGCAAATAGGCTTTTGTTAGTTAGAAAGCAGACAATAAAAAGGACCGAACATTTTCATGCTCGGTCCTTTTTGTGCCAGCCAAATAGCATTATGCTGATTGATGGCATCGTTACGTGTTATGTATTAAGCGCCAATGCTAACGCTCATCAACAATGCATTAGTTAGCAGCGGTCGTTGGTAGAACACGTTTTAAAATGTCAGCCAGTGTCACTACACCAACCATTTTTCCGTCTTTACTTACGACAGCTAACTGCACACTCGCTTTACGCATACGCGCTAGAGCTTCATAAATTGGCGTTTTTGAATCAAGCACATACGCATTACGAGCCACTTCTCGTGCTGGCTTTTCCGCCGGCTCTAAAAGCGTATCACGCACGTGAACCACTAACGGTTTTAGACCTGACTTGCCACAGACTAGAATACGTAAGTGGCCCGATGCCATCGCCGCAGCACGCACTTCAGCAACCGTTGCATTCTTATCAACATGCGCCATCACCTGGCCTTCTGTTACTAAGGTTTCAACAGGTATTGAGCTTAGATCAATCAAGCCAGACAGTTGCTTTTGAATATTTGGTTTCAGCGTACCCACTTTGCCTGAGTGCTCTACCAATTGGCGAATTGTATCGACATCTTGCCCACCAACTGCCGCGCTTTCTACTGGCTCAACACCAGACGCTTTCACCAAACGGTTAGCAATGCTATTGATCCAATTTAACAATGGACGTAGTGGCCAAACGTAGGCTCTTGCCACAATACCGATGGCTAATGCTGACTTTTCTGGGTGTGCGATAGACCATGATTTTGGCGCCATCTCACCGACAACTAGGTGTAAGAATGTCACCACAAATAGTGCGAAACCAAACGCGGCGGCATCTGCGGCCCAATATGGTAAACCCATTGCTAGAAATACCGGACCAACCCATTGATCAACGGCGGGTTTGGTCACTGCACCCAATGCAAATGTACAGAAGGTGATACCCAATTGAGCACCCGCCAACATCAGCGTTAGATCATTCATACCGCGTAATGCTGCACGCGCTGAAGCGCTTTCAACGGCGATTTCTTCTAAACGGTGACGACGAGCACCCATCAAAGCAAATTCGATGATAACGAAAAAGCCACTCAATATAATCAGAGCGGTCGTCACTAGGGTGACAATCAAAGGATCGGTCATGCGTCATCCTCCACGATTGGTTGCTCTACCAGTTTTACACGAACCTCAGTTGGTACATGTCGCTCAATACGTAGCACATCCACCTCTAGATGGCGTGCAATCGGCTCACCAGAAGCCAGCTCTGAAGGATCAATTGGCAGCTCAATAGTGACGGTATCACCTTCCGCAGGCAATGCACCGCGTGCCGCAATCAACATACCCGCAATAGTCTCTACATCGCCGCGTGGTAAGTCATAACCAATCGCACGTTCAACTTCATCGATATGGACATCGCCTTCCATTAACCACACGTTACCACTTTCAGACACAACTGCATCACCATTATCTTCATCATGCTCATCGGTGATTTCACCCACGATCTCCATCGCCAGATCTTCGATCGTCAACACGCCCGCAAAGCCGCCGTATTCATCGATGACACATGCCAACTGATTTGTTGACGTTACTAGGTGCTCTAGTGCATCGGGCAATCGCATCAAGGTTGGGAGTACCGTTGCTGGTCGCATCACCTCAGCAACCGTGTCATCCGCATTACCCGAGTCGATTCGCGCCAGTACATCCGATAGATGAACCACACCTACCGGTGCATCATCGTCATTGATCACTGGGTAACGAGTGTGTGCTTGCGCCATCAATGACAGCAGTTCAGTCAATGTGGTTTCAGGTTCAACCCAATCCACTTGCGAACGAGGCACCATTGCATGTTCCACATCGCGCTCAGGGAAGTCGAGGATACGATCCATCATCAGTGACAATTCCACAGGCAGATCTCCGCTTTCGCGTGAGTTAGCGATGATATGATGTAAATCTTCTTCCGATGCACTGACATCAAGGTCATGCACAGGTTCGATACGAACCGCTCGCAGCAGTAAGTTAGCCGATTTGTCGAAGAAGCTAATGATCCAGCCAAACGCAGACATGTAAATCAAAGTCGAACGAGACATCATGCGTGACATCGGCTCTGCGTTAGCAATCGCAAGGTTCTTAGGGTAAAGCTCACCCATGATCATCTGCACAACCATCGCAACACCAAGGGTAACGACAGTACCAATCGCAATCCCTGACTCAAGCGATAATCCAAAACCTTGCAATAACACACCCATCGATTGACCGACGAGTGGCTCGGCAACAAAACCTAATACTAGGCCTGTGACTGTGATACCAAGCTGCGCGCCAGACAACATAAAGCTGGTTCGTTTGGTTACCGCGAGAGCGCGTTTTGCGGCTTCATCACCCGTTGCGGCTAAGGTCGCAAGTCTGGCTCTATCCACCGCCATATAAGCGAATTCTTGCGCAACAAAATAACCGTTTAGCGCAATAATGACCAAGATGAAGAAAATACCGAATAGAAGGGAAAGAAGGGGCTCAATCATTGCTGCGTCCTCCCTTGATAGTTAATACCAGTAAGGGGTGACACAATCGACTAGAGTTGGGGTCCACAAATTAATCCTAAGTAATAATAAGAAGCACAGTATATTCCCGCTGGCGTTAATTCGTCTAGTTAATAGTTACATAATACCCTGATAACAAAATTCGACAGAGTGAACCACTGGAAAAACCATCAGCTTAGGAAATACAACGCACTAAGAACAATTAGAGCGCCCCGACGAGCGCCCACCATTTACTGCGTTACCGCCTGTTACAATATAGAATGAGTGTAGACCGCATTTTTAATCTCGCCATCTCAATGAACGAGCATGTTGCTTTTGATTAACGTAGTTGGCTATCTTTACTCGCGCGGCGGTTAAACAAGCTGCTTGCTTTGAATAGAGCATCTTGCTTTTGCTGACACTCAACACACAACTCAACACCCGGCATGATTTTGCGGCGAGCGGCAGGGATCAACTCACCACACTCCAAACAATAGTCGGTCTCGTTGTACTCTTTATGCAGATTTGCTCGTGCACGGTTAATTGCATCGCTCACCGTCGCATCGATTTGATCTTGAACGCCACCATCTCTGGTGAATCCATTAGCCATAATGATCTCCAAATTTAATGAATGACTAGGAGAGTATTATCAAACAACTTACTCACGTTGATAATCCACCGCGAAAGGGAATCACTATTACACAACTGTAATAATCGTATATGACTAAACCCGTGGTGCTCATTGCGGCATTTTTCTTCTTCACATCCACAATCACAGAGACAGCTTAACCTTGCGTTAAACTCCATTTTTCCTGGCTTAAAATAAAAAAAGAGACAAACCTAAGTTTGTCTCTTTGCCTGTTCCACTCTATGACGTCAGCCTAACCCATGACTTAACGACTTACCTTGCTCCCAAACGCTTGGTACGAGTGAGCTTTAATTAGAGGCGCAGATTGCGCCCCTACTTAAACGGACAACTTGATTAGTTAACGCGGTACTTCGCGATGATTTCTTCATCAAGCTCAACACCCAATCCTGGGGTGTTTGGTACGGCTACGTAACCATCTTCAAATGCAATTTGGTTTTTCACTAGTGACGTAAACAATGGGCTGGTACTTTGAGAGTACTCAATCAGATCGCCGTGTTCACGAGATGCAAGGAAGTGAACCGTTGCTGCAATCAGGATACCGGTTGAGAAACCGTGTGGTACAAGCTTCATGCCAGCCATGTGCGCCATATCGTAGATCTTCACCATCTCAGTAATACCACCACAACGTGTTACGTCTGGTTGTACAAAGTCAGCACCTGATTTTTCGATAAAGTTCGCGAACTCGTAGCGAGTCGTTAGTGTTTCACCACCAGCCAGCTTTTGCGAAGTCGATTGAGAAACCTTACGGTAACCTGCTAGTACATCATCGGTGATTGGCTCTTCAATCCATAATAGATTGAACTCTTCTAGCTTCTTCGCCATTTCAATCGTGTGACCCGCAGTGCGCCATGCGCTTGCTAGGTCGATTGCAATTTCAACGTCTTTATTGATGCCACGTGCTGTCTCACACACGGTTTTAATGATTTCGTAGTCAGTTTCCGCGTTTTTACCTAGCGGACCACCACCAAATTTTAGCGAAGTGAAACCTTGAGCAAGTAGCTCAGTCGTTCGAGCAACGTTTTCTTCTTTGATAGCAGACGGGATAAACGTACCGTAAGCACGGATCTTCTCGCGGAACTTACCACCCAGTAGTTGCCATACTGGTACTTTGTAGAACTGACCAGCAATATCCCACAATGCCATATCGATCGCAGAGATTGCGTGGATCATGGTTGAACGACGACCAGCATAATGAGTGCCGTTATACATTTTGGTGTAAAGACGCTCGATCTCTAGTGGGTTTTCACCAACAAGAAGACGCTCTAGACCTTGTGAAGAACCGTGGCTTTGAGACGCTTTGATGCACGCTTCGATCATCATCGGTGAGCTGTCAGACTCGCCCACACCAGTGATACCTGCGTTGGTATGAACGCGAATTAATACGCCATCTTCACCCCATTCACAGGCTTCATCAAAAGCAGGTACGCGCAGGTGGATAACTTCTACTTCAGTGATTTTCAATTCGTTAAATAGCATTTTGTTTCTCTGATATTTTAAAATGTCTTTCCTGCAGATTAAATCGTGGAGCTATCTAACGAGCAGGAAAGAGACTGCCAGTACCGAAACTGGCAGATAATTAGACGGAATTACGCTGCCGCTTTTTCATCAACAACAGGTTCAATAACGGCTTTCTTAGTGAAACGGTCACCTACGGTGTAGATACATAGGGCGATAACTACGGTCACAACACCAGCCAATTTTTGTAGAGTCATCAACTCACCAAGTAGGAAGTAAGCGACGATCATTGCAAATAGTGGTAGAACGTTCAGCGCCATCGTGGTGATAACCGCATCCTGAGTTTTCAGCGTTGCCACTTCCCACAGCGCGTATGCAATACCTGAACATAGCAAGCCAAGCGCTAGGATACTTCCGATGTGTTTACCATTTTCAACGAGTACTACAGCTGAAGAGAAATCTGCACCGGTTACTAGGCCAACAACAAGCAATGCACCTGTCGCTGCAGCGAATTGGTAGAAACAGCTTGAGAACGTGTCGTAACGAGAGTTTAGGTCTGAACCAAATTTACCCAGGATGTAGTTGTAAGTCACAAAGCCAAGCACGCCAAATAGTGCAAACAGGTGACCTAGGTTTAGACCTTGGATTTTGTTTGATGGGTCATAAGCGATAACACCCGCGCCCACAAGAGATAGCACAACAGCAAATACTTTTGGCGCTGATGGCTTGATCTTATCAATCACAAATACCGCAAGCATAGTTAGGAACGGTGCCATACCGTTGATAACACCGATCTCACCCGATGAAGTGTATTCGTACGCTAGGATAGTGAAGTAAAAGAACACCGCTTGAGCAGATACACCTGCTGCAGCCAACAGAAAACCGTCTTTTTTGTTTTGAATTTTCTTTAGCGTATGCTTTTTAGAAAACATGAATAGAACAACAAAACCTAGCGTCGCAATTGCGTAGCGAGCAATGGCTAGTACAACTGGATCCAGTTTACCGGCCAGCACGCCACCAAGTGGGAACGATGCACCCCAAAGGGCAGCACAAACAAGAGCAATGGTTAGACCAAGTGATTTATTTGGAGCAGGTTTACTCATTTTTTTATTCTCATATAAAGGCGTTGCAATAACGTCTTTTGGATATCTCCAAGCAACATCAAGATGTAGGATTCAGTATTTGCTTGGGGGACAATTATTATTTTTGGTAAATATTATTGTGGGCAAATACCGATAACGTGTTCTAAACGTTGATCTTTCTGGTACAGAGAAGCGTAAGCAAAACCAACACCTTCTAGGTTGGTCGGCTCACCATTGGCAACATCAAACACACGGTCAACGATCTTATTTGAAACGTTGTCGATAGTGTCTGTTGCGTCCATGATTCCACAAGCGTTGATATCCATATCAGCCGTAATGAGAGAGCTGTTACCAGACACTCGAATTACCGGAACGATTGAGTTGTTAAAGCCTGCAGCACCTGCAGTCCATAGAATGAGTTGGCAACCCAGTGATGCAAAATGCATCGCTGCACCACCACACAACATGGTTGTTTCCGTTAAGTAGAAACCTGGAGTAGTTGGTTTTTCACGATGAATATGGTTGATGCGCAGGCAGTCTTGAATAGGACGCGTACCTGTTTTGTGCATCGCACCTTGTGATTTTTCATCAATCGTTGTTAGACCACCCACACTGTTACCGATAGACATGGTTTCAGTGCCTTCGATTACGTGCCAACGTTTTAGATCTTCAGCGATCAGACGTTCAATTTTCTCACCCACTGCCGGTGTAACTGAACGCTCTTTTAAGATCTCTTCACAACCGAGAAGCTCAAGCAGTTCACCTGCCATTGTCGTTGCGCCCATGTCGATCAATTTGTCTGATGCCGCACCCACTGATGGGTTAGATGCAAGACCACTTGAAGTATCAGAACCGCCACACTTGATGCCGATGCGTAATGCCGATACCGGAGCATCCACTCGCTCTACGCTATCCGCGTATGCTTTTAGCTCTTTTGCTAGCTCAACACCATCTTTAATTGTTTCGATGGTACCTTTGTTTTTGATAACCGTCAGAGCGTGAACAGGTAAACCTTCTTTGCGTACTGGTTCTGCAATCATTTGCGGGTCGATAGAACCACAACCCATCGCGATAACAAGCACACCCGCAATGTTCGGGTTGGTTGCGGTGTGGATGATAGTGTCGATCATCTCTTCGTTGCCACCGTACATACAGGTGTAGTGGTTAGTTACAACAACTGAGTCATCGATTTCTTTGCTAATGTTGCGCGCAATGCCTTCACAGCATTCATCGATCGCAACAATCATTACGCTATTACGAATACCAAATGTGCCGTTTGGGCGCGGGTAGCCTTTAAATGTCGTCGTCATTATTGCTCAATCCCCATTTGTTTGATGATTTCTTCGATGATCGCTTCAGGAATGTCTAAACGCTCGCTGCGAACGTTTTGTACATGGACAAGTTGACCCAATGGAATTTCAACAATCGACTTACCGATTGAGTGACCGCATTTCAAAATATGCTCACCCGTCGCCATGTCGCAAAGCGCGATCTTATTGCCGAAGGTAATTTTCTGCAGCGCGTTGATTTCTGCGATCACTTCATTGTCAGCGGAAATAATTTCTACTCGTTCGTTTTTTTCCACGTCACCCAGTAGCGTCGCTACGTTGTCTGTAGGAGAAAGTTTTATTGCTTTCATTGTTATATTCTCTGTTTGCGATTAACAGTTAACTGTCTATTGTTCGACAATCGGCAGTATACAGATCAACAAAAGACAGAATATGACAAAAGTCACAAAATGATGTAATAACTTTCAACATATGAAAATGTGATGTTCTAAATGTGCGCTAATCAGATAGAGAAATGCGGAATATAATAAGATAAGAAATTGAATTTTATAAAAAATAAACAAAATCTCACAAAGGCAAAATTCGTCAAAAAACAGCAGAAACTTGGTACAAAATCACCTATTTTGGCCAGTTTTACCTCCTGACGCACCAACAAGTATTCAGCAAAACAATCGATTTTGTTTCAATAGCCCACTAAACAAGCGACACAAACTAACAACAGCTCAAATTTTGCTACCAACTACAACGCAGCCAAATAAGCACAAATCGATGAGATACACAGAGCGGCACTGAACTTTAACGGGGGTATTTTGGGGTCAGGACAGTGTTAACGCCGGAATGCTTAAAACAGACCAGTCTAAAGCACAACACCGCAAAGAAAAGTGCATATTCCAACTCATAATCGGTTCATTAGAAAAAGGCGTGATTAACAAGAAGCGCAAAAGATAGATTGAGCAAAAAAAAGAGACAAACCGATGTTTGTCTCTTTTAGATATTATTTGGGCCTTCGTTCATCTAGCGAGCAATCGGCTCGGCCAATGATCAATTTAGTAGTTTATTACCAAATAGCTCTTTGGGATAAAGCGCAAGGCTACTGCGAGCAATTCCCCATGCACTGAGATCTTGATTGAACGCATCTGCTCCAGCGAACATCGAAAGATAATAAGCATCAGGATTAATCTTCCACTGGCTAATATCTTGATTGAAAGCCTTTGTGTCGCTAAACATAAAATCCATTTCGGTCACTTGAGATACGTCCCATTGACTGAGATCTTGATCAAACGCTTTCGTGCTACGGAACATAAAGCTCATGTTTTTTACATTAGAAGTATCCCATTGACCAATAGGTTGGTTGAAAGCGGCAGCCTCCCAAAACATATATTTCATGTCGACCACTTTGGATGTATCCCACCCCCCAATTGGTTGATTGAAAATGGGGTTTTCCATAAACATCGCATTCATATCGACAACATTTGCTGTATCCCATTGGTCGATATTTTGATTAAAACGTGATGCGCCATCAAACATAGAATCCATTTTGGTCACCTTGGCGGTATCCCACTCACCAATAGGTTGGTCAAATTGCTTCGTTTGGGAGAACATCCCTGACAAAAATTGCACGCGAGACGTATTCCAATTACCAATGGGCTGGTTAAATGCCGCGGCACTATCGAACATGTAGCTCATGTCGGTCACATTTTGCGTGTCCCAACGACTAATGTCTTGGTTGAATGTTCGTGTATCGGAAAACATGACTGACATGTTCTGTACTTGAGAGGTATTCCAACGACTAATATCTTGATTAAATGACGTATCTGAAAACATGCCACTCATATCGGTCACTTGTGCGGTATTCCAGTCACCAATAGGTTGGTTAAACGCAGAGCGAGTAAACATGCTTGTCATATTTTTTACCTTGCTCACGTCCCACAAACCAATCGGTTGGTTAAAGGCATGGGCAAAGTGAAACATCCACCCCATATCGGTCACTTGAGACGTATCCCAGTTACTAATATTTTGATTAAAGGTCTTATTGGTAAAAAACAGATCCTGCATGTTCGTTACGTGACTCGTACAATATTTCAACGAGCCCGCCGCTAACTGAGCAAGATTTGAAGGTTCTCGAACGCTAACATCATCAACCACAAGATAGCGACTTCCGGCGACTTCGACGTAACTCCCTACCGCTTGTTCATTACAGGTAACCGTTGATGGTGGTGGGACTTTTTCACCAAAACAACCCGATAATAAGAGAGACGAAGCGAGAAACGTGATCTTGTAACTATGATTCATGAGCGTTTTATAATCCATTTTAACAGTAACTTAGCGGTGCAGATTTTATACTGCTCTTGCTTGGACATTCTGCGGGTTCTATCGCAACATAGGCATCAACATGAGTAAAATGTTTGCTTTTAGATCGAACTTGGCGACGTAAACATTATTCAAAAAAAAAGACAAGCCCTCGCTTGTCTCTTTTTTCTTCCAATAGTTAGCACTCGTGGCTAAATGACTTGCTTACCTTGTACCCAAACTTGTTGGATATTTTCTTTTTGCGCTAAGCAGACCATTTTTTCTAAGATGTCCCGTGGCGTATCAAATTCAGGCCAAATGCGTAAATTACCAATCAATGGGCTTGCTTCAAGCACAAGGGCATCAAAATGATGCTTGGCACTTAGCACGCCCGTTCTAGCATCGAGTACTTGAGCGCCACCTGCGGTTGCCATCCAAAACGCTTCAACAAAACTGATGCGGGCGTTAGCCGTACCACGCTCACCAGCCGCCACCATCACGTCAACGCCTTCTTCACGCACTCGCGAGTGAGCAACCGCATCAAAGGCAGCTCGGAATATAGAAGGCGATGGCGCACCTGCAATATCACTACCCAAACCAATTTGTACTCCGCTATCCAGCAGCTCTCGAGTTTGCATTGCCGCATTGGCAAAGAACATATTGGAGAGTGGGCAGTGGGCAATCCCCGCATTGAACTGCTTAATCAGCTCAACATCGTGCTCAGTTAAAAAGATAGAGTGTGCCAACACTGATTTATTATTTAACAAGCCTGCATCCGCGTAGATCTGCACATCGCTCTTACCATAATGCTGCAAAGCATAATCGCGTGCCCAATCGCTTTCAGAGCAATGAGTTTGCATGTGCAGATCGTATTTTTGCACTAAGGAGCCGAGCTTATTGAGCATTTCAGGTGTGCAGCTTGGCACAAAACGAGGTGTAATAACCGGGCTGACCAAACCGCTATCGTTGCCAGGTAACGCAAAAACATTGCTAACGAACGCTTCGGTTTCTGCAAACGCTTGAGCTATATCATTTTCACGATAGAAATCTGGGCATTGTTCAACGTTATCCATGTTGATCTTGCCCACATAAGCACGTTGACCAAAATCCAAACAGGTTTGCGCCAACAGCTCGGTAGATTCGCGATGAATCGACGCAAAATAAACCGCGCTGGTTGTGCCGTTTGCCAGCAGCGTTTTCGTCACGTCTTGATAGATCGCTTGCGCGAACTCGACATCTTGATAGCGATTTTCCAATGGGAAGGTGTAGTTTTGCAGCCAATCATAGAGAGGCAAGTCCAAACCTTTACCGGCTTGCGGCCATTGCGGAGCGTGACAATGCAAATCCACCAAGCCCGGCATCAAGTACTGACCTTGGCGTAAAGTTTGCAGTTTTCCTTGCTCTGCTAATGCCGTCAGTAATGCTTGATACGAAGGATGCTCCGGAGTAAAGGTGGCATCAATATCACCATCAAGGTTAACCAGAATTAAGTAATCGCGGATGAATTCAAATTCACCTTTAATCGGCGTATGAAAGGTGTCGCCGACGATCGCAAATTGGACATGATGAGTATTATAGATTGGGCTATTCATTGTTATGCCTCACTCTCAACAGATGTTTCATCTGAAACGCGATCTTGAGGAAGAATAAAGTTAAGAATGACCGCCGCTAAGGCGCCAATTGCGATACCAGAATTAACGAGGTAACCCACTAACTCTGGCAAGGCATAAACCAGTTCGCGTGGCATTAAAACCGCCCCCAGTGACAGCATAATCGGTAAGCCTACCACCAGCATATTGCGCTCAGATAGTTGAATATGTTGGATAACACGGAAGCCATTCATTGCAATCACTACACAGATCACAGAGAAAATGCCTGAGATAACCGCGTGAGGAATCGATGCGATTAAGCTGGTTAGTTTTGGCATTAAGCCCAGCAACAATAGGATAAAACCACCGGCGATAATCGCGCGACGTGAAGCAACACCGGTTACGGCAATAATACCCGCATTAGTTGAGTACCCCGTCACTGGGCTACCGCCAAGCAGCGAGCAAAGGAAATGACCCGCAGCTTCGCCCGTTGCACCACGATTAAGGCGCTCATCTTCAAGCTCAACACCCGTTACAGCACTAACCGCGCACCACGTACCGGTTGTCTCAACCAGAACAATCATTGAGATGAATAGCATGGTCATGATCGCAACAGGATCAAAGGTCAATTCACCAAATGGCAATAAGCTTGGTAGTTGTACCCACGCAGCGGTTGTTACTGATGAGAAGTCACTCATACCATAGAAGGTCGCGGAAATCGTGCCCAGAATGATCGCGCCAAGTACCGATGTTAGACGCAGCCAATGCAAACGCTTATGCATACAACCGAGTAAAATAAAACTGCACAGTGAAACGATGCTTACTAAAGCAATGACGATGTTTTGACTAGCAGTTTCACCGGTGTAAATACCATTAAAAGCGACCGGTAGAAGTGAAATTCCCACCACGATAATCACCGTACCGCCAACAATCGGCGGAACAAACTTGCGTACAAGTTTGCTAAATATATTCAGTGGCTTACCCAATAGAGCAACGAAAATCGCTACCGGAATCAATGCACCATACACCGCACCCATTCCCATCGTTTTACCAATCGCTGCGACCGCTCCGATTGGAATATAGGACGGCCCTTGCATTACTGGTAACTTCAATAAACAACGCGATTGAATAATGGTCGCAAGGCCCGCTACGACAAACGTCATCTGAATCAAAGAGGAAGTATCTGCCACGGTTAACGATAGCAAACTCGCGAGGATAATCGGCACAATATACAAATCCATCGCCAATACGTGCTGGGCACCTAAAGAAAGCGAACGCGGGATCGATATTTTTTCATCAATGTTAGTGGTTGAGTGATTAGCTTGGTGAGTATTCATAGCAACTTGAGTACTTAGCGATTGGCAACTTTTCAATTAACGAAGTTATCAACGGCAAATTTAGGTTGTACAAAGCCTGCATACGCTAATAAGCGACGCAAACCGTGAGTTCGTATTTCTAGTTATATATTTCTGATTTTGGCGTTTCAAAAAACTGAATCGATGGGATGCAAATGAAGAGAAAAGTGTTATCGGCATCACCATTTTTGATGTGCGGCTGATTCTAACTCAATAATCGAGTTGCGCAAACGTTTGCTCAATTAAATGTTTTTATCGTGATGAGTGGGGTTCGTAATAAAGATCAGTCGCCGCGTTCACTCTTCAGCTGTTTTGAAAATTTATCATCGATTCAATAAGATAGCCTTGCTACTATAGCGCGGTCATAAATTGCACTAGCCAATACGCCTGACGTAACAGCACGTATTGGTTATCGATTACCGTTAAGCCATTACTCCCCTTTTATTGGAGTTTCACTTGAAAACCAAACCTCTCTTTTTATTATCTTTAATGGCTATTTTTAGCTCTTACACCACTACAGCCAAACCACTGGAGAGATCTTTCAATACGGTTGATGAAAAACGTACTGCTGTCGAATTGAATGGCGTGGTGACTCATGGTTATATACCTGATAGCCCTGTCTATTTCGCCTCAAACGTGACAGAAGATGATGATGGTAAACAACAGATCCAAGGGGCGACTTATCGTGGTGAACCTCAGTTTGATTGGTGGGTTGCTGACGGTTTTTACGCCTTTTGTGATAACAATAAAATCAAGATGGGCGTCACTGATTCTGCGATGGATTTTTATGACTTCTTTGATATCGACGCAGAGTTTTTATTCACGCTCGATAACGGCTCTCGTTATTTCTACCAGCCGAAGATCGCCGAAAACAAACACCTTTACTCGCCAGAAATCGGCTACCGCCAGTTATTTTTCCAACCAACCGCCTCGTTTATCACCGCGCTAAAACAGGCCAAAACCGTTCGAGTAAACATCGAGGCTGAGTATCAACTAAGGCCAGATACCCTTGATTTTGAAAGCCGTCTACCTATGTATGGCTTTGCTGAAATGATTACGCGAGTCATGAATCATTGTCCTGAGACAGCACCAGAACAAGATCTAACCTTACTGAGCAAATCTCAGCGTTTAGTGGCTAATGCCAAAAATCTGCTGAATACCAAAAATTATGATGATGCGGCTAAATTACTCAAACAGGCATCCAAAATGGGCGAAGGCGAGGCAAGCTACTTATTGGGTGAGTATTACGTTCAACACACCGAGGGCGATGAGCGCTGGGCGAGAGCAGACAAAGCCATGGCTCTCGGGGTTAAGCAAGGTAGCGCTGATGCTATGTGTTATGTCGGCATTAACTTGATACGAGCGCGTGAAGAGAATGCAGAAAATGGTGCGAAAGGTTTGGCACTATTAGAAAAAGCACAGGCAAAAGCGGCGACGTGCGCAGCACAAAATTTGGGCTACATGTACAGCGCTGGCCTACTAGTCGAAAAAGACCAACAAAAAGCGCGTGAGTACTTTAAACCGATTGCGAAGCTTGAACCGAAAGCTCTGCATTTGCTTGTGGCAACCTATGTTCGTGCACCACAAGAACTCGATGCAGAAGCCTACCCTTGGGTTCAATTGATGATAGAAAATCACGACTCCGATCTGGGGCTGAAGGCGACGATTTGTCAACGTAGCCCTGACGTATGTAATCAAGGAAGCATGTTATGAGACCATTATCTCAGCTTATTCTTTTAACGAGTTTATTCTCTTCTGTAACTGCCTACGCAGTTCCTTTTTCTGATCTGAAATTTAAGCGACAAGGAAGAGAATCCATTGCTCTTGTTAAGGCGACCAATCAACCTTATAGCGGGATAGCGACTGCCAATTTTGACAATGGCAACCGAGATGCTGAAGCCCACTATGTGAATGGGCATTTACACGGCGTGCGTTATTTCTGGTTTGAAAACGGCCAACTAGAACGCGAAGAGTACTTCCTAAACGGTAAAAAACATGGCCCGAGTTACCTCTGGTTTGAAGATGGACGCCTAAAAGAACAACACCACTGGCTTAATGGTGAAGAACACGGCACAACGCAAACTTGGGCGCTGAATTCCAGAAATATAGATGCCGATGGCAACCCGAGTTACCAACCAAGTTATCGTACTGACTATCAATTTGGGCGACAGAGTGGTGAGAGCCTCCGATGGGAAAATGGCGAAACCGCGATGAAAACACGTTACGTTAATGGCAACCGAAATGGGGAATTCATTAGCTATCGAGTCGAAAACAAAAAACCTTACTTGGAAACCGAGGAAAAATACCTCAATCGTGAAGAGCAAGGATTAACACGTAAATACTTTCCCAATGGCACGCTCAAACAAGAATATTTTGAGACAGCAGGTGACCTTGAAGGCCTAAGTCTTGTTTATCTGTTGAATGACAACAATGAATCGATACTCGATCTACGCGGTTTCTATCACGATGACGAACGTCGAGGAATGGCTCAAGAGTTTAAGGACGGCACGCTGATCGCTGAACGCAGTTACCGAGACGGTATCACCTATGGCTTATTCCACCTCTTTAGTCCACAGGGGAACTTGAATCGTTTCTATGCAACCGAAACCGGTAAACAAATTGAGATACAGCCTAATACCAATCAACGTACTTCTGAAAGCTATCAAGTTAAACGCCGCTTTGATGGCTGGCAATTGCAATGGTTTAGCAACGGCAAGATCGCGAGCCGAACCGACTTCGAGCAAGGCAGCCAAACGCCATTTCAAAATGAATGGTATGACAATGGACAACAAAAATATCAAGTGATTCAGGGCAATCAAGACGACCTTTTCATTGAAAATCAGTGGTACGAGAATGGCCAAATCAAAAGTAACGTCACGTTTCGTATGAGCAGTGATGGTTACGGTTTTGTTCAACATGGTGAGGAAAAACAGTGGTACAGCAATGGCCAGTTAAAGCTTGCTACTTCTTATAAAAATGGCGAGCAAGTGGGGAATCGCCGTACCTGGCTTGACGATGGCACGCTATATTCAGAATCAGAACAAGAGATGGGTAATTAATAATGACAACACAACCGATCTTTCAATCCGCGAAATTGCCTCAATGGGCAACTCGAATTCTATTGGCCGGATGCCTTCTTCCTTTAAGTGCTTACAGTGCTCAACTGGAATTTAAAGGCTCTCCCCTATTAGCACACGAAGTTGGGTCATCTACGCCTTATTCTGGCACCGACATTCAATATTATTACGACAAAGACAGTGGCGAGTTGAGTAAGCAAAAACTCAGTGAAGTCACCTACCTTAATGGCCAAAAAAACGGGCAAGCGAAATATTGGGCCTACGATGGAAGCCTGCAAATATTGCGCACGTTTAGCAACGATATACTCGATGGTCGCGCCGTTTCTTTTTATCCGAACGTAAAAAATAGCAAAGCTTGGGAACGTTTTTACGTCAATGGCAAAGAGGAAGGTTTATCAACTTTTTGGGATACCTTCGGTAATAAACAAGCAGAGATGAACATGAAGCAAGGTATGCGTCATGGCTTGATGCAGAGCTGGAGCGATAGCCAAGAGCTCACTTACCGCGGCGATTTTAACCACGATAAACAACAAGGTGAACATTGGTGGTATTACGATAACGGCCACAAACAACAGCACGCTGGATTTAACAATGGTCAATACGATGGCGCCTACCAGGTTTGGTACGAAAATGGCACGATGGCTGTCGATGCTTTCTATGTAAAAGGAAAGCTACAAGGTGAAGAACGGTATTGGTACGACAATGGTCAGCCACAAAGCGTCATCACCTATCAAGATGGCGTAAAACAAGGTAAAGAGCAGTATTGGTATAAGAACGGCAACCTAATGCACAGTACTGAATATCAAGCAGGTTTAAAACAAGGCAAACAAGAAACATGGTATGAAGATGGTCAACCGCAATCAGTCAGCCATTTTAACCACGGCACATTGGATGGTGAAGAACTGCTCTGGACTAAAAACGGCGTGAAAACAACGTTTGAATATCAACAGGGACGAGTGGTTCAGTTCGACATTCCATAATCTTTCACCTCCCACCATTCAGTGAAACTCAATACCAGCCACTAACAACAATGTGTTTTAGTGGCTGAATACACCGTTACATTAGTCAAACTCACTCTTTTTCTGCAAACGGATAGACATGCCCTGGAATAAAGCGATGGTAAAGCATTGCAAGCACGACTATCGCCACCGTCCCAATAAGAATTGGGTGCAATAGAAATGTCCAACGTGTATGGCCTGTGAGCATAATGAGAAGTGGGTTTCCGCCCGCAGGGGGATGAGTGACATTGCAAAGCAACATTAAGAACAAACCAACCCCAACAGCAAGCCCCAGCGTCAGAGAATTAACTGGCAGAAAGTTAATAAATATCAGGCCAACAAATGCCGTTATAAGATGACCGAAAATAACATTTTTCGGTTGAGCTAAAGGGCTACGATGCACCCCAAATATCAGCACCATCGTCGCACCAAAAGGAGCAATTAAAACGTAGGGCGTATCAATGCGGCTATCAACTGCAGCGAGTGTCCAAATACACAGTGTGGCACCAATAGCGGAGACCATAGCCGTTAAGAATCGATTTTCACGCAATAGCGTTACGTAATGTTCTTTCATGATAAGAACGCCCCTCTAATGACAAATAGATAACTAAGCGTGGCTAGTATCAAGTCATAGATCAAGCGGGATCCATAAAAGAGCCGTGTGCGGGTAGTGAGATAATCACCTTATCAGCTCCAAGTAACCACATAAACAGCCCCAAGTAACTCTATTAAACAGTTCAACACTTTGGGTTTTATGCCACAGTTCTCTGCTGTGATTACTTCTATACTCAAGGGAAATCAGACAGAAAAGAGAATGCCGATGCTAAATGAAAACCATGCTTTTATCTTAGATTTTCCTGAGCTTAAATTGGACATTGTTCAACTCAATCATGATAACCCAAAATTCAAAGCCGATCTGCAACAATACCATGTATTAGATTACGATATTCGTCAGCTAGAAATCTCAGACAGCCCGATCGATGACCAAAATATGCAAACATTAAAAACTGCAACGCGTCGAACTCAAAGATATGCTATTCAAACAGCTCACTCAGCATCACCAACAAGCAGGCCGTTAATATAGCTTTACCCGATGAGTCGGCCGCTTTTGACTGACTCATCAACTCATCAACTTTTCACCCTACTTTCGCCCCCTTAGAAACGCGTTCACAGTACACTCGCTTCTCGGCAAGTGCTAAACTGCAGTTTGAATTTATTAGGTGTAAATAGGAAACGTAATGAACCCAATTATTGCATTGTTGAAAGAGAACAATATTAGCGATCAACAAATCGGTGAGATTTTTCAAACACTGACTCAAAACCCACTCGCGGCAATGGCAACCATCAGCCAACTGGGTTTGCCACAAGACAAACTGCAATTATTAATGGGCCAAGTGATGCAGAACCCAGCATTGATTAAAGAAGCGGTACTTGAGCTAGGCTTAGACTTTGCCAAAGTAGAAGCGGCAAAAGAACAGCTGAACAAATAAGCCTTATATGCGCTAAAAACGTAAGACCGCCAACGGTATGATATGAGAACCCATTGGCGGCCTTTTGGGGTCTTAACCTTTGCATCAATTGGCTACCTAAGCGGCTATTCGATCTCAGTAAAAATGAATTCATCCTGTTGCAGGATCTGATCTTCAAAAGCTTGAGAATGGTATGCCTGAAAACAACCATAACTTTTTGAACGCTGACCATTTTTCATTACACCAACCAAGCGTTCAGATTGCTGAATCATAAAGTTCGCGGCTTCTACATAGGGATCACTGAGCGTTTCAAATGTATGCTGATCTTGAACAATCCTGTATTTACCTTTCCCCATAAAGGAATGCGCTCGTTTTACACCCGCGAGATCTCGCGCTAGCGTACTCTGCGGATCAATCGCAATAAGGCAAGACGCCAAAGCGTAGTCTTTCAATGTACTCCTCGCCTCTCGTATTGATTGATCAACGCTTCCTATCGCAGCCACACAGCCCGTCAATAACCCTAAAATCGTTAACGAAACAACGATCGCTCTCTTCTTCATACTCTATTCAAATCCTGTTTCGTTCTTAGCCCAAGTCATGGGGTGTTGCTATTAGGCGACAAGCTAAATTAAGTAAACAGTGCTAGCAACCAAATAACCTAGTAAGTCGAGGGCATTTCAAATACGAGCCAGTTCAAAGTTAACAATTTAGTGGTTGACCCAAACCTAACTTGAGGTTTTAACATGTATTTAATCAGGACAGATAACCAAAATTAAGGACAATAAATGCTAGCAAAATTACTCGAACAAGCGCAGAAATTTGGCATCGAAACGGGAGTGTCAGGTAACACTAATCACTTGCCAATGGCCTTGATTGCTTTAAGCAAGCTCGGTGCCAGCGACACTCAATTAGACTCTTTTTTTACCGATTACCATGACGGTTTATTACTGCTCGAAGAGCATGCGCTTGATGCTAAGTTTGAATGGCATGAGCACCTCGGTAATCAAGATGCATTCCACGATTACTTGGCCTACTTTAGAATGCAAATTTCTACGCAAGGCATTTCAGCAGTCATGAGCGAGCACATCGATACCTTAATCCAAGGATGTGGATCGTCTGCTTTCCATGCCATGATTCGTTTAAGTTATGGTTTACAAGAAGAGAACGACACTGAAGTAGCCTTTGGTTTAGCGCACATGGCTGCACATTTTCTAGCCATTACACTTCCGAGTCGCAGTGATCTCACCGCTTCTCATATTATCGACAATGCTCTGAGTGCGTTTAGCGACTTCTCGGTTTCGGCCAATTCCATTACTCAGCGTATGCGGGCTGTGATTCAAAATGAGCGTTTCATCGCCATCAATCAATTTCCACAACAAGCAACACTATCACAATTTAGCCAACAGTTTGCAGAGCTCTACCTTAGCACCCGCGACTTTACCGTGTTGCACGCTGTGACAAGCTGTCATGCAATGCAGCTGATCTTGCCCTACTGCAAAAAGCCGCAGCAAGCATTGGCGTTTTATTGGTCGGCCGTCTTATGCGCTGTGCTTTCCATTGAAAAACTGACCTTCCGCACTGAAACAGCTGATAGTGACATGCCACTAGAGCAATTAGACTTGGAAACAATCCGCCAAAGTTCAGATACCCATGTCATCAAGCTCGCTTGGAGCAGCATCGCGCAATATCAGCAATATGGCCATTGCGCGCATTTACGCATATTGAATCAGCTGGTTAGTGATTAAACTAATAATTATCAGGCTCATTGAACACTAGGTATAACTTCAACATCCATAGTGTTCAATCGCTCAAAATTAATTGAAATAATGAAAAACTATCCCAACCGTTACTTCCCCCTGTTGACTACCTAAATTAATCACTGCTCTTTGAAATCATTTCATGCTAAGTGCGTACTTGACTGCACCAAAGGAGTAAACTTTTGCATTAATTACTAATATAAAATAGAACTAAGTCGACTTTATTAATTAGGATTTTAATCCATTCAAATAACAAACATATACAAAGGCTTAGATATGAAATATTTCTCGACCATTCTTGCTCTTCTATTATTGAGTGCTTGTTCATCATCTCCGTATACTTATTATGTTGAACCGACTCCACTCAAAGCTGAACAAACAAAGTACCGCCTTGCTGACGTATCTGTAGACCTACAGTTAGGTCATGGTGCACTTGAAGGTGATGAGTCATTTGCTAACTCAGAAAAACTCGCACAACAATTTCGCTCATACTTAGAACAATACATGTCCGAGAACAATATTCTTGCAGGTAAAAACGATCACTCTCCAGAAGTTGATATTGAAATCGACTACCTCCGCACATTTAACTATGGTGGTGAGTCCTTAAATAAACCAGAAGTAGCGCATTCGATAGTTATTTACCAAGATGACAATAAATTAGCGAGTTTTGCAACGGGGAAATACACTACAAAATATGGTTACTTTGACGAAATTGCAGTCAATATAGAGATTTCCGCATTCTCATGGGATAGTGAAGATGAACCAAGAGATATTGAATTAATCGCTGAATTAATTGCCAAAGATTTAGCAAACGTTGGTTCATAAGTAATAAATCAATTCAAATATAATGGCATCATCTCTACAAATAATTAGCAGATACCATTATCGATAAACTTATAATCACTTAATCCCCAAGCGCTTAGCTAAGCGGTGCAAGTTGCCGTTATCAAGCTCAAGCTGCCTAGCGGTAGCAGCCCAATTACCTTGGTGTTGTTCCAATGCTTGTAAGATGACTCGTTTTTGGAACGCATCGGTGGCTTGTTTTAAGCCACCTTGGCTAGCAAATGCTTGTTGCATCATTCTTTGGCTATCGTCCGCTTGTTGACTCTCGCATTGTGGCGTAAAACCGCTCAGATTATCTGCAGATGATGCTAATGTTTGAATATCAAAGTCTTGCAAAACCAGTTCAATATCCGCGGATGGTGTTCTTGCTTTCGCCAGTACACCAGCACGTTTGATTACATGCTCCAACTCACGCACATTCCCCGGCCATGCATACTCTTTCAGTGCTTGCACTAACGTTGGCGCAAGGCGAATACTGTTCAACCCCAGCTTTCCGCGCATCTGCTCAGCAAAGAAACCCGCTAGCAGCAAGACATCGTCTTCACGTTCACGCAGTGGTGGCACGTGCAGTGGAAAGACACTCAAACGATGATACAAATCCGCGCGGAAACGCCCTGCTTTCACCTCGTCATGCAAAATGCGGTTGGTCGCGGCGACGATACGAGTGTTTACGCGAATATGGCGGTCATCACCGACCCGTTGAATGTCGCCATACTGAAGAGCACGCAATAACTTAGCTTGCAGCTCAAGCGACAGCTCACCGACCTCATCCAAAAACAGCGTACCGCCATCGGCAAGCTCGAACTTACCTTTTCGGTTACTAATCGCACCAGTAAATGCGCCCTTAATGTGGCCAAACAACTCACTCTCTGCGACCGATTCAGGCAGAGCGGCACAATTCAAATACACTAAGGTTTGACTTGAGCGCTCCGAACGGTGATGAATCGCATTGGCGACCAGCTCCTTACCTACCCCTGTTTCCCCCATGATTAATACCGATAATTCAGTATCCGCCACCGCATCAATCTGTTCTTGCAACGCTTTCATACCAGCCGAGTGACCAATGATCTCGTCACCTAGTGTGCGAGCTTCTCGAATCGATTCTCGCGGTAAGCTGGCTTGTGTTTCAAGCTGCTCAAGGAGCAGTGCAGTATGTAGGCCACCCGCAGCCAATGCGCTAATAAATCGCAACTCTTGATTCTTCAAACGATCAAACTGATTGGGGTCAAAAGCATCAATGGTGATCGCGCCAATCAAGCGATCATCAATCAATAACGGTAAGCCAATACAAGAGTGAACATGCAGTTTATCTTCAAAGTTAGGGATCAAACCGTCATATGGATCTGGCAATCCACTATCGGCAGGAAAACGCACCACATCCCCAGCACGCGCGATCGCCTCTAAACGCGGGTGCTGTTCAATTGAAAATCGACGTCCTAACACTTCCTTTGCCAAACCATTAATTGCCAGCGGTTTAAAGTGCTGATCTTCAAACAATAACAATGCTGACGAATCGCAATTTAATACCTCACGAATAGTGGTCAGCAGCGTGTCAAAGCGCGCTTGCTGAGTCAGTGCTGAATTAAGATCTTGGGTAATGTGCAGCCATTGGGCGCTGGTTGAAGTCATAACAAATCTGCCTTTTGCGAACGAACAAGAAGAACAAGCCGGCTCGTTCATAGCGGTGTCATTTAGACAATTATAGTGTCCAAATGACAAAATGCAATACTGTCAAAATGACACACAAAAATCACCATGACCACATAAGTAATTGATAAATAACAGATATACAATCTGGCACACTCAATGCAATGACTTAGTCAGTGAGTTTATTTATTTCGTTATTTTGTAAGGTAGTCATCATGACAATTCATGTTAAAAACAACATTCATTGGGTAGGTCAACGCGATTGGGAAGTTCAAGACTTCCATGGTACAGAATATAAAATGACTAAAGGTACCAGTTATAACAGCTACCTGATCCGCGAAGAAAAAACCGTTTTGATTGATACTGTCGACCATAGCTTTAGCCAGCAGTTCATCCAAAATTTAGAAATGGAAATTGACCTTAAACAGATCGATTTTATCGTCATCAACCATGCCGAAGAAGATCACTCAGGCGCGCTTTCTGCGTTAATGGAGAAAATTCCTAACACGCCGATCTACTGTACCGAAGCGGCAATTGATTCAATTGTCGGTCATCACCACCACCCAGAGTGGAATTTTAACACCATTAAAACCGGCGACAGCATTGATATTGGTAATGGCAAACAACTGATCTTTATCGAGGCGCCAATGCTGCATTGGCCAGACAGCATGATGACTTACATCACTGGCGATGCAGTGCTATTTAGTAATGACGCCTTTGGTCAGCACTACTGTGATGAGCGATTGTTTAACGACGAAGTGGATCAAAATGAGTTAATGGAACAGTGCCTACGTTACTACTCAAACATCCTTACTCCGTTTAGCAGTTTGGTAACGGCAAAAATCAAAGAAGTATTAAGCTTTAATGTGCCCGTCGATATGATTGCAACCTCGCACGGCATTGTATGGCGTGACAACCCAATTCAAATCATCGAGCAATATTTAGAATGGGCTGACGAATACCAAGAAGATCGCATCACCATTTTCTACGATTCGATGTCAAATAATACTCGCATGATGGCGGATGCCATTGCGCAAGGTATCCACGATGTCGCTCCTGCGGTGGCGGTGAAAGTATTCAATGTCTCCAAACACGATAAGAACGACATTCTGGCTAACGTGTTCCGCTCTAAAGGCATCTTGGTCGGCTCTTCCACCATGAACAACGTCATGATGCCAAAAGTAGCCGGTATGTTGGAAGAAATCACCGGCCTGCGCTTTAAAGGCAAAAAAGCTGCGGCCTTTGGTAGCTATGGCTGGAACGGCGGCGCAGTCGATCGCATTCACGCACGTTTAACCGATGCTGGTTTTGAAACAGCGATTAGCTTGAAAACCAAATGGCGACCAGATGGTAAGGCAATGCGTGAATGTCGCGAACATGGGCAGAACATCGCCAAACTATGGGCGAAAAATGGCAATTTTAATGTCGCCAGTACATTCAATTCTATCGCGCCAGCGCCTGCCGCTTCACCGGTGGATCTTGAGCAAGCAGTGAATAGCGAACAACCCGCTCTAGCAGAGGAGCACGCTTCGCACCCAGCCGATTGCCAATGCATGATCTGCACTGTGTGTAATTGGGTTTACGATCCGACCCAAGGTGAGCCAAACCAAGGTGTGGAGCCAAACACTCCATGGCAAGACGTGCCAGACTACTTCTTATGCCCTGAATGTCATCTCGGTAAGGATGTATTTGTTGAACACAACCGTGTCGACTATAAAAGTGCTGAATGCACAGCGTAAGGGTGATAGAAAGATGACAGCACCGATTACGATTATTGGTAGCGGCTTTGCCGCTTACCAATTGGTAAAAGCAATTCGCCGACTTGAGCTGCAAACAGGCGAGCCACCGGTTACGATTAACCTGTTTACCGCTGACGATGGCGCTGAATACAACAAGCCCGATCTCAGCCATGTATTTAGTAAGCAACAAACCGCCAGCGACTTAGTCATAAAAAGTGGTGAGCAATTTGCGCACGAACATAATGTTGTTCTGCACGCCAATAGCCCAATTGAACGCATCGATAGCCAAACTCAACAACTGTTTGTCGATGGTATCGGCTACTCGTACAGCAAGCTTGTCTTTGCTACTGGCGCATCAGCCTTTATACCACCGATGCAAGGTGATGCGCTCGGTCAGGTGATCACGCTTAACTCGCGACAAGAGTACCAAGCCGCTGAAACCCGACTTCGTTTAGCCGAGCGCCTCTTAGTAATAGGCGGCGGCTTGATTGGCGTTGAGATCGCCATGGATCTCGCCAGCAGCGGTAAAACGGTTAATGTTGTGGAACCAAATAATCGCCTGCTCGCTAGTCTGGTTCCCGAATTTGTGGCTTTACCATTAGAGCAGCAACTGCGTAAACAAGGGATTGAGCTCACCCTTGGCACTGCGGTTCAAGCCATACACTCCAATATCAACGGTGATGATGGCCTGTCCGTCACCTTCGGTAATGGACAACAACTTAATGTTGATGCCGTGATTTGTGCGGCGGGGTTACGAGCTAATACGCAACTGGCGCAAGAAGCAGACATTGAGGTTAATAAAGGTATTTGTGTTGATGCGCAATTACAAAGCTCGCAGCAAGGTATCTATGCACTGGGCGATTGTGCCGAGATCCAAGGCCGCATGATGCCCTATCTGCAACCGATCGTATTAAGTGCTAACGTGTTAGCCAAGCACTTGTTAGGTCAAGAAGCGCAACTCACCTTACCAGCAATGATGGTCAAGGTGAAAACGCCAAGCTACCCGATCCAATTAGCGGGTAACTTCGAGCAGGTTGCAAGTTGGGATGTACAATTTACCTCTAGTGGCATCACTGCCAGAGCAAAAGATGAAAACGCTAATCTAGTTGGCTTTGTGGTTACCTCAGAGCAGGTATCGCAAGCCTTTCCTTTGCTTCGAGAATTGTCGCTAGCGCCAAAAAGCCAGAGATAACCAAATAGAAGATTTCAAGCTAAACGGTGTTGATGATACAACACCGTTTTTTCTGTCAGATTAAAGCCGTATTGGCTATGCGCTGTTTTTCTTTTCCGCCCAACGAATGACTCTCTCAAGCAAACTCTCTCGTACTCTTTTCCTATAACCAACTCTGCTTTGAGACCGAGTACGAAGTGTAGAATTATCCATGTCTGACCTCCATTTTCCCCATCCAATAGCACACCATTCCACCAACAGAATAGGCGGTGAGATCCCACCAATCAAACGTCGCGCCCAAGATGATACTCAGTGGTGAACCCGGCTCTAAGCCCAATAATGATGGCACTCTTAGGTACTGAGCGAGCTCCACTAAATAAGCGATCATAACGGTTATCACTGCAATCCAGCGCGTAGGCAGAGCAACCACACTACGAATCGCGTAGTAAAGCCACACCACCACCAGCACATCCCCTAACGTCGGTCTGATAAACCCATCATCAACAAACAAAGCAATATTGACCAAAACCACCAGCCAACAAAGGCTAACCAACGCATAGCGTGTCGAAAAACGCAGGTAGGCAAACAGCCCTACCCTATCATTACCAATCGGTTTCATTGCCGACTGCGCTCTACTTTCAGAGTTAACTATCATCCGACTTATTCTCATCTTGGCTTTGGTATTGACCCTTTTGCTCAGCACTAAGGGGCGTTTCATCACTTTGGACATCATCATGACTAGAAGGGCGCATTCTCTGGCTACGCTCATACCAATCAACATTACGCGTCAGCACCATCACTAAACTAAGAATGGCAAAGCACAACAGCGTACCCATCAATAGAGCGTAACTTTCCGCGAGTAGCAGACCAAACAACAAGCCATAGAGCAGCAGTAGGCTGGCGCCAAACACCATACCCTGCTTGTTATTTTTCAGCATACCGCTGACATAAAGACTTAATACACCAGTAGAGGCAAGGCTAGAAATGAGGTAAGCCCAATTAAAACCAATGTGCTCACTTAGCGAAATCAGCAACAAGTAAAACAGCGCTAATGCCAGACCGACAAAGCCATACTGGATTGGGTGCATCATACGTGCTTGGAACAGTTCCAGAAGGAAGAAGCTAGCAAAGACGAGCGTAATCACCAATAGCGAGTAATTTATAGCGCGATGCGATTTTAAATAGTGATCAACTGGGTCAATCAAATCCACACCCATTTGACGGCGCTCAAGCTCGTAGCAAGCGGCAGAGTCAGCCATACAACGCTGGAACAGTTGAGTAATATTGGAAGAAAAGTTGTTACTCGCCCATTGCGCCGTAAAACCAACATCAGAAATATCCGATGAAATTGGCAGATAATCACCGGTAAAACTCGGGTGTGGCCATTCCGATGAAAGCTCAACTGTAGTGGTCTTGCCAATTGGCGTGACTTGCAGTTGTCCCATACCTTGCAGTAAAAAGTTGAGATCAAACGCTAGCGGCTGAGTAATATCTAACTGATCAAAATTGAGCGGTGTATGGAATCCTTGGGTGAATTGAGCTACATCTGTGCCCGGAATAACCGAAATAGGTTGGTCACCAATGGTCATTTCATTGAGTTTCAGCAGTCCACGGCTATCACGAATACCCACCACTAAGCTGATCGATTTAACATTACCGTTATGCAGATTTCGCAGTGGACGCAAATCAAACTGACCTTTAAGTTGAGTGTTAGCCTTGAACAAACGCGCTTGATAGATCCCTCGATACTTGGCGAAACTGTCAAGATTGGCATTCATATCAAACGTTTCTGGCAACAGAAAGGCTTCACGTTCACTCAAATAAGCTTTGCCTTCGTGGGTATCCATCTCGGTATAATTGACGTGAATAAACGGGCCGATGATACGCTGTTCGCCACTGCTACTACGCGCAATTTCCTGCCTAACATCGTGTTGGCGATCGGCGCGTTCCGAGATCAGATTACTGACCATAGAAACAGGTATTTGTAACAAGATGAACAAAAAAAGCACAAATGCAAATTTCGTAACAATATGATTTTTGGTTATTTTTCCCACGAGGCACTCTCCTAAATTGATGTTTAGATGGTAAAACACCAATTTGAAGACTGAATGGAGCTAATGTGGAGATTTGATGGAGTTAGCGGTCAATAAACCACCAACTTATGTGTGGGTGATTACACCGTCGGGAGTTTCAGCGTCACTTTGACCCCTTGCGAGACATTCTCAATGCTCAAGCTCGCGTTATGTAACTTCATCACTTGTTCGACGAAATTAAGCCCTAACCCGGTACTTTTTACCCCATTTGAACGCGGTAACGAATAGAAGCGTTCTGTGAGACGCGCCTGTGCATAATCTGGAATATGCGGGCCACAGTTGTAGATCGACAACACGACAAATCCATTTTTCTCCATCGCCTGCCATTGAATGTCCCCGCCTTGCTCGACAAAATCCAGCGCGTTATCCATCAGGTTAAACAACGCTTGTTTAAACAAGAAGGCATCACCCGAGATCTGAATCGGTTGGGCGATATCAATAGTACTTTGCACTGACTTAGCGACTAAACGAGCATCAGACGCTTGTACGATGTCATTGATCACCGAGCCAAGTTCTATCGGCTCATGCACTTCCAACTGTGGTCGCTTTTCCAATCGAGCAAGCTCCAACAACTTATCAATCAGCGATTGCATGCGGTCGCTCTCGCGCTCAATGTTACTGGCAAAACGAGTAATTTTTTCTGGCGGTAGTGGCATCTGTAAGATCTCACTCGCGCCTTTGATTGCAGAGAGCGGGCTCTTTAGTTCGTGTGTCAGCGTTTGCACGTACTCTTCCACATATTGTTTACCATCTAACTGATTGCGCATTTTTTCTAGCGCATCGCTCAAGGTGCCATATTCGTAAAAAACGCGAAAAGTGGGCTTGGCGACTTTATCACCTTGACCCAGTTTCTTAGCATAGTTTTCTAACTGATTAAGAGCCGAGTGGATACGCCATGAGAACAGCGCCCCTGCAACTAAAACTAAGCCGCTCATCAAGACCATCCAATACAATACATTACGTTGAGAGAGGTCAATGAAAGGCTGAACGGAACGATTCGCTTTTGCAACAGTAACGCTACCGATGATCTCGCCATCATGATAAATAGGCGCAGCCACATGCATGACCGTTGAAGAAGGATCACTGGGGTTTTCAGTGGTACTGCGCGCGCCATATTGGCCACGCAAGGTTAAGTAAACATCATTCCATTGCGAATAGTCTTTACCGACATCTTGTTGCCAAGAATCGGCAATCACGATGCCTTGCTTATCGGTGATGTAAATACGGTGATTGATGGCTTTTTTACCTAATTCCCAATAACGCGCTTGTGGTTCTCTTTGACCATACGCTGCGAGTAATTTGGCAAAGCGGCTTTCTGAAAACTGCCCATTGGCGACGTCCTCTTCTGCCAACACAGCAAGCAAATTTGCCATATCAACCAAGGTTTCTTCAGTTGTTTGGCGCACCGTCGGCTTCAATTCTCGGATCACCGTGGTGCTGACCATATAAGCCGTCATACCCACCAAGATGAAGTAGAGGGAGAAAAGTCTCAGTCCTAGCGGGATTTTCGGCCAGCGATTCATAGCTCGCCCTGCGCTAAATAGAAGTAACCAAAACCACGTTTCGTGCCGATACGTTCAGCAAAACCAAAGGGTTTAAGTTTGTTGCGAATTGCCTTGATGTGGGTATCTATATTACGCTCATATACCGCTTCGACTGCCATATCTGCAGCGACCATCAACTGTTCACGACTGAGCACATTGCCACTGACCGTGATTAACTTATCAAGGATTTTAAATTCGACCGCTGTCAGGCCAAGGGGTTGACCATTGATACAGTAATCAAAGTTTTGCGCCTGCAAAGTATCAATCATAGAAATCTGCGGTTCTTGCTTGGCGATTTGATCACTCGTTATTGGCGCGGGTGCCGATTGAGTTTGGCTTGTTGCTTGACGCGCTTTAATGCGCAGTTTCACCCGTGCGACCATTTCTCGGGGGCTGAACGGCTTAGTAACATAATCATCCGCGCCAATTTCCAGCCCTACCACTCGATCAATTTCATCGTTTCGAGCGGTTAAGAAGATGATGGGAATATTGGAGAAATCACGAATGGTTTTGCACAATTCAAAGCCATTTCCATCAGGTAAACCGACATCCAACACCAACAGATCAGCAGTGTTCGCTTGCAGAAAAGCTAAACCTTCACCCGCGGTTGCAAACCACTGGGTGTGGTAACCATCCATTTCTAAAACATGAATAAGGTTGTCAGCAATCGCTGGCTCATCTTCGATAATGACAACGGTGAGTTTATCGCTCAATCTCTTGGCTCCGCTCGGTTTGTGTTGGGGGAATTTGGCATTCTCATGGCAATATATCGAACTTTTTCTCTTGTATAGCTGAAACAAAAACCAACGTGAACATTATAACGACTAAAGAAAGCGATGCCGACTAGCAATCGTTCTACTAGCCGCAATAAATGCTATCACCTTAGCCTATAGCTTCAACCTTTCAGGCAAACTCGATTTCGGCCAGTTCGCTTTGCTTCATAGAGTGCATCATCAGCATCACTCAATGCATTTTCGATACAATCTGCCGTACTAAAACATGCGATACCAATACTCACTGTGACATTGATATGTACATGTTTGATGAAAAATGGCGCTTTAGCTACCGCTTCTCGAAGATGTTCACAATATTGCCGAGCTTGATGTTGATCGAAATGGGGCATCAACATGACGAACTCTTCTCCCCCAGTTCGAGAAAGCGTGAACTGAGGATTCATATTTGCCGCGCAAAGCTTAGAGAACTGGACTAACACAATATCACCCACTTCATGCCCATAAGAATCATTAATGTTCTTAAAAAAATCGATATCAAAAATAGCAACAGCCCCTGAAACATTCTCTTTTTTTAAGGACTCAAAGCGGCTTTCTAATCCTCGTCGATTAAGCAAGTTCGTAAGGAAGTCCGTATGCGCTTCTTTTTGGAAGTTGTAACGAGCCTCTTCCGAGCGGCGATACTGATTAAAGTATTTAATCGGTGATGCAACCAACAAAACCACCAACAATAATGTCGAAAAAACAACAAATCTAGGCAACAACCCCGCATCATCTGGTGATATCGATATTTGCCAATTAGTATTAAAGAGTGTAATAACCCCCTTATGAACTTGAGAATTTACAACACCCTTTTCAATAACCGTCTTATCATAGTAATTTGAATTATCGGGGTCATAACCAACAACTTTGTAGTTACATACATGATTGTTCTTCAGTATATTATCGAGCGACTTTAAAACTGATTCCAAATAGATGACCGATGAAGAAAAACCAATAAATTCACCTTCATCGGAAATTCCTTTACGTAAAATGAATGCTTGCTTTCCGTTTTGAACTAACGTTACTGGGCCAATAATAGTGTTAATACTACCTGAAACCGACTCCATCGCACCTAGTTTTCTACTCTTATCTTTTAGTACATTGTGGCCAATTGCTCGTTTGTTTTCCTCATAAGGATACACCAGCTCCACAACACCATTTGGCAGGTACAGTAAAGAATCAACATGACTGTAAGTTGATAGTAAAGTTTGACTCAACTTATTGAACTCAGCAAAAGAAAGATAATTATCCTCTGAAAGGACAACCATTTCTTTTAATACTTCAGAGGTAATCAATGCATCACTGAATATCGCCTTCATTTCTTTATTTACGGCGCTAATCACTCGACTTGATTCTTTTCCATTATTTATTTTACTGAACTCAACTACCAAAAATTCAGTTAGTATAAAAATAAACATTATGAATATAGCTTTTATAATTCTATTCATTACTACTATTCCAAGTAAATCTGATTTCTGCATCATTAACGCATACTTAGAATCCATCTAATATTTATTGCTCCACCTTCCAATTGATAGAACTATGTTTAATGCCAGCAAAGAATAGAAGATTATACGCACAATTGAATATCAAGCGATAATTATAACCAATCACCATGACAAAAGTTTTTTATTGTTGTAATGACTTCATTTATCGATCGAATTGATTGATCGAGACGATCGAGTTTGTTAATTAAAATTTTTACTCGATACGATGAGTTTTTTGACTGATAACTTCATTACAAACGGCATAAGAGTCGCCAAATTTCCCCAACCAGACCGCTCGCTACTTGAGCGAAGCGCGTGCTATTTCCACTATCCAAGCGATAGCGTCGGAATATACCACTTGGTCATCTTTGCCTATCGGGAAAAACACATTCAATGAAATTAATCGGCTATCACGCATCTCTTTCAACTTCACTTCCACCAGCTGGCCCGACTCGATATAGCTATACATATACTCTTCGGGCATTGCAGCCCAACCATCATGTTTTATTAACTCGCACAACAGATCGTTATTACTGACCACCAGCAACTTAGGCGACACCTTAGCAAAGGGGACATCCATACAGGGGAAGTTCTCAGTAATAGGTTGGGCAATTCGGTAGAACGGCCCTTCACTATCCACATGGACGCGCCTGTATTGTTTCCAGATATGATGACTAACATGTGGTCTGCGGTAAATCGTGTAACTCGCAGCGGCGACACGCTTGGCGAGCATCATCGAATTTCCGCTTATAAAAATTTTGAAGAGCAGGAGAAAGGCACCATCAAAGATGGAAAAACGATTTATCAAAACGAGAATATTTGACGCTTAACTTAATGGCGGCTTTTAACCAAAGCACAGACGACTGCGGCTGCCATCACAGCCGTATCGGTATATCACTCAAATTAGAATGGCTCCTAACCCTTTTTGAGCCACTCATCTCGACGATTTAAAAGCTGATACAACTCAGAAGAATCTTTAAACCACTTAAACTGATAGAATTGGTTATCCGAGAAACGTACCTTGATACGCGGAACACCGAGCCATTGACTAATAGTCACACTCTCGATGTCATCCAAGCTTTTCTCGAATGTATAACCCGATGAAGCTTGATGAAATTCAAACCTATTTTCATTAATTGAAATAACTTCACCACGATGACAATCTAAATCGCCACGTGATTGTTTTTCAATCGTGCTTAATGCCAAAAATAGCGAGCCAAATATCAGCGGGCCAAACCACGGATGAATAGCCGTTAACCATACCGGCTCAAAATAGTAAATAAATCCGCAGGAAAGCAGCATCATATATGCCGCTTTGGTACTGTGCTTAATTCTGCTTTCTAACCGTGCTTGATCGCATTCAAATCTAACCGTCATTACAAGCTTATCCAAATCGAACTTCGCATTGTTCACTCGTCCCAAAACTCATGGGGTTTGACGCGCATCAAGCGGTACATCACGTACAAGACGACGAGCAAGACAGAACCGAATACCGCAGGAAAAATCAACATAATCAAATTTTTTGTCGGTTTTAAGACTGCAGAGCTATGGCGGTCTGGGTTGTAATAAACATCAACCATCTCCCCTTGAGGGAACTCAGCGGCGAGGGCTTCTGCTTCTTCGAGCGAATAGTCGGGAATAATCCCTGTGACATCGTTCTTGTCTTTCTTGTGATAGATCTCATCGTCAACGGTATACACATATTCAACACCGACGTTGTAATACACGTGATCGCTACTGGTACTGTAGTAGCGTTCTAACCAAGTATCCACCACCATCCCTTTAGTTGTCGGCCACTCAAAAGAAGCATTAAACTGATTAAGTAGATAAAGTGGCCCTACGACACCGAAAATACACATCACCAATACCATCCAGAGTACACCTGGGACTTGCGAAAGCCTTGCACCTATCACTGCGGTTTTCCTATTTTCTCATTGGAATTTTTACGATAAGTCCCATTAAAGGAGACATTCATACCGCCACACATCAAATTGTCATCACTCACAACTAACGCTTGTGGTGTAAAGGTGAGCGTCATCTGGCAATCGTTGAGATCATATTGCAGACGATTCCCCTCTAACGGAAACACACCATAGATGTCACCAACATTCACACTGCCCGCTGATACGTCCATCACCCAAACAGCGGAGCCTGAAACTAAGTAATCCCCGTTCTCTTGCTGAATGACTTCTATATCCGCACTATCGCTATCGAGTTTATCGCCAATGTAGCGTTCATAGTAACCGTCAAAATGGTTCGTTTGGTTCACATCTGTACTTTGATTCGCCCATGTATAAGGGGAGACTGAAAGAGCAACCAATCCAATGAAAATAATGTTCATAACTTATTCTTGTGTCAGGTCTAAATAAGCGCGTTGTCGTCGCTACTCACCTTTAAGGTGCAGATAAATTCGATGCGTATTATCGGCGTTATCGACGGTCGCCTTGATCACTTGACTTGCCGCAACGGAGAATAGACCCGAAAGGAAGATACCAAAGCCCGGCAACATGGCACTAAACATGATTCCATAGCTCCAGATATACTGATCCATCGATTGAACCGAACCTGCGAGCATATTTTCCAGGCCGACAATCACCATCAGCCAACCAATCACGCCGATAATTTTTCCGACCACTAGGCCTGTTTTGTATTTTGACTGGAAATCTACCTTCGCTGTGGCTTTAGTTTGCTTTAGCTGCTTAGCCTTGAGCAAAGCATCACTTGAATCCTCAGCATCCACTTCTTCCACAATTACCTTGTATCCCTCCAGCCGAAGAGCCTCTAGCTCACTTTCAGCATCTACTTTGTTGAGTTTTACGGCAATTTGAATATCTGATTTTTCTAATATGGCAAAACAACTCATAACCAGCCTGAATATCCTTTAACGAACGAAACCATCATACCTATAAGTCAACGGAATGATGTAATGTGAAACAGAATAATGCTGACGTTTGAATCAATATGCAACAAAAATCAATGGCTTAATCTAAAATGGTAATGGAGACTGTTAGCGCCTAAAACGAATCGTTTTCAAACGGCGATACAGCGTGATCCACAAGGTAATTGCCAATAACAGCATACCCGCAGTGATTGCCCAAAATCCCCACGGGTTATGGGTATCAGGGATCCCACCCACATTCATACCCAGTAAACCAGACACAAAAGTGAGTGGCAGGAATACCGTCGCAACAATCGTCAAGCTAAAGCTCGACTGAGACATCGCTTCAGAGAGTTTGGTATTATCGAGGTTTTGCAGCATATCGATACGCGATAGTAAGTCATCCAGATTATTCAAATGCAACGTGACATGGCTGGAAGCTCTCACCAATGCACTTTTATCTTCACTGTCGATGAGTAAACTAGGATCTTCAATTCGAATGAACAAGGTGTTGCGTAATACCGTGAGTATCCGCCTCGTTTTGCAGATATCTCCCCGTAGTTTGAGTAATAAACTCGAATCAAACGCTTCACCAGTATCAAAGTATTGATCTTCAAGCACGGCAATTTGGTCCGAGATGGTAAAGGTGACTTTTTCAATATGATCTATCAAGTTATTGATGATATGACAAAATACATCCATCACTTTTGCATCATATTGCATCTCTCTTTCTGCCGATGAAGAAGCGTCACAATGGAGTGCTGCCTTCGCATCTGAGCATACACTTTCCAAGTACGCGTAGGTTTTATCTATCGCTATAACAGGATGATAGCGAATCGTAATGATCCGATGAGCATCGATAAATATTTTTAAATCCACCAAACCGATAGGATTAATAGTTGGCTTTTCACCACTGACTTTCAGTGCGATTAACACACTGCCATCATGGAGATTGCGATGATTGACGAAGTTCTCTCGCTGCAAAAATGCCACCAACTCTTCCGAGAGCTGACTCTGTGAAATAAGCCACTCTTGATCTTCTGGTTTTGATAGATCGACATCTATCCAACACGTTTCTACTTGATCGTCGATACTGTTTGATACTCGGTTTTTCAGTCGTGTGATTATCGGCATTTTGATCCTTAGCTAATATCTAGACAGAGCTTAATCGAGATTGCCTGTTCGTAACTTGTTATTGTGTATTACAATTAAGACAATGTCGCTCTCTCTTATATACTAGCAGCTATGCTATCGCCGTTATGGCGCTATAGTCTGGTTTCGTAATCATTTATTGGTGGTCATTGCCTTGAACATTCCTTCTCAACTCTGGAAAAAATGGGGCGAATTTTGGCGAAAATTACGTCATGTTTTGGTCGCATTTGCGGTCTTCATTAACGGGTTATTAATTCTTGCCAGCGTATGGGGCTCATCACTTAACCTTATCGGGCTATTTCAAGTTAAGAGCTTTGCCTCGATAAATTGGGCTAACATTGCCAATGGTCCTTGGTTCTTGCTTGGCATTTTCTTAATGATCAATGCGTTTGGCTTATTATTTCGAGCCCGCATTGCTTGGGCCGTGAGCATCGTACTGTTATCGATCTCACTCGTGTTTACGTGGCACTTCTTCCCGGAATTAACCCATAGTCTCACCCTTGGCATCGTCACCTTAATCAGCTTATTGCTACTGGGAAAAGACTTCCATCATTCCAGTGCCACCGCTGGTGGGATCTTCGCGTTTATCAGTTTTACCGTCCTGCTGTTTTATTCCACCTACGGCGCACTCTACTTTGGTCAGGATTTTCACCCAGCTATCACGGATTTGACCACCTCGTTTTACTTCTCAATTGTGACGATGACAACCGTCGGTTATGGCGACATTGTCCCGATCAGTGAACCAGCTCGTTTATTCACGGTATCGGTGATTATTGCGGGCATTACTGTCTTTGCCACTTCCGTCACCACCGTCTTCGGCCCTTTAATCAGAGGGGGCTTGAATCGATTAGTTAAAGGTAATCAAGAGAAAATGAATAGAAAAGATCACTATATTGTTTGCGGGACATCTGTACTGGCTATCGCCACGGCAAACCAGCTTCTCGACCGTGGGCTTAACGTAATGATTCTGACCAGTGAAGCAGAGGAAAATTTTCCTAAAATTCAACAACGCGCCAGCCGTAAGCTGGATATCATGTCCGGTGATTGCACTGATAACACCGTCTTACAGACAGCGGGAATAGAACATTGTCGCGCCTTGCTCGCCCTGACTGATGACGATGCCGATAACGCGTTTATTGTGTTATCAGCACGCGATCTCTATCCAGAAGCGAAGACGGTGTTAGCGGTCAATGATGCGAAAAATATGAACAAGGTGAAGCAGGTCAAAGCAGATGTGGTCTTATCACCTTTGCTATTTGGCAGTGAAATATTAGCCAGCGTCATGTCTGGAGAACCGCTAGATAATGACCGATTGGTTTCGATGCTGCTCAACTCAGGTCACGGGTTGTTTGATAAGAAATAGTCTTCATTCGCTTCACGTAAGCGTTGTTCAGAACGAGGGGCCATCATATGCACCACAAAGGCGGCCACTTTGTCGTGCATGTGATAGCAGGGTGTCACGTAAGGAGATTAATTGCCTGCTCTATTATCCGAGGTCATATACTCTGGTGGTATGTGGCATCAGCCTTTACGACTGTGCAATCAATGCTTCTAACGCGGCGAGTGAGGCAAGTTTCTCACCTTGCATCATACTTTCAGCTTCATTCACGTATTGATCGACCCCATCTTTAACATCTTGCTGATACAACACCACATTGTTGAGCACTGAGGCAACCTTGATTCCACGTAAGCGCCCAACCGCAAATAGAGCCGAGGTTTCCATATCTGCGCCAAGAATGCCTTTCTTGTTCCAATACTGGCAAATAGATTCTTCTTCATCGGTATAAAAACTGTCGTGAGAACGCACTACACCAAAATGACACTGGGTTGATTGAGCAGCTAGATAGTCATCTAACGCTTTTAACAGTGAGAAACTTGCGTAAGCCGGGTATGCGGCCTCAACATAGGCTTTAGATCCCCCTTCATCACGGACAGCCCCTTCTGCAATAATCAATTCGCCGAGTTGAATTCCGTCTTGCATTGCCCCTGCCGAACCCACACGTACGATATGGGTCACTCCGCACTGTTTCAGCTCTTCTACTGCAATAATCATTGAAGGCGCACCAATACCGGTACTGCATACCGACACTAGCACACCCTGGTATTGCCCACTAAATAAACGGTACTCACGATTCTCCGATACCATTTTTGCGTCATCAAAGAGTGAGGCAATTCGATTAGCACGGTCAGGCTCACCACAGACTATAACCAAAGGAGCAACTTGCGTTGCATCGACGCCAATATGGGGCTGTTTAAGCATGGGGTTCCTCTTATTCTGTTTTCAGTGACTCGTCATGTGACCGCAAACGATTAGTGATGATTCTCTCAGCAAATTTCTCGTTCGGCATATCGAAGTCTAGTGATAATGCGTTTAAACTAGCGCAATATTAGGCGAATTACTCCGCGATAAAGGAGGACTTTTGTCCTACCAAAACACTTTAAAGCTATTGTAATTGTTAGATTTCACGAGAATGTGAGATTGATATCAGTGACAAAAAGTAAAGGTCGTTCGTCAGATGAAAGTTGGCTTAGCGATCCTCGGAAAAGACCAAGCATGAGACCGTAATGAGAATCAAACCAGCCCCAACCGGGCGCTTTAAATCCCTACTTGAGCAAAAAAGCACCGCGTTTCGCGCTTTCATCTATCAATGTCAGGTTGGAACTCGCTATTTCAATACCGGCGAAGCAATTTTGACCCAAGGCGAACCATTGGATCATATCTATGTGGTGCCGGCGGGACGGGTTTCGATGAGTATTCTCGCCGCCAATGGACGTCGTTTTCAACTCGGAAAAGCACATTGTGATGATCATATTTTTGGCGAGATGGAGTTTTTCACCCAAACAGCTTGTCAGTGGAATGTCGTGGCCGATGAACATATGCAGATTGACATCATCTGTATAAAAAAGCTCACCGAACTGCTGCATCAACAACCCGAGATGTTATTTTTCTTTGCTTCTGCATTGGCTGATGACTATCAGGATTCTCTAGATATCTATACTAACCGCTTGCTCCATCCCATCTGCTATAACATTGCTTATGATTTGTTAATACAACAACGTACTACTCCGGCACTGAATGGTTTTGATAAGGTGAATCAAGAAGCAGAACGGTTCGGCACGTCAGGACGAGTTTATCGCCGCGCCGTAAAAACTCTGATGGATAAGAATCTGGTGCGTAAAGGGGAACAAGGGTTAGAAATTGTCGACGAACAAGCACTTAAAGCATTTATCGATACTCACGAATAAGTACCAATCACACTCAATAAAAAGCGCCACCTGCGTAATGCAAGCTGGCGCTTTAGCTTGACGATTAACGATTTAATTCAACGTCTAGACAAATAAACCAACAATCGCAGCGTTCATTAGGTTTGCTAGTGTTGCAGCGAGCAGTACCTTCATTCCTAGTTGGCCGATAACCCCTGCACGTTCTGGGATCATACTGCTTAGCGCACCGCATACCATGGCAACAGAACCAATATTGGCAAAGCCACACAGAGCAATCGTCATAATCGCGGTGGTGCGCTCACTCAGCTCAACCGCGCCCATGCTAGCAAACGCCACGAATTCGTTTAGTGCTATTTTTTGACCAAGGAATGCACCTGCATCCATCGCTTCATTCCAAGGTACGCCAATCAACCATGCAACCGGAGAGAATAACAAACCAAGGATCACATCAACGGTTAGGCCTTCAAAACCAAAGAAGTCACCGATGGCACCTAGTCCGCCGTTCAGCATCGCCATCAAACCAATACATGAGATGATGACCGCGCCCACAATCGCTGCGATTGAGATACCCGCCATTGCGCCTTTAGCAATCGCATCAATGAAACTGGTTGGCCTTTCGTTATCTGGTAATTCTGGCACTTCATCAATGGTTGGTTCCGTTTCCGGAATGATCAATTTGGCAAACATCAAACCGGCAGGGGCCGACATAAAACAGGCCATAATAAGGAAGTTAAGATCAACGCCCATGCCCGCTAAGCCAGCCAAAATCGAACCCGCAATAGAGGAAAGGCCGCCAACCATAATGGCAAAAATTTGCGCGCGAGTAAGAACGCGATGGTATGGTTTTACCAATAATGGCGCTTCTGTTTGACCTAATACAATGTTACCGGCCGCATTCATCGATTCTGCACGAGAAGTACCCAACACACGTTGCAATCCGCCACCAATAATGCGCACAAACCACTGCATGATACCCAAATAGTAAAGCAGAGAAGTCAGTGAAGCAGTAAAGATGATCTGTGGTAGTACTTGCAGTGCCCAAACAAAACCAATGCCATCGACACTGAAGTTAACCAAGCTACCGAAGGCGAACTTAATCCCTTCCGCACCATAGCTAAATACGTTACCAACCGTATTTGAAACCGCCAAAAGAACACCAGCACCAATCTCTGTCGCAAGCACAAATCCAGCAACAACTAGAATGATACCAAACGCGCCAACAACGGCACGCCAACTAATTTGACTTCTGTTTTCAGAGCACAGGAATCCAACACCGAGAAGTACGGCAATACCAATGAGTGATTGAAACATAATGATTATCCTACGTGAGTGCTTACTGCATTTTGTGCTGAATGGCTGACTGCATTGATGATTTGATCTGCGTGTTGCTGTGCAAGCTCAATGGTTTTTTCAACATCACCGCCCTCTTCAGGAATCGCATTCATCTCAAATGTCACGATGGTATCGATAATATTCATTTCCGCCGCTTTAAAGGCATGCTCAAACGCGCGTTGGTAGTTCTCAAGCGGCATGAAGTTAAAGCCACTTTCTGAATACGATTCAGCCGTTGCTCCTGCCGTAATTGAAAATAGTAATTTCTTGCCTTTAAGCTGGCTACCATCAGGGCCAAACGCAAAACCATAAGTGAACACTTGATCGATCCACTCTTTCATAACGGAAGGAAAAGTACTCCAGTAAAGTGGGAACTGCACGACCACCAGATCCGCCTCTAACAAGCGCTGTTGCTCAACTTTCACATTCCCTGCAAAGTCTGATGCATGAGTCATCTGCCAATCGGTTTTCTGCGCAAGCAGTTTAAGGATCTCTTTATTCGCAAAGGAGTTATTTAAATTAGGATGACCGTTAATAACCAGTACGTTCATTGGGGTTACCTATGTTGTTCGAGCTTTTGTTAACTTGGCTTGTTGTCGTTATTTCACTGAAATAAGCGAGGCGGAGCTAACCAAGAGCTGCCGGATGTTTTGTTGTATTAATAAATCTGCGGATAAGCATAACGCCGGGGTGATAAGAACAAGAGGACAAAAGTCCCTCTTGTTTGGCGTCAGGTCAAAAATTACCACATTGGCTAGTTAACGAAGAAGTTAAGGGGGCGAAACAAAGGATTAAACGGAGAACGGGGAAACGAAAAAGTCTCGTTATTATGTGGAACAAGTGAGTATCGCCAAATTTCAGATACAAAAAAGGCCGCCTAGGCGACCTTCTATTTATTCTTACGTGAAGCGCTAATTATAGTGCAACAACGTTAGTAGCTTGAAGGCCTTTTTGACCTTGTTCTACTTCGAAAGACACTTTTTGGCCTTCGTTAAGAGTTTTGAAACCTTCAGAAGCGATAGCGCGGAAGTGTACGAATACGTCTGCGCCGCCGTTATCTTGAGTTAGGAAACCGAAACCTTTAGTTTCGTTAAACCATTTTACAGTACCAGTAATTGAGTTAGACATTTTATGCCCCTTATTTATTTAATTTAAGAAGAGTTCATTGTTAACGGTATGTTAACTTCTTGAATTATATCATGTTACGCTTAAATAAAAGGGAAACGCCTAGCGACAAAAACTGTGTTTTGATACTTGAGGTTTTACTTGTACTTGATGCTGCATTTAATAACTCTTTGAACAACTGAGCGGTATAATAACCACTGCTTGTTTTTTGTATAGTCTTTTTTTTACTTTTCTTATGGTTTTCTGTTCAATAATGTTATGAATGTCTAACTTTCAAGCGCCTAGATGGATCTTTGCCCTAATAGTTCGAAAAAGCACCGCGTTATTTTTTGAACTCTCAATGCTCAGTCGCATTAATCGGGGAAATTGTTCGATTCTGCTTGTCAGCCATACCGTCATTCCCTGCTTTATTTTCTCTGTTGCTTTTGCTCACCAGACTTCAAATGCACATCACTTCTTTAGTAACGCTCTTATCCCCTCTGATAAATTACCGGCAACGACTACCGACTTAATAATACCGACCACCTAGAACCATCGTCCAAAACCGACATCTGAGTTCGGCTTATGATTAGTTAACAGGGTAACTCTTTATAATACAAATATTTACACCACAAATATAAGGGCATAATTAGGCGACATGGCTCATAACCTCTCAATTTATGTGGAAAACTTACCTTTCCCTCTGCAATTGTTTATTGTCTTTCCTATCAATCAGGATTAAATTTCGCATCACTATTCATTTTAGATGTTTCGCCCGTGCTGCGTATTCGCCCCCAATTAGATTATCCACTGCTTGCTGCGATCTGTTTTTTGATCGCCGCGGGTAGTATTAGCGTCTGGAGCGCTAGTGGTTTTAGTGAGCCTATTTTAGAACGTCATTTAGCGCGAGCTGTGATTGCCATTGGTGCATTAATCGTGCTTTCAGCGGTGCCGGCGAAAAAGCTGTGCGACATTGCGCCGCCCTTGTTTACCCTAACGGTACTATTGCTGCTGGCTGTTGTAATTGCCGGTGATGCAACGAATGGTTCGAAACGTTGGCTCGCCCTTGGTCCGATTCGCTTCCAGCCTTCCGAACTCGTTAAGGTTGCTGTACCCATGATGGCTGCGTGGCTAATTGCTAAAGACCCTGGGGCGCCAACGTTTAAAAAAATCGGCCTTTGTTTAGCGCTCACGGCAATGCCAGCCGGACTTATTGTGATTCAGCCCGATCTTGATGGTGCAATCTTTACCGTCATTTACTCACTGTTCGTGCTCTTTCTTGGCGGCATGAGTTGGAAAATTATTGCGTCAGTGATTGCGATTGTTGCCACGGCAATTCCAGTACTGTGGTTCTTCTTCATGGAGAGCTATCAGAAGATGCGTGTTACTCAATTTCTTAACCCTGAGTCGGACCCACTTGGCGCTGGGTATCAAATCATTCAATCTTTAGTCGCGATCGGTTCTGGTGGCATTCGCGGTAAAGGCTATATGAACGCGACACAAGGGCAGCTAGGGTTTATTCCAGAAAGTCATACTGACTTTATCTTTTCGACCTTTGCGGAAGAATGGGGCTACTTTGGTAGCGTTGCCTTAATCTCAACCTATCTCTTTATCGCTGGCCGCACATTATGGCTTGCCAGCCAAAGCGACTCGGCTTATGGCCGCTTGGTGATTGGCGCACTGGCGATGAGTTTTATGCTATACGCCTTTATCAATATGGGAATGGTGAGTGGTCTTTTACCAGTAATGGGTAGCCCGTTACCCTTTATCAGCTACGGTGGTACTGCAATGATCACCCAAGGTGCTTGCTTTGGCATTATCATGGCGCTCGCACCAAGAAGACGCAAAGCTGGCACCCCATTCTCTGCGATGGGTCATGCCAATTAATTAGCACCATTCAGTTGCAAAAAAACAAAAGCCAGAGTTCATCTCTGGCTTTTTTCTTTCTCTTCTTCAAGATTACCCTCATACTTTGAACAGTTCCAAACTTACTGAAAAACTCAAATGTAAAAAATCAGAATCATCAATGAGTTTTATTGTGCTATATTTTGCGAGGTTTATTTCTATTATTAGTCCCGTAGCCGAAACCTAAAAAGGAACTAAGATGAAATTTATCAAACTTGCACCAGTACTACTTCTTGCTTCATTTGCCAGTTCAGCCATGACCTTAACCAGCCAAGACATTCAAGAAGGCTCACGAATTGCTGATACGTTTGCTTTTAATAGTTTTGGTTGTAGCGGGGATAATTTATCGCCACAGCTTAGCTGGGACGATGTGCCTGCTGGAACAAAAAGCTTTGCTATCACCGCTTATGATCCTGATGCACCAACAGGCAGCGGTTGGTGGCATTGGGTTGCGGTCGATATTCCTGCAAACGTCACTACGCTTGAACGAGGTGTTTCAGGCAAATCTATCAAAGCTAATGAAATGAAAAATGACTATGGCTTGAAAGGCTTTGGTGGCGTTTGTCCTCCAAAAGGAGCAGGAATGCATCGCTACGAATTCACCGTATTTGCATTACCAACAGAGAAACTTGAACTGCCACAAGGTGCATCGAATGCTCTGATCGGCTTTATGCTGAACTCGAGTGCACTTGATAAAGCGAAAATTACCGCGACTTACGTCAACGAGTAATTCAAACCACGTATAGAAAAAAGGATAAAGGGCATGAATAAATCATTACTACACGTGGCACATTTTCGAGGCAAAAGAGAGCAGCCTTTACACAATGTGTTCATTCATGCCCCAACACTTTATTGGGTTGAGCAAGGCCGCAAGCAACTTTGGTGGCAAGAGCAATCCTATGAGTTCAATCGTGCAAACTGGCTTGTGGTACCCGCAGGCCAGTATCTCACTTTCGTTAATACCCCAATGCAGAATGCTTTCAATGCGCGTGCGGTGACTTTTTTCCAACCACCTCCAGCAGAGTGGCTAAATGAAGAGGTATCCCTTAGTGCTGCTCCGCCGATGGTTAAAGTCACGGATGCTCTGCGCTATTGTTTTGAGATCATTTGTGACATGTCTAACAAAAATCTTTCTGCACACACTCAGCAACAGTTGCTATTGGCATTCTATGCAGAACTTCGTCACATCGACGCTCTACACCTTCTGTTTCCTAGTGAAAATCAGCTGGTTCGCGATAAGCTCGCCACTTATTTGAGTGCGGCTCCCGGCGATGATCATAAGATCGAAATCGCCGCGCAGCACTTAGCAATGAGTCGGGCAACGCTAACCCGAAAACTCGCCGCAGAAGAGACGAGCTTCCGACATATATTGACCGAAATCCGCATGTCTCATGCACTCGGTTTATTGCAAAGAAAGTTCAGCCAGATGGATACCGCGCTTGCCTGTGGCTATCAATCTGAAGTGCGTTTTACTCAGCGATTCAAAGAGCAATTTGGCTTAACTCCGCGCCAGTATCAAATGACGCTCTAGCCAGGTTTTCCATCCATAGCGTAGATACGATGTTATTTTTTGCAAAAAAAAGCGAACCATTCGGTTCGCTTTCTCTATCTCAACTCATGCAATATCAACTCGCATTACTTGATGAACCTTGCTGAGCAAGTTTCATCTCTTGCTGTTTCAGCATCTCATCATACTTATCACGGCGAGCGACAAACGCTGGCATCTCTTTTTTCGATACCGAGCTTGCCATCGGAATATTTGCCTTCATCGCATTGACTGCGCGACCACGAACAATCAACTCATAGTGAATGTGCGGCCCAGTAACACGTCCAGTATTACCTGACAAACCAATACGTTGTCCACGAGTCACTTTCTGTCCTTTGCGAACCAGAATTTTACTCAAGTGCAAATAACGTGTTTTATAAGTACTGCCATGTTGTACTACCACATAATTACCTGCGTATGGGTGTTTACGCGTCATGATCACGACACCATCACCTGTGGAAACAATCGGCGTACCAATTGGCGTTGCCCAGTCTGTACCATTGTGTGGAGAAACGCGTCCTGTCACTGGGTGTTTACGGTGAGCGTTGAAATTAGAACTTAAGCGGTAGTTTCCACTGATAGGCTTACGCTGGAAAGCACGTTGTAAACTGTCACCATTTTTATCGTAATATTGGCCATCTTCATGCAAGTAAGCGGTATATTCACCACCACGGTTCAAGATCTTAATCGCCTGAATTTCTCGATTGCCGGTGAGTTGGTCATCAACATACTGACGCGATTGCACCACTTCAAATTTATCACCAGAGCGCAAATCACGAGAGAAGTTAATTTTATCTTTAAGCAAACTAACAATCTGCTCAATCTCGGCATTTCCAAGACCTAGCTTGTTGACTGACTGAGAAAAGCTACCGTTGATGTCTCCAACCAACGCGAACTCTTTCCACACGCCGGGAATCTTAACGTCAGTAAACTCGTAGCTACCATCGTCGGTGCGAGTATAAACCGCACGCTCAACCAAGCTAAACTCAAGTTCCATCTTCGCAAGACTATTAGTCTGCTCGTCACGCCAAAAACGCAACGTGTTACCAGGCTTTAAGGTATCAAGTGCTAAAAAGTTAAGATCCGTCTCCATGATTTTCATCATGTCGCTGTAAGCAAAACCAAGACGGTCAAAAATAGAGCTTAAATTATCACCGGTTTGAATATGGTATTCATAATCCGGCATATCGACATTCTCAACGGCTTCGTTAAGAATGGTATCGACTAATTGAGTGTCGTTGAGAGAAAGATCAATCGTGCGGATTTTATTGGTTGTGCCATCCAGAGTCGTCAATGCAACAATCGCAACTACTGGTAAGCTCAAAAGCATCATTCTCTTGCGTTTCGTAAGTTCAGAAACGCGCGCTTTTATCGTTCTTACTTGCACAGTTTGACCTTATAACAATTTAATTATTCATTAATTCATGTAATACATAGCAAAAGTCCACACCCTACGATGCGGAAAAATCGTTATAAGATTACGGATTTCTACTTCTTTTGTCACCCTATCGTACTAGTTATGCGATCAAAAAAGGCGCTATCATGCGCCTTGTTTTATTCACTCTATAGGTAAGTAAACACCAACTTATTGAATTTATTATTGATAAGTGGTTAGCAATCCATTGTCTTCACCAAAACCATTTGGTGTGTATTGATCAGCGTTTGGATCATTAATCCAACGGCTTTCATCGACCAAGTAGCGAAATTCAAACTGTTGGTCTTTTGGCAAGCGAGTTTTGAATCGGTACGATTTAGTTTTGACGACTTTTTTCATCACGATCGGTTGCCAATCAGAAAAATCCGCCACTAAACAAGCTGACTGCCCCACTTGATCTTCCGGTAACTCAAACGTGACTTCCACTTCGTCCTTGGTTTTAAAGAAACGCTTATTAATCATGTATTACTCCATTAACAACAAGAAAATTTGCTTAATCAATATA
>NZ_AFWD01000057.1:0-1261 GCF_000222565.1 Vibrio sp. N418
CTTCCCGCTTAGATGCTTTCAGCGGTTATCGATTCCGAACTTAGCTACCGGGCAATGCCATTGGCATGACAACCCGAACACCAGAGGTTCGTCCACTCCGGTCCTCTCGTACTAGGAGCAGCCCCTTTCAATTTTCCAACGCCCACGGCAGATAGGGACCGAACTGTCTCACGACGTTCTAAACCCAGCTCGCGTACCACTTTAAATGGCGAACAGCCATACCCTTGGGACCGACTTCAGCCCCAGGATGTGATGAGCCGACATCGAGGTGCCAAACACCGCCGTCGATATGAACTCTTGGGCGGTATCAGCCTGTTATCCCCGGAGTACCTTTTATCCGTTGAGCGATGGCCCTTCCATACAGAACCACCGGATCACTATGACCTACTTTCGTACCTGCTCGAACCGTCATTCTCGCAGTTAAGCGGGCTTATGCCATTGCACTAACCACACGATGTCCAACCGTGTTTAGCCCACCTTCGTGCTCCTCCGTTACTCTTTGGGAGGAGACCGCCCCAGTCAAACTACCCACCAGGCACTGTCCGTAATCCCGATAAGGGACCAACGTTAGAACATCAAGCATACAAGGGTGGTATTTCAAGATTGCCTCCACACATACTGGCGTACGTGCTTCAAAGGCTCCCACCTATCCTACACATGTAGGGTCAATGTTCAGTGCCAAGCTGTAGTAAAGGTTCACGGGGTCTTTCCGTCTAGCCGCGGGTACACTGCATCTTCACAGCGATTTCAATTTCACTGAGTCTCGGGTGGAGACAGCGTGGCCATCATTACGCCATTCGTGCAGGTCGGAACTTACCCGACAAGGAATTTCGCTACCTTAGGACCGTTATAGTTACGGCCGCCGTTTACCGGGGCTTCGATCAAGAGCTTCGACCGAAGTCTAACCCCATCAATTAACCTTCCGGCACCGGGCAGGCGTCACACCGTATACGTCATCTTACGATTTTGCACAGTGCTGTGTTTTTAATAAACAGTTGCAGCCACCTGGTATCTGCGACTCTCAATAGCTCCATCCGCAAGGGACTTCACCGTCAAGAGCGTACCTTCTCCCGAAGTTACGGTACCATTTTGCCTAGTTCCTTCACCCGAGTTCTCTCAAGCGCCTTGGTATTCTCTACCCGACCACCTGTGTCGGTTTGGGGTACGATTTCTTATAATCTGAAGCTTAGAGGCTTTTCCTGGAAGCATGGCATCAATGACTTCACTACCGTAGTAGCTCGACATCGTATCTCAGCGTTAA
>NZ_AFWD01000056.1:0-127273 GCF_000222565.1 Vibrio sp. N418
CTCGATAACCATTCCTTATAAAAGAAAGTGTTATCAAATTGGTCACTCAGTTCATTGAACCCAATGTGTTTCCGAAGAAACAGTCGTTACCGCTCTTTATAAAAAGAAACAGAACAACTTATTGGATTATCATCAACGAGTGCCCACACAGATTGATAGGTTTATATTTTTAAAGAGCGTTCTTCTTTGTGACTTACATCACTCTGGAAGAGGCGGCCATTCTAGCGAGATAATTCTCAGTGTCAAACACTTTTGTGTTTTATTTTACTTTTAAAAAGTAAACCACTCTAACTACTTCGCCTTTCTTTCTGACCTTGTCGTTTTGGCCTTAAACCCTTATAGAGCCTCGCCTCGTCGACAGGTGGGCATTATAGAGATCATCGTCACATTGGCAAGCGTTAATTTGCAAAAGTTGCAAAAATAACGACTAGACGCAGTTTTTATCGGCAACGGCTTATTTATTCAACTTTACCCATAAGACACCAACAAATTACTCACAGAGTTATCCACATTGGGTATTTTCCGTGATCAAAAAAGGCTGCACAATGCAGCCTTTTTTACTTCTATATAGAGCTAAATACCGGATCCGTACTGCTCTCCATCATCTTCATGTAGCCCACACTCACGTTTTAGGCCAAAGAACCGTGTTTCTTCTTCTTTCATTCCAGGTTCCCACTTCTTTGTGGTATGAGTATCCCCGACAGAAAGATAACCTTCTTCTCTCAGTGGGTGGTAAGCCAAACCATGCTCTTCTAAATAGTAATGCACATCTTTATTACTCCAGTCGATCACTGGGAGGAATTTAAACACACCATTTTGGATTGAGAGTATTGGCAAATTTGCTCTGGATTGGGATTGCTCTCTACGCAACCCCGAAAACCAAGTACCAACTTGCAGTTCATCCAACGCTCGGCGCATCGGTTCAACCTTATTTAGCTTGTTATACTTCTCTATACCTTCAATCCCCTGCTCCCACAACTTACCGTACACAGCTTCTTGCCACACTGGACTTTGCTTTGCCCGATAAACTTTAAGGTTCAGATTTAACTGCTTGGTCAATTGCTCAATAAATTGGTAGGTCTCTCCAAAGAGATAACCGGTATCAGTCAGAATAACTGGGATATCCGGTTTTGCTTGCGTCACAAGATGTAGCATTAGCGCCGCTTGAATACCAAAGCTCGACGAAACGACATGCTCTCCGCCCAAGTTTTCAATTGCCCAAGCAACACGCTGCTGTGCTGTCATTTGCTCTAGTTGGTGGTTAATAGAAGAGAGTTGCAATATTTGCTCTGTTTTTGTCAGTGTCAGTAATTGCTGAAGCTCTACCTTTTGTGTTGTCGACTCAAGCATGTAAATCCCTCTTAGATACGAAGACTTCTTCTATAATGCCAGCGCGAATGGTGAAATCACCAAAACCCTCACCGTCATTACGCTCTTTAGCCCAACGATCCACCAGCTGATCAATCTCTTCTAAGATCTGTTTATCAGTAATGTTCTCTTTGTACATTTTCGGTATACGGGTACCGCCACGGTTACCACCTAAATGTAAGTTGTAACGTCCTGGGGCTTTTCCGACCAATCCAATCTCCGCCAACATCGCGCGACCACAGCCATTAGGGCAACCGGTCACACGTAAGATGATGTTGTCCTCTTTGGGTAGGCCATGCTTCGCCAAAATACCCTCTACATCCGTTACAAATTGCGGTAGAAAACGTTCTGCTTCTGCCATCGCCAAAGGACAGGTAGGGAATGCAACACACGCCATTGAGTTTTTACGCTGCTCACTCACGGTGTCATCCATCAGACCATGTGCAATCGCTATCTTCTCAATCTTGGCTTTATTTGCTTTAGAGACCCCAGCCACAATTAAGTTTTGATTGGCGGTCATACGGAAATCACCTTTGTGAATCTTGGCAATCTCAGCCATTCCCGTTTTTAGTGGTTTGCCTGGAAAATCGAGTAGACGACCGTTCTCTATGAAGAGCGCAAGATGATGCTTGCCATCAATACCCTCCACCCAGCCGATTCGGTCACCACGTTCAGTGAACTCGTAAGGACGACTATCGGAGAACTTAACTTCTGCACGCTTTTCGACTTCCGCTTTAAACACATCAATCCCAACACGATCTAAGGTGTATTTGGTTTTGGCATTTTTACGGTTAGAACGGTTACCCCAATCACGTTGAGTTGTCACGACTGCCGCGGCAACATCCAATGTTTTATCTAAAGGAATGTAACCAAAATCATCCGCTCGGCGAGCATAAGTTGAAATATCACCATGAGTCATGGCAAGACCACCGCCCACCAACACGTTGAAACCGATCAGTTTGCCGTTTTCCGCAATCGCCACAAAGTTCAAATCGTTGGCATGAACATCAACATCATTTTGCGGAGGGATCACAACCGTCGTTTTGAATTTACGTGGTAGGTAATGCTTTCCGAGAATCGGTTCATCATTCTCAGTGGTTTCTACTTTTTCACCATCAAGCCAAATTTCGGCATAGGCTTGGGTTTTCGGCAATAAGTGCTCACTGATTTTTTTCGCCCACTCATAAGCTTCTTGATGAAGCTCTGATTCAACTGGGTTAGTGGTACATAGAACATTACGGTTTACATCACCCGCTGTCGCAATCGAATCAATACCAATACTGTTGAGCGTTTGGTGCATCAGTTTTACGTTTGGCTTTAATACCCCATGAAACTGGAACGTTTGGCGCGTAGTCAGACGGATGCTGCCATAAAGTGAATGGTCAGTGGCAAACTTATCAATCGCTAGCCATTGAGTTGGCGTAATAATGCCACCTGGCATACGTGCACGCAGCATGACATTGTGCAACGGCTCAAGTTTTTGTTTTGCACGCTCATTACGAATATCACGGTCATCTTGTTGATACATGCCATGAAAGCGAATCAACTGGAAATTGTCTGCCGTAAAACCACCCGTGATTTTATCTTGTAAATCTTGCTCAATCGTTCCACGTAGATAGTTACTTTCACGCTTTAATCGTTCGTTGTCAGCCAAAGGGCCCAATACTTCACCGAGTACTTCTTGTTGTTCTTTGCTCATTAGTACACATCCCTTTGGTAACGTTTTTCCTTACGCAGAGTGGTAATAAATTCCTCTGCTTTTTCTTTGCTTAACTTGCCATGTTCTTGCACTACTTCAATCAATGCTTCATGAACATCTTTCGCCATGCGAGTCGCATCACCACACACGTAGAGATAAGCACCCTCTTCTATCCATTGCCATAACTGCTGACCATTCTCTAAAAGACGATGTTGTACATAAACTTTGTCTTGCTGATCACGGCTAAAGGCCACATCAAGCTGGGATAAAGCACCTGATTTTAAATACTTTTGCCATTCAACTTGGTAAAGGAAATCTTGAGTAAAGGTGCGATCGCCAAAGAACAACCAGTTTTTTCCTTCCGCATCACGATTATCACGCTCTTGAATAAAGCTGCGGAATGGCGCAATACCCGTTCCAGGACCAATCATGATCACTGGCGTATTATCATCTTGAGGTAACTTGAAGTTATTGTTGTTCTCGATGAAGACTTTCACTTCACCACCTTCTTCAAGGCGATGAGAAAGATAACTGGATGCGCCACCAAAGCGAGTTTCTTCACCTTGCTGATACTCGACCACGCCAACTGTTAAATGCACTTCTTCATCAACTTCCGATTGAGCTGAAGCAATTGAATAAAGACGTGGCGTTAAGCGTCGCAGTAAACCAACCAATTGCTCTGCGTTAAGTTTGGTTTTCTTCTCTGCTAATACATCAACAATCTGAGTATTACCCGCGTATTCACGCAGCTTATTTTTATCTTCCACCAGCTTTTGCAATTTTTTGCTCGCTGATAGCTCAGCAAACTTAGTCACAAATTGCGGATTAGCAGTCGTAATTTCATATTTGGCAACCAGTGCACTGTGGATAGATAGGCTTTCACCATCGACATCGATACTCTCCACGCCTGACAATCCAACTTTAGCCAAAATAGCATTAGCAAGTTCTACACTGTTTTCATACCAAACACCTAATGCATCGCCTGGCTGATAAGTAATACCTGAGTCATCGAGATCAATCTCAATATGACGAACATCTTTACCTGAATCACGGCCTGTGATTTTTTGGCTGGTTAACAGCGTTGCGGTGTAAGGATTTTGTTTGGTGTATTGAGAATGCCCTGCCGCTTGGCCGACAGGTAGTTGTACAACTTCCGCTTCTTCGCCAGAAGAAAGCGCTTCTTTAACCACTTCCAGTGCTTTAGCTCGCCATTCTCCAGCTGGCGCTTCGTAATCAACATCACAGTCAATACGATCGATGAAAGCTGTCGCTCCCTGTTTTGCTAGATACTGATCAAAGTCTTTACCGGTTTGACAGAAAAATTCGTAGCTAGAGTCGCCAAGGCCAATGACACCATATTGTAGGTTAGGTAATTTAGGCGCCTTCTTTGATTGCAGAAACTCGTACAATTCAATGGCATTATCTGGCGCCTCACCTTCACCGTTGGTTGAAGCCACGATGATAACGTGCGTCTCTTTAGCTAAATTCTTACCTTTATAGTCACTGGCATCAAAAAGCTGTGTGGCAATACCTTGTGCCTTGGCTTCTTGTTCCAGAGCTTCTGCAACCCCCTTTGCATTACCGGTTTGCGACGCATAGATAATCGCTAACTTGCCCGCAGGTTTGGCAGCAACGGCGGCAGCGGCTTGATTAATCGGCGCAGCAGCGGCTGCAGGTTGTTGGTGCTGGGCTAAACCCCAAAAATACCCGCTCACCCAAGCTAACTGCTGTGACGATAAATCGGTCACTGTTTGTTGTAGTTGATTTAATTGTTGATCATTCAGTGGGCTAGCGACTGATGGTAATTCTTGTGTGTTTCCTTGAGAGGACACATTCTTGTTTAAAGACATGGTCTCGACATCCCTGTTCATTGCGTGATTATAGATTAACCACTCTTTTTAATAACAAGAAAGAATAGAAGTGAATGTTTTATAACTTTTGGAATTAAAGCATTGGGAAAGAGGGCTAAATCAGTTCTCAACACGTACCTGATTGAAACCCACCGCCATGGCCGATTTCGAGGCTAAATTTAAATCACCGTAATGGCACTCTTCACCATGAACATCGGTTAAAAGTAAAAATTCACCATGCGCATGGCGAAACTCCACCACCCAAAAGCCCTCTTCCGCGGAAGGTTCAATGATGGCCTCAACCAACTTGTTCTCACGATAAAGATTTCTAAGCTCATTAATTGTCATGTTCACTAGCCCTAGTTAAAACTCCCTTTCATCGTATAAGCATGGCGCATAGCGCTAGAACTGCTAACAAATCCCCCTTGATTATAAAAAAAAGATATAAAAAAAACGCCGCGTTAAAAAGCGACGTTTTAAAAAATCTTCTCAAAAAGGCTAGAAATTGTACTCCGCTCCGAGGAAGAAACCATTTACAAAAACATAAGACTCCGCTGTCGCCGGAGATTGCTTGGCAAGATCTTCAAACTCTAAGTCGATAACGCGATAACCACCGCGTAAAACAACATCGCCTGAATTGGTTTTGATTTTATATTGTAGCCCAGCTAATACATCAGCACTCTTAATGCCTTTACTGTTACCAAAATCAAACTGACCGATGATGTCAAAATTGGTATTAGGAATATAAAGCTCTGCGTAGGCATACCAATTAAAGGTTAACTCATCAAAGTCATACTTAGGCGTTGCAGACTCTTTGGTTCGGTAATGACTATTGCTGTACTGCGTTAATGTTGCACCCGCATCAAATGTCATTAACTCACGTTCAAGAATTTTGTAGTAAAACGTAAAGTCGTATTTATCAAACCCTGCGTAGTCCGTATCAACACTCGTGTAGCGAAAACCTACGTTCGGCACGTAGGCCATATCATGCTCTAGCGAAAAATAAAGGGTTGGCACAGAGGCATCATCTCGACGAGTCTCATCGATTTTACTATCACCAAACCACACATCAGCGCCAATATCACCAGTGAAAGATTGGGCCATTACCGATGTTGATGCCATCGATAGTGTTGCTATAAGTGTGAATGCGGATCTGTTCATCGAATATTTGCTCCTAAGCAAGACAACGCTGTAAGTTCTTACCCAGAATATTATCACATCCTCTGTACTTCGCTATCTTGAGCAATAAACGTAATGCTTAAAGAACCAAAAGCCTAGCGCGATCACAATCAACCACGGCAAGATTTTAAACACGGCGCCAAGCATACCAAGCAACACCATCACCAATAGAGCAAAACCCGCGGCGGCAAAAACCGTCACCATGGTTAATCCCGTAACTAATAAAGTTGCGATAAACACTAATATAAAGATTAATTCAAACATACCGTTTCCCCTCTTCTTTACACAACCTATCGCAGGAAGCATGCCAATTTCAGAAGAACCCTAACCGACTAATATATATAGACAAATAAAAAAGCGCTCTATTATCCAGAGCGCTTTCATTAAGAGAGAGGTATTTTTCGCCACTCAATTGTGGCAATTTTTACACATTCAATTCTTTGGGAATTTTAGCCAGTGCCGCTTCAACCACTTCAATACCTGAACCCGGTTTATGCGCATTTTCACTAATGTGACGACGCCATTGACGCGCACCAGGCATGTTTTGGAACAAGCCCAACATATGACGAGTCATATGACCAAGATAAGCACCATTAGATAGCTGTTGCTCAATGTACGGGTACATTTCTTCAACCACTTGGGTGCGCTTCTTCACCGGCTTATCAAGGCCAAAGATAAGTTGGTCAACTTCCGCCAAGATATATGGGTTTTGATACGCTTCGCGACCCACCATGACACCGTCTAAATGCTTAAGATGCTCTTGTACCTCTTGCAGTGTTTTGACACCACCGTTCACCGCAATCACCAAATGAGCGAAATCTTTTTTCAGTTGGTAAGCTCGTGGATAATCCAATGGTGGAATTTCACGGTTTTCTTTCGGGCTTAAACCTGATAACCATGCTTTACGTGCATGGATAGTAAATTGCTCACAACCACCTTTTTCCGATACTATTGATACAAAATCCGTTAGGAACTCATACGAATCGTGATCATCAATACCAATGCGGGTTTTGACTGTTACTGGAATATCGACAACATCTTTCATTGCTGCCACGCAATCTGCCACCAATTGAGGCTCAGCCATTAAGCAAGCACCAAAACGGCCGTTCTGTACACGATCCGATGGGCAACCGACGTTGAGATTAATCTCATCGTAACCACGCTCAGCGGCAAGTTTTGCACACGTAGCAAGATCGGAGGTATTTGAACCACCCAATTGCAGTACAAGTGGATGCTCTTGCTCATTGTATGCGAGGAAGTCTCCCTTACCGTGGATGATGGCACCCGTTGTCACCATTTCTGTGTACAGTTGCGTCTCGCTAGACAACAAGCGATGAAAGTAACGACAGTGGCGATCGGTCCAATCAAGCATGGGCGCCACGGAAAAACGAGAACTAGGAAAAACCAACTTATTCATTTGATTTTTCTCGTCTTTGTCAATTATTTGACTTTCATGATTTTGCATGGTTCACCCCAATTTGTGTCCAATTTTAAGCATTTTTTACGTAGTGTGGGCACGTATTGGACCCAAAAATGACAGAGTTTAGACCGAAAATTTAATACGCCAAAAAAGCCGCCTTATTGCACGCAAGCTCTTCCGAATCGTGGTTTCATAAAAAAGAGCGCAGATTCTACATCAAGTTCATTCTGCACCCAAGTCCGGAGGCAATGTATGGCGTCTTACCATGTTCAAAAAATCAAAACACTTTCAGGTGCTACCAAATTCAAATGCCGAGTAAGAGAGCGCAGAGTCAGTAACAACAACGTCGACCAGTCTAAAACCTTTAGGACGAAAACGTCTGCTGTGGCTTGGGGTGAACAAGAAGTCATAAAAATAGAGAGCTTACTCCATGGTGGGTTGATCCCATCGAGTGAAACGGTTGGGGATTTGATAACGCTTGCACTAAATAGCCCTCACTACACAACCAAAAGAACGGCAAGTTACAACCTCAAAATGTTACTGCGATACCCCATCGCTTCGTTGTCTCTCAAAGATTTTAACGACAACGATCTGATCCAGCATTGTTTACTACGTAATGAGCAAGATAAGGCGAAACCGCAAACTATCGCTGTTGAGGTTTCTAATTTAAGGGCCATATTCAAACAAGCCAAACCTCTCTGGCAAATCGCCATCGATTGTCGAGTGTTTCAATCGGCCTATCCCACATTAAGCTTTATGGGATTAGTCGCCAAAAGTGCCCGACGTAGTCGCCGCCCTAGCGAGAAAGAAATCGCGGCGTTGGTCAAAGGATTGCAGCAAAGAGAAAACCACATTTATACGCAGATCCCTTTCGTTGATATTTTTATCTTCTCCATTCTCACTTGTATGCGCATTGGTGAAATCTGTTCTATCCAGTGGAGCGATCTCAATGAAGTGCAAAAAGCCGTCTTAGTGCGCAACCGAAAAGACCCACGTAAAAAAGAAGGCAACCATCAATGGGTGCCTTTACTCGGGGATTCTTGGGATATCATTCAAAGACAGCAAAACAAAGACGACCGCATATTTCCTTACAACCCTCGCTCTGTCACGGCAGGATTTCAACAAGTAAGGAACGAGCTGGGGATTTCTGATCTTCGCTATCATGACTTAAGAAGAGAAGGGGCAAGCCGACTTTTTGAAGCAGGCTTTTCCATCGAAGAGGTCGCGCAAGTGACTGGGCATCGTTCTTTGAATACACTCTGGCAAGTTTATACCGAGCTCTACCCCAATCGACTACATGGAAAAAAAGTTCGTGCAGTTATATAGCTTAGCTATTAGTAATATGAATTTTCATCTACTCCGTATTTATTACTAAACCTATATCACCAATGTGAAATTAAGCGCACTTCAACCACGCTCTTAATGGTATGATGCATAAACCATATAATCGGTAAGGAATAAGCATGGCTGATCGAGACTATAAATCTAAAAAACTTATCTATCATATTACGTCTATTCATAATCTACAGAGCATCTTAACTAGTGGTCTGCAGACAAGAAATCAGAGAAAACCGATGGTTGATGTAGCCAACCATGAAATATTAAATGGTAGGGAGCTGCACGGTCTTGATAAAATGGTTCCTTTCCATTTTTTTGCTGACAACCCTTTTGATGGCCGAGTTCAAAAAGATCATCCGACTGAAACATTTGTGTTTATTGCTGTAGCGCGGAATGTTGCAGAGCAACAAGGCTGGAAAATATCAGCCAAGCATCCATTAAATGGTGAATTTAAACTACTTGATTATGCTGCAGGTATGGACGCTATAGACTGGGATCTAATGAACAAAAGAGAGTACACTTCACCAGAAGGAAAAAGTGTATGCATGGCTGAATGTCTTGCTCCTCAAACTGTTCCTGTATCTGATTTTCAACGAATTTACGTTAAAACACCTAAAGATAAAGAAACTGTTGAGTCTATCCTCAGAGATGTAAGAGTCAGATGCAACGTCGATGTAAATGAGTGGATGTTTGCAAGATAAATCGAAGTAAATCAAAAGAGCTACTTATAGTAGCTCTTCTTCGATAAGCCGCTCATACGCACAACGGATTAAAGCATCTGATATACGTCTATATTTCGAAATTAACTCTGATACTCTTTGAATCAACTCTGACTCATCTATTTGCCCAAAATCTTGTTTCATTTGCTTTGACACCCACAGTGTAGTTGCCACAATACTCATACCATCTTTCGATTCATAACCAGATAAAAAATCCATTACTTTCGAAATCATCACATTACTCATATCTTGCTTATCAAGGATACTTTTTGCTTTAGAAACAACTTTTGGCTCTAAGGTAATCAGCGTTAGGTCCACTGGCTTATTAATTCCTGAAAGATACAGAAAATCACCATCCATTTTTCCAAGGGCCTTATGCAAGACATCCGAGTAAGGAGCTTGCATAAACTTACTAAACTCAATCTTATTTAATGCGATACCTACACAATCCAAAATATACAAAAGGCATTGAGCTTCTAGCTCTGACATCTGTTTTTTGCGTGTATGAGTCAAATATTGATTCAAAGCAGTAATCAACAATGCTCGTCCTACAGTGAGGTTCAAAGATCTTGCACAAGGAGGAGTGTCATTAGGAGCATAAACTCTCCATTCAACTTCCGTTGCATCACTCAATTTTTCATAAATTACCCTCTCAACTTGGCTCCAAGGCAAACCACCAAGACCACTTCCTAGAGCAGGTATTGCAACAGATTTTATTCCTTTATCTTTTATAACTTTAACTAAATCATCTAGCCCACTTTCTATGTATTCTATTTTGGATTTACCGCGCCAATGAGCCTTAGTAGGAAAATTTATGATGAATCGAGGAGATGACCCATGAACATTACGAACTAATAATACTTGCCCCACAGAGAACTCGTCATTACTGCAAGCATCTCGATAAATTCTAAAATTGTCAGGAAAGCGTTCCTTAAATTGATAAGCAAGACCTTTCCCCATAACACCAACAGTATTAACAGTATTGATAAGTGCTTCTGCATCATCAGCGAACAAGTCACCTTTTAAGTATGTAATCATGTTAGTTCGTCAGTTATAAAAGTACCCAAAAATGAGGGACTAAAGATAGGGATGTTTAGGTTAGTAGAATACGACATATGCATCAACGACGCTATAAGGGCATGAAGTAATTAGTAGTTTCATCATACTTTCACAATGAAAAATAGCCTCGAACATCTCAACCTGTCATAGCCATGACTACATAAATCGATAGTAACAAACTCTTTAACTCGCAAAATTAGCCTGCTTATTGCAAACGCCCCTGCTACTTACCTGCTTTAATGACATTGATTTTACCCAGAACGTACGTCACAGAGAATGTGGCCAGTTCTAAAACGGTTAGTACGCCGTCGCAACGTGCTCGTCCTGTTGGACGCCTTATATTGTCTAAATAGACGCTAACTACTATGAAACACCCTGAAGCCTAATGGTTTCATTGTTTCAACCCAAAACTCTTAACTCTAGATCTATCTGAGCTTCCCCCGTCTATTTTTGACGGCGAAGACAGTAGAAAATAGACGGGGGCTTCGGCTTGAACTTTAACGACTAATATTAAACAAATATTCAGCCTTTAGTTCACTCATTCGCAGCCATGAAAAAGCATGATGACTTATAAAAGCTTAAGTACTTCCCTCTCACCGCTATCAAATTTTGATGGCTAATCAAGCTCGTCCCAGCCATTGCCGGAACTGATGACCATTTGGATCATTGGTATGTGAAAGCAGCCACCAAGCAATGTGGAGTACTGAGCTAACTTTCTGCAAAAAAGACCCAACGTCATTGCTTCATAACATGACCCCGACATTTTCATTCCACTATTCGTGGCGCTTTCGATTGTCGGCTAATGAAAACAAGCACTAACGAACAGGTCTCCCGCTATAACTCAAAACACTTCACCACCCAAGCGTTGGAGCGCTTCTTATCTTCCTCTCATCTCTACAGATGTCGCGCACATTTCAAATGCGCATTAACACTTATCAATTGATGCTGCGTGTAGAGAACCACTTATCAAAACAAACCATTTATCAATTCAAATGGAAATTAGTTATGAGTAAGAAAGCGAAAAATATCACTACATCTAGAGGTCAACGAGCGAACCCAAATGCACGAAATTTTGGTTTGGGTAGCCGAGATATGAAGCAAGCAGGGTTCAATGCACTCAAAGAAAAATTTGCAGCGTCTCAGATTGGATTTAAGAGCGTAGCCGTTCAAGGCCAGCGCTTTGGACAATTTACCTCGTACATCCGTGATTCATTTAATGTACGAGACATGAGGTCGATAACACAAGATCACGTTAGGCAATATGCGCAGGAACTTGATTCACGAATTTCAGGTGGTTCACTTAATGCAAAGTCGGCTCATGACTATCTTGCAGCGGTAAACTCAGTTCTCGGTCAAGCCTCAGGACATAGCGATCTTCGTGTCACCGCATCCGAAGTTGGGCTCCCTGACCGTTCTGGGATAACCACGGTCAACAAGGCTATTTCAGAACCTCAGCATCATAAGGTTCAAAGCCAGTTAGATGATCGCCTCAAAGCAATTTCATCGATGCAAAGATCATTAGGGATGCGATTTGAAGAGGCGTGTAAAAACAATCCTACCTCAATGTATAAAGAGGCTGTTGATTCTCGAACGGTCACCATCAGCGAAGGAACGAAAGGAGGTCAAAGCAGAACGGTTCCTATCATTAACCCTAATCAGTTAGATGCGCTTAGAAACGCATGTGCCGTACAAGGCAATCATCATTCGATGATCCCTGCCCATCAAACTTATGCTCAGTTCCAATCTCAATCCTACAAAACCTACCACCAATTGGGTTATCAAACTCACAGTGAACGCCATGCCTATGCACAACACAGTTATCGAGAACATATTCGAACGATTACTGGCGTCTCTGATGTGCGCTCCCCTATTGAGTCGGGTTACAAACATGGCCAAGCACACCACCAATATATTGCTGATAAAGTGAATTGCTCGCCTGAAAAAGCAAAGCAACTCGATCATCAAGTCAGAGAAATGGTGGCGAAAGAACTAGGCCATCATCGAATTGATATCACCAATGCTTATCTGGGGTAATGCTATGACAAAGATGGAATTTGAACTTAACCAAGCACTGCACCTTTTTCTTCGTACAGGCGGGAAAAAGAATCGTAGAAATCAGGCAGAGAAAATGAGGAGCTTTTGTCGAGAAATCCAAAAGCAAGATCCAAGGATAAGATCGCTTGGGCAAATTGGCCGCAAGCAAGTGAATCAGTTCTGGCGACGCAATACTCACCTAGCCCCGTCAACCAAACTGGCTTACTACTATGCGATTAATTACATCTGGCAAAACATACTAAGGAGGGCATCGTTACCGCCAAGGAGTAAAAATTAAAGTCACTCCACAAACAGTAAAAACGACAAGAGCCACCGTATGTGGATCTATTACGTACAACCATAGCTAGGTTATACCAAATAATTCTGTTTTTCTGGTTCAACTATCTCAAACTTGAAAGCAAGTTGTTGTTGTTCAACTGGTGTAGTACGTAAAATCAAAAAACAATAGAACTAGATATAAAAGTTCCACATTTAAATATAGAAAATTTCTGTCTAATAGCTGTTAGCTTAAAGGAGATAAAATTGAACATAAATGAAGTATATTTTAAAGGGCACATAACGGAATCTTTCTTTTTCAAACCTTCACAATTGTACGATGAAAAACGGGAAATTTTAAAAGACTTATCCCACATAGAAAAAGGCGAATTGTATTTCATTGTCGAGAGAAGCAGGGTTAGGATTTCTCCAAAATCTATGTCAATGACCAGAGATGGTTATATCACGTTCGACTTGGTTGGTGATTCTGGCCATATAGCTACCCCTACCATTGAGTCTTCTCGGCTGTTTATCGACCTAGGCAAGAAGTTTAAGGAGATATATGGTACTTGGAATACACTCCAAAAATATGTGGTGAAAGTTGAAAGCAAGTCTGAATATGAGCTTCTTCAACGACAGGGGAGCTCTCTCCCGAAAATTGGCGTGAGTTTGGTGCCAGAGAAACAGAACAAAAAAAACTTTATTATCAAACTCTATACACCTGATGGGCAAGTCAATGATATGGAATTCCAACTCCATAGCATAATATCAGAGTTTGAACTTGAAACGTTTGATTTCCCTAAGATCGTATATATAGGGAAATCCAGTAACTTGGAAGACAGGATATACAAGCATGAGAAGATACAACAAGCGCTGGCTTGTTGTGATGATGACTCTGATATATATCTTTATGCGTTCCAGTTTGATTGTGAAAAAATCATCAAGGAATGCATCAATGGTGTGAACTTTCTTCGACGTGAAGACATTGATGATATAACCAGTGATGATAGGCGTTCAATCGTAGAAATCGGCCTGATTAACTACTTCAAACCACAACTAAACGTTCACTACATTGGTGATGATCTCTCGAATATAGAAGTTATTAATAATGTTTTATTAGGCAAGTTTACACATATATGTGTAGAACTCATCTTTGACCCAGGTGTATTTTGGAAGTTTGGAACTCAAAGTATTGCCTGTAGTTACGATCATACGCATATTATCAAAATTTAAGCTAACAAGTATTTAAGGTTTCAACACAACGATATCCAAATCGAATATCGTTGTGTTGGTACCATAGAGCTAACACAACCGACTACGATAGTGCTTTTGCTCTCGTATCGTAAAAAGACCGAAAAGAGGCACACTACCACTCAAACTATATTGTCCGGCAACTTATTTGTACCCTACCCCTTTTGGTCTTGATATGGGATCTATCTCCTCTCTCCATCCACATACATCGCCAGATCTTCTATGTGCACCATCAACGGTGCTTTTTGCCCATGCCCCATCGCGATCACCGGAACTCTCAGTTTTCCTTCAAGGTAATGACGTCGAGCGACTCGATAACACACACCAAGGTAATCTTGGCAAATGACAGATAAAGGGATGAGGACTTGGCCGTCGTGCAGCTCTAATAGCAATTGGAAAGTCAAAGAGGATTTAATTGGTCTCATAGCATCAATCTCCGTTGTGAGGAGTCTATACTATGGAAGAGGATTCGTTAGCCTGTTTGCATTAGTCAGGCTTTTTTGGCAAGTTAAGCGGAACAACTTTTAGCAGTGTTTAGGCCCAAAAAGCACCTATACGGCAAAAACTGGGCACAAATTGGGCCCTTCAAAATTATAAACCCTTCAAATACATGACAATAAGTCCGCGTTCGTCCAATCAAGCATTGGAGCGATGGAGAACTTGCACGAATGAGTCATAAATCTGAATTCCAGTCTATTGGCGTTAGTTTTGCGATTAAAATAGGCCGAATATTGTAATCACTTCCCAAGATGTGCGCCAATTTATCTTCCAATGTATCGTTTTTCGAGCAATTTTGATAAGTTAGAACGTTCGACGGTACAGCAAGCTGATTCACCACGATGAATTATCAAAGTCTCGATGGTTAACTCATTTATACGTTAACAATGCATACTATTAAGTGTTAAGTGGTATATTATTAATAAAATCCAATGGTTATGGTGATGGATTTGGATCAAGAGCTAGCAAAACAAATCGAAGAGATTTGTGCCGCGAGAGGTGTTCGGCTGACACCTCAAAGAAAAAGAGTGTTTGAACTGATTTGTGCGAGCCCAAAAGCTTCCAGTGCTTATGAGCTATTAGAGCAACTAAAAGTCAGTGAACCACAAGCAAAGCCACCTACGGTTTATCGAGCGCTGGACTTTTTATTAGAGCAAGGCTTTATCCATCGAGTCGAGTCAACCAACAGTTTTATTCAATGTTGCTCGTGTAACGCACATAAACATTATTCGCATCTGCTAATTTGCGACAAATGTAGTAACGTGATTGAACTACAAGATGATAATTTGGTAGCCTTGTTGGCGAGTAACGCAGAGAAGTATGGCTTTGAGATTACAAATCATGTGATTGAATCACATGGAATTTGTCAGTCATGTTCCTCTGATAACAAAGAATAAAGATATAGAAGAGTATTATGCGCGCTGAATTTGTAAACCCGTTTTTGGCTTCACTGATGAACGTCCTAAAAACGATGGCTTCGCTAGAGCTGAAGCCGCAAAAGCCTCGTGTAAAAAAAGACGAGATTGCACGTGGTGATGTATCAGGCCTAATCGGGATGGTTGGTCCGCAAACTCGCGGTTCTATGTCGATTACTTTTGATGAAAGTTTAGCGCTAGAAATCATGGAGAACATGTTGGGTGAACGTCCTAATGGTCTTAATGATGAAGTAACCGATATGGTGGGTGAAATCACCAATATGGTTACCGGCGGTGCAAAACGTATCCTTGCCGAAAGTGGTTTTGATTTTGATATGGCAACCCCGATCGTTGTATCAGGTAAAGGCCACACCATTCGCCATAAATGCGAAGGGGCGATCATTATCATGCCTTTTACCTCTCAATGGGGTAATGCTTTTATTGAAATCTGTTTTGAATAAGCATTAGGCCACCAATGATAAAAAAGCTTCCTCATGGAAGCTTTTTTGTTTTCGGGCTTGTCGTACAACCTAGATAGCTTTTGGATCATGGCAACCCAAGAGCAGGTTAAACAACAATTAGCACATAGCTAACCAAAAGCTATTTAACCTAATCCCATTACTGAATGACGCCTTGTTGTTTTAGCACCTTGATACATTGCTCAACCAATGCTTCAATCGGCAACTCTCCTGCCGGTAAATCAATCTCAGCTTTTAATGGCGCTTCGTAGTCAGAATCAATCCCGGTGAAATTAGCGATCTCACCTGCACGGGCTTTTTTATACAAGCCTTTAGGATCGCGCTGTTCACAGACATCTAAAGAAGCATTGACGAAGACTTCTAAAAACTCACCATCAGGGAACAAGTCACGCACTAACTGACGCTCAGCTCGGTGTGGTGAGATAAACGCTGACAAGACAATAAGTCCGGCATCCACCATCAACTTGGCTAACTCACCAATACGGCGAATATTTTCGCGGCGATCTTGATCAGAAAAACCCAGATCACTGCACAAGCCATGCCGAACGTTATCGCCATCCAGTAGATAGGTATGAAAACCTTGCTCTGCCAGTTTATTTTCTAACGCACCAGCAATGGTCGACTTACCTGCGCCCGATAAGCCGGTAAACCACAGTAGCACCGGTTTTTGTTGTTTGAGTTTGGCGCGCTGGGCTTTATCAACACTGTGCTGATGCCAAACAATGTTTTCATCTTTCACTGCTGTATCCGTTGTCATTATTTACATCCTTAATAAGGGAAGAAGAGTGGGATCAATGTCAGCACCAGTACCGAATAGACAATCGATAATGGGATCCCAACTCGCACATAATCCGTTAATTTGTAATTCCCAACACTGTAAACCAGTAAGTTGGTTTGATAGCCATAGGGAGAGATAAAACTCGCACTGGCGCCAAATAGCACTGCCATAATAAAGGGCATTGGGTCTACGCCATAACCGAGCGCCATACTATAGCCAATAGGAAAAGCCAGAGCAGCTGCCGCATTATTGGTGACAAGCTCAGTTAAGATGAGCGTGAGTAAGTATGTCGCCACCAGCGCCCCAAAAACTCCCCAGCCATTAAAAGTTTCAATAAACACTTGGCCAAGTTTCACCGACAACCCAGATGAGAGCATCAGTTGGGCAATAGAAAGTGCCGAGCCGACAATCACCACAATATCAATTGGAAAGCGACGGCGCACTTCGCCAAGCTGAACAATCCCAAATACCAAGCAGGCTAATAGGTAAACCAGTAGCCCTTTGATCAATGGCACCCACTCTAATAGAGCTAATGCGATCACCGAGCTAAACCCCAGTAGCACTAAGCTCGATTTTTGGAAATCAAGGCGTGCACTCGAATCAAGGTCATTGACCAAGACGAACTCTTTACGGTGTGCTCGGCGCTCCGCTTCAAAACGTTTGCCGGGTACCAAAACTAAAGTATCACCCGCGTTGAGCGTGACATTACCTAAGCCACCTTCTAAACGTTCATGACCACGGCGAATAGCGACGACTACCGCATCAAAACGATCACGAAAGTGACTGGTTTTTAGCGTCTTATTACAAAAACTGGCCGAAGAACTGACCACCACTTCAATAAAGCTTTGCCCATTTAAGTGGTGCTGACCAAATAGGGTTAAGCCCTGTATCTCTTGGAGAGTAGCCACACTCTCTATATCACCACAAAACAGTAATCGGTCTTTGGCTTCCAGCACAAATTCCGGATCAACCGATGGCATGGTTTTACCACCGCGGATCACTTCGGCAAGAAACAGCTTACGTAATGCACGTAAGTTATTTTCCGCGATACTGCGTCCTACGAGTGGCGATCCAGGCTCAACTCGCGCTTCAAGAAAATAAGGTAAATCATCTTGTGATTGATCATCGTAATTGGGCAGCAAGTAGCTCAACGGGATCAAGATCAACATGCCGCCAAACAGAACAGACAAACCGATCAAGGTTGGAGTAAAAAAGCCCAAACTGGGTAGCCCGGCATCTTCGACAAAGCTATTAATGATCAAGTTGGTTGAAGTGCCGATCAAGGTCAGCGTACCGCCTAAAATAGCTGCATAAGAGAGAGGAATAAGTAGTTTTGATGGCGCATGTTGCTGATTGCGCTTAATCGCCCCAATAAGAGACACTACCACTGCTGTATTATTGGTAAATGACGACAGTAGCGCAGTCGAAATACCCATTTTGGCGACAACCGAGGCTAGTCTTCCCGTAGACAGGCTGCGGCTAACCCAGCTGATAAGTAATGTTTTTTCTAGTGCGCTGGAGGCTAAAATCAATAGCACTAGAGTTAATAAAGATGAATTGGTGAAATTGGTCGCGACTTCATTAAGTTCAATTAAGCCCGCCATAAAAGCGATAAATGCCGCGCCAGCAAAAATATAGCTTGGTTTAGCGCGTGTCACGACAAGGCATATCACGATACCGAGCAAGATAGCTAACACAAATCCTTGTTGCCACATACCGCTTCCCTACTTCACCCATTCATTATCTTTATCGGCGATGTGCGACTCAAAACATCACTAAACCAACCGAATAAAGAACTGATACGAACATCCATCATGCATCGAAACTCGCGCTTCACATCCTGATCCTGCGCGAGATGTCGATGCCTTAAATAGCCACTAAATATGTGCTTATTTAAGTAATTGACTAATGTCTTTTGCTTCCCAGTGAGGGAAATGCTTGCGAACCAAAGCGTTAAATTCTACTTCGAAGGCAGAGATATCACCGGTTTGCAATTCCACTTGGTTCAAGCTTTCACGTACCAAGCCAGCCCCCACCGTCACGTTAGTTAAACGGTCAATCACGACAAAGCCACCGGTATCTTGGCAATCGGTATAGCGATCTAGTGCTACCGATTCAGTCAGTGTCCACTCGCACAAACCAATACCATTAAGTGGCAGTTCGACTGCACTGTGGGTGGATAGATTGTTGATATCATATTGATGACGAATCGACTCAACTCGACCGACAGTTTTCTTACCAGCAATTTTGATATCGTATTCGCGGCCTGGCTGTAGAGCTTGCTCAGTCATCCATACCACATCAGCTAACAGGTGATTACTCGATTCAATTTGGGCATTGTCCAATACCAATAAATCACCACGGCTAATATCAATTTCATCTTCTAGGGTAAGTGTGACCGCCTGCCCTGCATACGCGGTAGGTAAATCCCCGTCGAAGGTAACAATACGCGCGACTTTCGAGCTTTTGCCCGATGGTAAGGCTTGCACGCTATCACCCACATTGATGGTGCCAGACGCTATCGTGCCAGCGAAACCGCGGAAATCGAGGTTAGGTCGGTTCACATATTGAATCGGGAAACGGAAATCACCCGCACCTTTGTCTTGGTCAATATCGACATTTTCCAAGATTTCCAGTAAAGGTTGTCCATCAAACCAGCTCATTTTTGAACTCGGTTCAACCACGTTATCACCTTCAAGCGCTGAGAGTGGCAAGATCTGAATGTTGGTTTCACCACGCAGGTTCTTCGAGAACTCTAAGTATTCATCGCGAATTTGTTCAAATCGATCTTGTGAGTAATCCACCAGATCCATCTTGTTCACGGCGACGACAAAATGTTTCAAACCCAGCAAGTTGGCAATGAACGAATGACGACGGGTTTGATCCAATACGCCTTTACGCGCATCAATCAAGATCACCGCGAGATCACACGTTGATGCACCCGTGGCCATATTACGCGTGTACTGCTCGTGCCCCGGTGTATCTGAGATAATGAACTTACGCTTTTGGGTAGAGAAATAACGGTAAGCAACATCAATGGTGATGCCTTGTTCACGCTCGGCTTGTAAGCCATCAACCAATAGCGCAAGGTCTGGGCGTTCGCCCGTGGTTCCTACACGTTGGCTATCATTGTGAACGGCGGCCAATTGATCTTCATAAATTTGCTTTGAGTCATGCAGCAAGCGACCGATCAAAGTACTCTTGCCATCATCGACTGAGCCACACGTTAGAAATCTAAGTAATGACTTGTATTGGTGTTGGGTTAGGTATCCTTCAATACCCAGCTCCGCTAATTGCGCTTCTACTGCACTGTTCATGTTCTTTCCTTAGATCCTAATTAGAAGTAGCCTTGGCGTTTTTTCAGCTCCATCGATCCTGACTGATCGTGGTCGATCGCGCGCCCTTGGCGCTCACTCGATGTCGCCACCAACATCTCTTCAATAATACCGGTCAGCGTGTTCGCGTCTGATTCAACAGCCCCTGTCAGTGGATAACAGCCAAGCGTACGGAAACGCACGTTCTTTTCTTCTACCACTTCACCCGGTTCAAGCTTCATTCGGTCATCATCAACCATGATCAACATGCCATCACGCTCAACCACAGGGCGCTTATCGGCAAGATAGAGCGGCACAATGTCGATATTTTCTAGGTAGATGTATTGCCAGATATCCAACTCCGTCCAGTTTGACAACGGGAAGACTCGGATACTCTCGCCTTTGTTGATTTGACCGTTGTAGGTCTTCCACAATTCAGGACGCTGATTTTTTGGATCCCAGGTATGGTTTTTATCGCGGAACGAATAAACACGCTCTTTGGCTCGAGATTTTTCTTCATCACGACGCGCACCACCAAAAGCAGCATCAAAGCCATATTTATTCAATGCTTGTTTTAACCCTTGGGTTTTCATGATGTCCGTGTGCTTTGATGAACCGTGCTCAAATGGGCTACATCCCATCGCGATACCTTCTGGGTTCTTATGAACCAAAAGCTCAAAGCCATACTTTTCTGCAGCTTTATCGCGAAAATCGATCATCTCTTTGAATTTCCAATCGGTATCTACGTGCAGTAGTGGAAAAGGAATCTTGCCTGGATAAAAGGCTTTCCTTGCCAAATGCAACATTACCGATGAGTCTTTACCGATTGAGTACATCATTACCGGATTATCAAACTCTGCCGCGACTTCACGGATGATGTGAATACTCTCGGCTTCTAACTGTTTAAGGTGAGTTAAACGTTCTTGGTCCATGTTGGTGCTTCCTTTGCAGCTCTATGAGCGTTTCGGCTAGTCTTTCGTTATGCGTATTGACGTTGCTGGAGTGATTGATCTTCTTGATTAAACCACTGTAATTTGTCTGATAGTGCGACCACTTCTCCCACCACGATTAAGGATGGGGATTGAGCGTCTTGCGCTAATTCGGTAAGCTGTGACAGCTGACCTTTAAAGATTTTTTGGCACGATTGAGTACCGCGTTCGATGATCGCAATTGGCGTACTTGATTGGCGCCCATGACGAATTAATTGCTCTTGGATGTAATCGGATTTCATCAATCCCATATAAATCACAAGCGTCTGATTACCACGCGCTAATGTTGACCAATCCATTTCATCGCTTTCTGCTTTCAAATGACCGGTAATAAACATGGCAGATTGCGCGTGATCACGGTGAGTAAGAGGGATCCCTGCATAAGCGGTTGCGCCAGCGGCAGCGGTAATTCCAGGGATAACTTGAAAACGGATACCCGCATCGGCAAGCACTTCGAGCTCTTCAGCACCACGACCAAAGACAAACGGATCGCCGCCTTTAATACGTACAACGCGATGACCTTGCTTGGCAAAATCCACTAACAATTGATTGGTCTTTTCTTGCGGTACACTGTGGTGGCCAGCTCGCTTACCAACACAGACTAAAATAGTGTCGTCTGGGATCAGTGCTAAAATGTCATCAGAGACAAGGTAGTCGTAGAGCACCACATCCGCTTGTTGAATAAAATTCAATGCCTTGACCGTCAATAGCTCAGCATCACCAGGGCCTGCGCCAACCAGTGCAACTTCTCCGTGACGCAACTGACTTACCGCGCTCAAGACTGGGCGAAGAGGTGTTTCTTGTTTTGCTCTTAAGTGGTTCAGGGGGAACTGAGACACTGTTTCCTTGTTCGCCATATTGCCATCCTTCCATGTGAATAACTACATTATGGACTTCTAGGCATATTACCTGAAATTCTAAAATTTCATTTTTTATATCAATAACTGATAAGAGAAAAAATGGAACGGTGAAATAAACGCCAAAAAATCTGAGAATGTAACGACAGAACCGCATTAAACAGGCGCTTGACGTCACATTTTGAAATGCATCTAGAATCTAGTTACATGACATTTTGTTACATTAGCCGCAGTGAAAATAACGCTATCGGAGCGAAAAAAATGAAAGTAGCAGTGAAACCTTTAACCCTAGCAGTGCTTGGTGGCATGTTGACCATGGCAGGTCCTGCAATGGCAGATACGATCAAACTTCGTATTATTGAAACAACTGATATTCACACTAACGTGATGGATTACGATTACTACAAAGACTCAGCCTCTGAGAAAATCGGTCTTACACGTACTGCTACTTTAGTTAAACAAGCTCGCGCTGAAGTTGAAAACAGCGTACTGGTTGATAATGGTGATTTGATCCAAGGTAGCCCAATGGGCGACTACATGGCTGATAAAGGCATTGATGCGGGTGAAGTTCACCCTGTCTACAAGGCAATGAACCAACTAAACTACGATGTGGGCAACATTGGTAACCACGAGTTTAACTACGGTCTAGAGTTTCTAGCAGAAACCATCAATGACGCGAACTTCCCATACGTGAGTGCTAACGTATTTGATAAGAAAACCGGCAAACACTACTTCAAGCCTTACATCATCAAAACACACACATTTAAAGATGTTGATGGCGCAGAGCATCAAATCAAAGTGGGTTACATTGGTTTCGTGCCACCTCAAATCATGATTTGGGATAAGAAAAACTTAGAAGGCCAAGTTTTCGCCAAAGATATCAAGGAATCAGCAGAAGAGTTGATCCCACAAATGAAAGCGGAAGGTGCTGACGTTATCGTGGCGATCCCGCACTCAGGAGTTGCCTCTGATCCGCACAAATCAGGCGCAGAAAACTCGACTTACTACCTAGCGGACGTTGAAGGCATCGATGCGATTGCTTTTGGCCACTCGCACGCGGTTTTCCCTGGTAAAGGTTTTGATAACATTCCTGGCGTTGACAATGAAAACGGTACCATTAATGGCGTAGCATCAGTGATGCCAGGCCGTTGGGGTAGCCATGTTGGCGTGATTGATCTGCAATTGGCACAAAAAGATGGCAAGTGGCAAGTCGTTGAAGGCAAAGCAGAAGCTCGCCCTATCTACGATGGCATCAATAAAAAGTCGTTAGCTAAAGCCGACGAAGGCATGGTTCAAGCACTACAAGCTGACCACAAAGGTACACGTGAATTTGTTAACCAGCCAATCGGTAAAGCGAATGACGTAATGTACAGCTTCCTGTCTCTTGTTCAAGACGACCCAACGGTACAAATCGTTAACCTTGCACAACAAGATTACGTTGAACGCTTTATTCAAGGTGACCCAGATCTAGCTGACATTCCAGTACTTTCTGCTGCTGCGCCTTTTAAAGCGGGCGGCCGTAAAGATGACCCATCAGGCTTTACCGAAGTTGAATCTGGTCAGCTTACTTTCCGTAACGCAGCGGATCTTTACCTATACCCAAATACACTGGTTGCGTTGAAGATGACCGGTAAAGATGTACAAGAGTGGTTAGAATGTTCTGCGGGTCAATTTAATCAAATCGACATTAACACAACAGCACCACAATCTCTGATTAACTGGGATGGTTTCCGTACTTACAACTTTGATGTAATGGATGGCGTTAACTACCAAGTTGATATCACTCAACCTGCAAAATACGACGGTGACTGTAAACTGGTTAACGCAGACGCTAAACGTATCGTCGGTTTGACGTTCCAAGGTAAAGCAATCAACCCAGACCAAGAGTTCATCGTGGCAACCAACAACTACCGTGCATACAGCAACAAATTTGCCGGTACGGGTAGCGACCACATTGCGTTTGATTCACCAGATGAAAACCGCTCAGTGGTTGCCGCTTATATCTCTCGCGTAAGCAAAGAGAAAGGTGAAGTAACGCCAAGTGCTGATAACAACTGGACATTTGCACCAATCACGGCGGATAAGAAACTTGATATTCGTTTTGAAACCTCGCCAAGCGAAAAAGCAACTCAGTTTATTAAAGACAAAGGTCAATACCCAATGAAGCAAGTCGCAACCGATGATGTTGGCTTTGCGATTTACCAAATTGATCTACAAAAATAATCACTTGTTACCTACCTTGTTGTAGGGCAAGCAGTTAAACTCAAGCCGCTATCATTATATAGCGGCTTTTTTATGGCTATTTTGCCCGTATGAGGAAGGAAGCACCTTATGGATTCACGCTTTACAGACCACCTTCGCCAGCATGATTTCTCAGATGATGAAATTGCACAACTGGTTGAACTCGCAAGCCCATTAGAGTTGCCAACACGCCATATATTGGTAGAACAAGGTGCGCGAGCCAATGCTTTTTATTTTGTTTTAGAAGGGCTTTGCCACGCCAGTTATCTCACTGAACAAGGAAAAGAGTTCAGTAAAGAGTTTTATTGGGAGCAAGACTGGGTCATTGGTTTTGAAAGCCTAATCAAACAACAAGGCTCACCTTTTTTGATTGAAACTCTTACACCGTGTTTGATCCTTTGTTTACCTATCAAGACACTACAACAATGGCGTTTGGCTCATCATCCTATCTATTTGAAATTGGTCGAAGCGCAGTTGATGCATAAAGAAAATAAAGAGCGTTTTATGTTGCTGTATAGCCCTGAAGAACGCTATCAACTGTTCTGTCACCATTTCCCACAACTTGAGCCGCGTCTGACTGACTATCAGATTGCCGCCTACCTTGGTATTTCTTCGGTTAGCCTGAGTCGAATAAAACACCGCATTCAGGATTAGTCGTAAACCCACGCTATATTACTCATCGCCATCTCGAGATATTTGGCAAAATTGGCGCTGAGCTTAACAAATGTTAATGTTGAAAAATGCCTCGCTTGCTATGGTGAGTAAAGATTAATTATTCGAAGATTTCTATGATCACTTGGAAAGCAATACCCTTTGCACAACTTACTAACCACGAGTTGTATCAATTACTTAAGTTACGTGTGGATGTATTTGTGGTTGAACAAACCTGCCCATATCCTGAACTGGATGACAAAGACACCCTCGATGGTGTGATGCATTTACTTGGTTACCAGCAAAATCAGTTGGTGGCATGTGCGCGCTTATTACCACAGGGCACCAGCTATCCGAGTGTCAGTATCGGTCGTGTCGCCACGAAACAAAGTGCGCGAGGCGCTGGCTTAGGTCATCAGTTATTACAACAAGCTATCGCACAATGCCTGCAACGTTGGCCAAATCAAGCAATCGAAATAGGCGCTCAACAACACCTTACTGCTTTTTATCAGCAACATGGCTTTGTGCAAACATCAACAATGTACCTAGAAGATGGTATTCCCCATGTTGATATGAAGAGAAGTGTCACAAGCGAAATGGCGCAATAATGAATTGGTCGATCACGACGATCGCCATAACGTTATTAGTCGTTGGTAATTTGGCCGCCTCTTTATCAGATGTGGCGGTCAAAATGCTCGAAGGGGGGATTTCAACTTTTCAGTATGTTTTTCTGCGCCAGTTATTTTCAGTGCTCATCGTATTGCCGCTGTGGCTGAAACAAAGCAAGCGACAACGGGCATTGACGGCGCCAGCTATCATTACTATTCGCGCATTGCTGATCATCATCGGCAGTGGTTGTATGATGATAGCGGTTACTCACTTACCCTTAGCCACCGCTAACGCAATTTTTTACGCCGCCCCGCTATTAATGCTACCTCTGTCGATATTGTTATTGAAAGAGATACCACCATGGGGAAAAGCGCTATCAACCATGATTGGCTTTATCGGTGTACTGATTGTCTTACGGCCTTCACAATTTCACTGGGCGGGCTATTTTGCTCTCGGCACTGCAATTACCTTAGCGCTATTTAATTTACTCGCAAGAAAACTTCCGGCGCAACAAACCGTGATTACGGCTCTGTTTTGGACTTCACTCATTTCCTTGCCAATAACCGCTTTGTTGGCGTATTTAACTTGGCAGCCGCTAGATTGGCAGGCACTGCTGCTGGTCGCTGGTAGTGCAGGCTTAATTTTGCTCTACAATGGCTTGGCGGTAAAAGCCTATAAGGCCGCCCCTGCCGGACAAATCGCCTTGGCGGAGTATTCTGGCTTGGTATTTGTAGTGTTGCTTGGCGTGTGGGGCTTTAATGAAATTCCAGATAGCATGACAGCGCTAGGAATATTGCTGATCATTATTCCGCTCTTGCCGTTGAAGGAGTTGATTCAACGACGAAAGAGAGATTTATAACGAGACCATCATTGGCGAGTAAGTAATTACTTACTGCGGCCAAAACCGCCATCAGATACACGGAAAAACATCACCGATTGGGCGGACTTTTCCAATTGCAGAATATCTAAAGAGCCATCTTGTGCAAGTTTAAAACGCACTAATTGACCGGCTTTGATTCGGCTCAGTGGCTTATCGCTACCTTCAACTTTAACCAAGGCATTGAGATCCGACATCGGCAAACCATTAGAACGGAAAACTTGTGCCAAAGTGTCACCATTTTTCACCGTATACTCTTTCCACTCATCACTGAGCGTTTCCGGCGATTGCACTTCACCTTGCTCACTGAGACTTTGAGTATTGATATCAATCGCGACTCGTTGACTGGCTTCTGGCTGTGGCTCATCAGCCGACTGTGGGAAAGGTACCACCAATAGAATCAACACCAAAGGCGTTAACACCATTAAGCCGCGCTGGTGCAACTTAGGCAAGCGTGCCCACTGGCTAAGAGTGCCATCTTTGATCTTTGCCCAATCAAATTCAGCAAACTTGTCTTTCATCAACTGAACATAATCGACTTGCTGTGGTTTTTTCTTACGGCGATTCATTGAACCTGTCTCCAAACAACTGAGTACCAAGTATAAAAACCTACTCTTCTTGAGTATAGGGAATTTCGCCTCTGAAAGTAATGCTGCTGTCAAAACTGACCGTTTGTGGCAAAAATTAAGACCTAGCTCTCACTATAATCGCTCTGCAACAAAGTCTCAGGGCTGACGTTTCCTCAAGGCACTAATGCTGGTATCCTTTGGTACTTTATATAGCGATGAAAGAGAGACATCATGTCTGAAGTTAAATTTGAAACTGTAGAGCAAAAAGCAAGCTACGGTATTGGTCTACAAATGGGCCAGCAACTAGCGGGTTCTGGTATTGAAGGTCTTAATGTTGATGCAATCGCTGCCGGCATTGCAACTGCACTAACTGGTGACATGCCAGCGATCGAAATCGACGAAATCAACAACGCACTGCAAGAGCTTCACACTCGCGCTGAATCAGCTCGTCAAGAAGCAGCAAAAGCGGCAGCGGCTGACGGTGAAGTATTCCTAACTGACAACGCTCTTCGTCCAGAAGTGACTGTGCTTGAATCTGGTCTTCAGTACGAAATCATCACTGAAGGTACTGGCGAGATCCCAACATCTGACAAGCAAGTTCGCGTACACTACCACGGTGAGCTAACTGACGGCACTGTATTCGACAGCTCTGTATCTCGCGGTCAACCTGCTGAGTTCCCAGTAACTGGCGTAATCAAAGGCTGGGTTGAAGCACTTCAACTAATGCCTGTAGGCTCTAAGTGGAAACTATACATCCCACAAGACCTTGCATACGGTGAGCGTGGCGCTGGCGCTGCAATTCCTCCGTTCGCAGCACTTGTGTTCGAAGTAGAACTACTAGACATCCTATAATTGAGTTAAAACTTAGTTATCGAAAAAGCGGCGCACAGCGTCGCTTTTTTTTAACTAAAATATAGGGACGAACAACGTAAAAGGAATATAACAATGAAAAAATGTGCCGCCGGTTTCGCAGTGCTACTCTTCGCCACTACCGTGAATGCCAGTTCATTCTTAGACTCAGTGACCAGCAAAGATACAACCGACTTGATCAGCAGTGTCTCAGAAAAATATGATGTCGCTGGTCATTCACTACCGATGACTGAATTGCTAACGCAAAAACTTGATGTGTCTCCTGAAGAAGCGCTAAAAGGGACCAACGCGTTGTTTTCACTCGCTGAAAATCAATTATCTTCAGGCGACCTTTCTGAGCTGGAATCGCTGATCCCTTGGTCATCGAACATTCCTGACGCACAGAACCTGCTAGGCAAAGTTGAAAACATGGATGCAGTGAAAAGCGTATTCGAAAAAGCAGGTCTTGATCCATCGATGATCAATCAGTTTGTACCTGTCATTTTAGGATATCTAGGGGATAGTGGTGCAAGTGAAGGCCTACTAGGCTCACTGGGTGATCTTTGGAAAAGCGCTGACTAAGCAGCTAAGAAGTGAAATAGACAAGAATGTCTAAATCCTAAATTCCAGACAATAAAAAAGCCGAGCTAATGCTCGGCTTTTTTTGTCTTTCGAACCTGATTACTCAGCAGCTTCTTCAGCAGCTGGGCGATCTACAAGCTCAATGTAAGCCATTGGAGCTTTATCACCAGCACGGAAGCCAGCTTTTAGGATACGAGTGTAACCGCCCTGACGAGCAGCAAAACGTGGACCTAGTTCGTTAAACAGTTTTGCAACAACTTCGTTATCACGAGTGCGTGCAAATGCAAGACGACGGTTAGCAACACTGTCAGTCTTAGCTAGTGTAATCAAAGGCTCAACTACGCGACGTAGCTCTTTTGCTTTAGGCAATGTAGTCTTGATAACTTCATGACGTACTAAAGAGCTAGCCATATTGCTGAACATCGCTTTACGATGTGAGCTGTTGCGGTTGAGTTGACGACCACTCTTACGATGGCGCATGACCTAATCCTTCTAACTAGTATCGATTAATCTTCAGCGATAGACGCTGGTGGCCAGTTTTCTAGGCGCATGCCCAGAGACAGACCACGTGATGCAAGTACGTCTTTAATCTCAGTAAGAGATTTTTTACCAAGGTTTGGCGTTTTAAGTAGCTCAACCTCAGTACGCTGTACAAGATCACCGATGTAGTGAATCGCTTCTGCTTTCAAACAGTTAGCAGAGCGAACTGTTAGTTCAAGATCGTCTACAGGACGCAGTAGGATAGGATCAAATTCAGGCTTCTCTTCCTTCTCCTCAGGTACACGTACATCACGAAGATCTACGAACGCATCCAGTTGTTCAGCTAGGATAGTAGCTGCACGACGGATTGCTTCCTCAGGGTCTAGAGTACCGTTCGTTTCCATATCGATAACAAGCTTGTCTAAGTCTGTACGTTGCTCTACACGAGCCGCGTCAACAGAGTAAGCAATCTTGTCTACTGGACTGTATGTTGCGTCAACCAGTAGGCGACCAATAGGACGCTCATCTTCTTCGGTATGGATACGAGCAGAAGCAGGAACATAACCACGACCACGTTCAACTTTGATACGCATAGCGATCTCAGCGTTGTCATCCGTTAGGTGACAAATAACGTGTTCAGGGTTAGTGATCTCTACATCACCATCATGGGTGATGTCACCTGCAACCACAGGGCCCGAGCCTGATTTATTCAGCGTAATAAACACTTCATCTTTGCCTTCGGCAACGCGTACAGCCAAACCTTTAAGGTTCAGTAGGATTTCAAGAATATCTTCTTGAACGCCTTCTTTAGTGCTGTATTCGTGTAGAACGCCTTCAATCTCAACTTCAGTAACCGCACAACCCGGCATAGAAGATAGAAGAATTCGGCGAAGTGCATTACCAAGAGTATGGCCGAAACCACGCTCTAACGGCTCAAGAGTTACTTTTGCGTGTGTCGTGCTGATTTGTTCGATGTCAACAAGACGTGGCTTAAGAAATTCTGTTACAGAACCCTGCATTGTGTCCTCTCTTTAGTTTAAACCTTACTTAGAGTAAAGCTCGACGATCAATTGTTCGTTGATGTCAGCTGACAGATCAGAACGTTCAGGCATACGCTTGAATGTACCTTCCATCTTGCCGCCATCTACTTCAATCCAAGTTGGTTTTTCGCGTTGTTCAGCAACTTCTAGAGATGCTTTAATACGAGATTGCTGTTTAGCTTTCTCGCGAATTGCAACAACGTCGTTAGCCGCTACTTTGAAAGAAGGAACGTTTACAACTTTACCGTTAACTACGATAGCTTTGTGGCTAACTAGCTGACGTGCTTCAGCGCGAGTAGCACCAAAACCCATACGGTAAACTACGTTATCAAGACGACCTTCAAGAAGTTGAAGCAGGTTTTCACCTGTGTTGCCTTTAAGGCGCGCAGCTTCTTTGTAGTAGTTACGGAATTGTTTTTCTAGAACGCCGTACATACGACGAACTTTTTGCTTCTCACGAAGCTGAACGCCATACTCAGATAGACGACCGCGACGAGCGCCGTGTACACCTGGTGCGTTATCAATTTTACACTTGGTATCGATCGCACGAACACCAGACTTAAGGAATAAGTCTGTGCCTTCACGACGGCTAAGCTTAAGCTTAGGACCCAAATATCTTGCCATGATTCTTCTCCAATTGTCCTAGAAACGTTATACGCGACGTTTCTTAGGTGGACGACAACCGTTATGAGGGATTGGTGTAGCATCAACGATGTTCGTGATGCGGTAACCAGCAGCGTTCAGTGCACGAACAGTAGATTCGCGACCTGGACCTGGACCCTTAACCATAACTTCCAAGTTCTTTAGACCGTATTCTTTAGCCATTTCAGCACAACGCTCAGCAGCAACCTGTGCAGCGAACGGAGTAGACTTACGAGAACCACGGAAACCTGAACCACCTGCAGTAGCCCAAGCTAGTGCGTTACCTTGACGGTCAGTAATGGTTACGATTGTGTTGTTGAAAGAAGCATGGATGTGCGCAACACCGTCTGCAACTTGTTTGCGAACGCGTTTACGCGCGCGAGTTGGTTGTTTAGCCATTGTACTCTACCTTCCCGACTATTTCTTGATCGGCTTACGCGGACCCTTGCGGGTGCGAGCGTTGGTTTTAGTACGCTGTCCACGTAGTGGTAGACTGCGACGATGACGAAGACCACGGTAACAGCCAAGGTCCATAAGACGCTTGATGTTCATAGATACTTCACGACGTAGATCACCTTCTACAGTGTATTTAGCTACACCATCACGCAGTTGATCGATCTGTTCATCAGATAGTTCACTGATCTTAACATCTTCAGCAATACCCACTTCAGCTAGGATAGCTTTTGAGCGAGTCTTACCGATGCCGTAGATTGACGTTAGTGCAATCACAGCATGTTTTTGATCAGGAATGTTAATGCCTGCTATACGGGCCATTATTCACTCCATAGTGTTTCATAAAAGAATTAGCCGCAGCAAAGCCCGTCTCGGATACGCTGCGGAGTACTACTTCTTTTGCACGCAAAAGGTAGGCCGAGGAATATACTCGACACTACCTTACATTTCAAGTAAAAATTTCTGCTGATTAGCCTTGGCGCTGTTTATGCTTTGGCTCACTGCAAATCACGCGAACGACACCGTTACGCTTGATTACTTTACAGTTACGGCAGATTTTTTTAACGGAAGCACGAACTTTCATTGCTAAACTCCGTAAATGAAATCTGAGGTTACCGCCGTATTAACGGCCATAGCCTTTCAGATTCGCTTTTTTCAACACAGAATCATACTGTTGGGACATCATATGAGTCTGTACCTGTGCCATGAAATCCATGATTACAACCACTACGATTAGTAGTGATGTACCGCCGAAGTAGAAACGTACGTTCCACGCGACCATCATGAACTCTGGGATCAGACAGATAAAGGTAATATACAGTGCACCCGCTAGGGTTAAACGTGTCATCACTTTATCAATGTATTTCGCTGTCTGCTCGCCTGGGCGGATACCGGGTACGAATGCACCAGACTTCTTCAAGTTATCTGCTGTTTCACGCGGGTTGAAAACCAACGCCGTGTAGAAGAAGCAGAAGAAGATAATCGCTGCTGCATAAAGCATTACATACAGAGGTTGACCTGGGCTAAGAGCCAAAGACACGTCAGTTAACCAACCGAACGCGCTGCTCTCACCATTTTGACCAAACCACTGCGCCAATGTTCCTGGGAACAGGATAATGCTTGATGCGAAGATTGCTGGAATAACACCTGCCATATTAATTTTAAGTGGCAAGTGAGTGCTTTGCGCAGCAAATACTTTACGACCTTGTTGACGCTTCGCGTAGTTTACAACGATACGACGTTGACCACGCTCCATGAAAACAACAAAGTAAATTACCGCAAAAGCAAGTACCGCAATCAACAGCAGAAGAAGTACATGCAGTTCACCTTGACGCGCTTGCTCGATTGTTTGACCGATTGCCGAAGGCAATCCAGCAACAATACCTGCAAAGATCAGTACCGAAATACCGTTACCAATTCCGCGCTCTGTAATTTGTTCACCTAACCACATTAAGAACATGGTACCGGTTACTAAACTTACGGTAGCAATTAGCGTAAACATGGTTTGGTTGATAACAACCAGATTATCGACCATGTTTGGTAGGCCAGTTGCAATACCAATAGCTTGGAATGTTGCAAGTACAAGCGTGCCGTAGCGTGTATATTGGCTTATCTTACGACGGCCTGCTTCACCCTCTTTCTTGAGTTCAGCTAACGCTGGATGAACTACGGTTAGCAGTTGGACAACAATTGAAGCCGAAATATACGGCATGATGCCCAACGCTAATATAGACGCACGCTCAAGAGCACCACCGGAGAACATGTTAAACATTTCTACGATGGTACCTTTTTGCTGTTCGAACAAATCGGCAAGTACAGCAGCGTCAATACCAGGGATTGGTACGAATGAACCGGCGCGGAATACTAAAAGAGCACCTAATACAAACAAAAGGCGCGATTTAAGCTCCGCCAATCCATTTTTCGCACTACTAAAATCTTGTCCTGGTTTTTTAGCCATCTGTACCTTTCCTTCGAAGATTATTCTTCGATTTTACCGCCTGCAGCTTCGATTGCAGCTTTAGCGCCTTTAGTCACGCGTAGACCTTTAACAGTCATCGCTTTGTTAACTTCACCAGAAAGAACGATCTTAACGAACTCGATGTTCTTAGTGATTAGGTTAGCAGCTTTAAGGCTGTTTAGATCTACCACGTCACCTTCAACTTTCGCTAGCTCAGCTAGACGAATTTCAGCAGACACTAGGCTCTTACGAGAAGTGAAACCGAATTTAGGTAGACGTTGTTTCAGAGGCATTTGACCGCCTTCAAAACCTGGACGAACTTTACCGCCAGAACGCGACTTTTGGCCTTTATGACCACGGCCAGCAGTTTTGCCTAGGCCTGAACCGATACCGCGACCTACACGCTTAGGAGCATGTTTAGAGCCAGCAGCCGGTGATAGAGTATTCAAACGCATTTGTGATTACTCCTCAACTTTAACCATGTAGTAAACCTTGTTGATCATGCCGCGCACGCACGGAGTATCTTCAAGTTCTACTGTGTGGTTGATTTTACGAAGGCCTAGACCGCGCAAAGTAGCTTTGTGCTTTGGCAGACGACCAATTGAGCTTTTAGTTTGAGTTACTTTAATAGTTGCCATCGTGTTCTTACTCCGAAATAGATTCAACAGTTAGACCACGTTTAGCAGCAACCATTTCTGGTGACTTAACGCTACCTAGTGCATCGATCGTAGCACGAACGATGTTGATAGGGTTCGTAGAACCGTATGCTTTAGATAGTACGTTGTGTACACCAGCAACTTCAAGTACTGCACGCATTGCGCCGCCGGCGATAACACCAGTACCTTCAGCAGCAGGCTGCATGTAAACTTTAGAGCCCGAATGGCGACCTTTCACTGGGTGGTGAAGAGTACCTTCGTTAAGCGCGATCGTAGTCATGTTACGACGTGCCTTTTCCATTGCTTTTTGAATCGCTGCAGGTACTTCACGTGCTTTGCCGTAACCGAAACCTACGCGACCGTTACCGTCACCAACTACTGTTAGTGCAGTAAAGCTCATGATTCGACCGCCTTTAACCGTTTTAGAAACGCGGTTAACTGCGATTAGCTTTTCTTGCAAATCATTCGCTTGAACTTGTTGTTCTTTAGCCATCTTCCAACCCTACCTTAGAATTTCAGACCAGCTTCGCGAGCAGAATCTGCTAGCGCCGCTACTCGACCGTGGTATTGGAAACCAGAACGATCGAATGCAACTGAAGTCACGCCTTTTTCAAGAGCGCGCTCAGCAACAGCTTTACCAACTGCTTTAGCTGCATCGATGTTACCAGTGTATTTCACTTGCTCACGGATCGCTTTTTCTACAGTAGAAGCAGCTGCGATAACCTCAGAGCCGTTTGCCGCGATAACTTGAGCGTAAACATGGCGAGGAGTACGGTGTACTACCAGGCGAGTTGCACCAAGTTCTGCAATCTTACGACGTGCACGTGTAGCACGACGGATGCGAGATGCTTTCTTATCCATAGTGTTACCTTACTTCTTCTTAGCTTCTTTGGTACGCACATTTTCATCTGCGTAACGAACACCTTTACCTTTGTAAGGTTCAGGAGCACGGTAAGAACGAATATCAGCCGCAACTTGACCTACTACTTGCTTATCGCAACCAGTAAGAATGATTTCAGTTTGGCTTGGACATTCAGCTGTAATACCCGCTGGCAGTTCATGCTCAACAGGGTGAGAGAAGCCTAGTGTTAGACCTACAGCGTTGCCTTTGATAGCAGCACGGTAACCTACACCTTTAAGCGTTAGCTTCTTCACAAAGCCTTCAGTCACACCGATTACCATGTTGTTAACTAGTGCACGAGCAGTACCTGCTTGTGCCCATGCGTTTACAACACCTTCACGTGGACCGAAAGTAAGGTTGTTTTCTTCCTGAGCGATAACAACTGCGTTGTTAAGAACGCGAGTTAGTTCGCCTTTAGCACCTTTTACAGTAACTTCTTGGCCGTTTAGTTTCACCTCTACGCCAGCTGGAATAGCGACAGGTGCTTTAGCAACACGAGACATAGTCTACTCCTTAGGCAACGTAACAGATGATTTCACCACCAAGACCTGCTTTACGCGCAGCACGGTCTGACATAAGACCCTTGGAAGTTGAAACGATAGCAACACCTAGACCACCCATTACAGAAGGAAGAGAATCTTTCTTCTTGTAAACGCGTAGGCCTGGACGAGAAACACGCTTAAGTTGCTCGATAACTGGTTTAGCTTGGAAGTACTTAAGAGTAACTTCTAGCTCAGGTTTAGCTTCGCTGTTAACAGCGAAGTCTACGATGTAACCTTCAGCTTTAAGTAATGCAGCAATAGCAACTTTAAGCTTTGAAGAAGGCATTTTTACAGCAACTTTGTTTGCTGCCTGACCGTTGCGAACGCGGGTCAGCATATCCGAAATCGGATCTTGCATGCTCATAAGATTTACTCCAAATGATTAAGTGGCAATTACCAGCTAGCCTTACGAAGTCCAGGAATCTCGCCTTTCATGCAAGCTTCGCGAACTTTAATACGGCTTAGACCGAACTTACGCAGGTAACCGTGTGGGCGACCAGTTTGGTTGCAACGGTTGCGCTGACGTGATGCACTTGAATCACGTGGAAGTGATTGCAGTTTAAGAACTGCTTCCCAACGAGCTTCTTCAGATGCGTTTACATCGCTAATGATAACTTTTAGCGCAGCACGCTTTTCAGCGAACTTAGCTACTAGTTTTGCACGTTTAGCTTCACGTGCTTTCATCGAATTTTTAGCCATAACAGTAACCCTTCACCTTACTTACGGAATGGGAAGTTAAAGGCAGCCAGCAGAGCTCGGCCTTCCGCATCTGTGCCAGCTGACGTCGTGATAGTAATATCAAGACCGCGTACACGATCAACTTTATCAAAGTCGATTTCCGGGAAGATGATTTGCTCGCGAACGCCCATGCTGTAGTTACCGCGTCCGTCAAAAGACTTAGCGCTAACACCACGGAAGTCACGTACACGTGGTAGAGCGATGTTAATCAAACGCTCAAGAAAATCCCACATACGTTCGCCACGCAAGGTTACTTTACAACCGATTGGGTAGCCTTCACGGATTTTGAAACCTGCAACAGATTTACGCGCTTTAGTGATAAGTGGCTTTTGACCAGAGATCGTTGCCATATCAGCTGCTGCGTTTTCTAGCAGTTTCTTATCGTTGATTGCTTCACCCACACCCATGTTTAGGGTGATCTTTTCGATTCTAGGGACTTGCATGACGCTTGTGTAGCTGAACTCTTTGGTCAGTTCAGCGACTACAGACGACTTGTAGTAATCATGCAGTTTCGCCATAGTAGAACTCCAAATTACTTAATTGTTTCACCGTTAGACTTGAAGAAACGCACTTTTTTGCCTTCTTCAAAACGGAAACCTACTCGGTCCGCGTTACCAGTTGCTGCGTTAAAGATTGCAACGTTAGAAGCATCAATAGCTGCTTCTTGCTCAACAATACCACCTTGGATATTTAGAGCAGGAACAGGTTTTTGGTGTTTCTTAACTAGGTTGATACCTTCAACAACAACTTTACCAGTTGCTAGAACCTTAGTTACTTTACCTTTCTTGCCTTTGTCTTTACCAGCAAGAACGATTACTTCGTCATTACGACGGATTTTAGCTGCCATTATAGCGCTCCTTACAGAACTTCTGGAGCAAGTGAAACGATCTTCATGAATTTATCGCCACGAAGTTCGCGTGTCACAGGGCCAAAGATACGTGTACCGATTGGTTGCTCTGTATTGTCGTTAAGCAATACGCAAGCATTACGGTCGAAGCGAATGACAGAACCGTCTGGGCGACGAACGCCTTTACGGGTGCGCACTACTACCGCCTTCAGAACATCACCTTTTTTAACTTTACCGCGAGGAATTGCTTCTTTCACTGTAACCTTGATGACGTCACCGATATGTGCATAACGGCGGTGAGAACCACCCAGGACCTTAATACACATTACCTTGCGCGCACCAGAGTTATCTGCAGCGTCAAGTGTACTTTGCATTTGGATCATTGTTAGTGCTCCGCTAAATATTAATAACTAGACCCATCACGGGTCGGGCTGCCTCTTTAAAAGGGACGCGAATTGTACCACCCTTTTTTGTGATTGGGTAGTCAAAAAATAAACGGCCCCAAAATATTTTTTGGAGCCGTTTCGTTTCATAGAATTAGCTAGGGATTAACCTTTCGCTTTTTCTAGAACGCTTACCAAAGTCCAAGACTTAGTCTTAGACAGTGGACGACACTCAGCGATTTCAACTTTGTCGCCTAGGCCACATTCGTTGTTCTCGTCGTGTGCGTGTACTTTAGTCGTGCGGCGAACGAATTTACCGTAAATCGGGTGTTTTACGAAACGTTCGATTGCAACAACGATAGACTTGTCCATCTTGTCGCTAACAACACGGCCTTGTTGAGTACGTTTTACTTCGCTCATTATGCGCCTGCCTTTTCAGTCAAAACAGTTTTCACACGTGCGATATCACGGCGTACAGCTTTTAGAGTATGAGTTTGCTGTAGTTGACCAGTCGCAGCTTGCATACGCAAGTTGAACTGTTCACGTAGCAAAGTCAAAAGCTCAGCATTAAGCTCTTCAACGTTTTTTTCGCGTAGATCTTGTGCTTTCATCACATCACCTGCTTAGTTACAAATGTCGTCTTGAATGGCAGTTTACGTGCCGCTAGGCGGAACGCTTCACGTGCCAATTCTTCAGGAACGCCACCCATTTCGTACATTACCTTTCCAGGTTGGATTTGGGCTACCCAGTACTCAACGTTACCTTTACCCTTACCTTGACGAACTTCAAGTGGTTTTTCTGTGATTGGTTTGTCTGGGAACACACGGATCCAGATTTTACCTTGACGCTTAACGTGACGTGTCATTGCACGACGTGCCGCTTCAATTTGACGAGCAGTTAGACGACCACGGCCAACAGCTTTAAGACCGAATTCGCCGAAGCTTACATCAGTACCTTTAGCTAGACCACGGTTACGACCTGTCTGAACCTTACGGAACTTAGTACGTTTAGGTTGTAGCATCTGTCGACTCCTTACTTACGGCCTTTGCGCTGCTTCTTAGGCTTATCGCCTTTCGGCTCCACAGCGTTAGCTGCTGGCATACCGCCTAGAATCTCACCTTTGAAGATCCAAACTTTAATGCCGATCACACCGTATTGGGTGTGAGCCGAAGAAGTTGCGTAATCAATGTCAGCACGTAGAGTGTGTAGAGGCACACGGCCTTCACGGTACCACTCAGCACGTGCGATTTCAGCGCCGCCAAGACGGCCGCTTACTTGCACTTTGATGCCTTTAGCGCCTAGACGCATAGCATTTTGTACCGCGCGCTTCATAGCACGACGGAACATAACGCGACGCTCTAGTTGAGACGCGATGCTATCACCTACAAGTTGAGCATCAAGCTCAGGCTTACGTACTTCAGCGATGTTAATTTGCGCTGGTACACCTGCGATTTTTGCTACAGCTGCACGTAGTTTCTCTACGTCTTCGCCTTTTTTACCGATAACTACGCCTGGACGAGCAGTGTGAATAGTCACACGGATGCTTTTCGCAGGACGTTCGATAACGATGCGTGATAGTGATGCTTTTTTCAGTTCGCTTGTAAGGAACTGACGTACCTTGAAGTCGCCGTCTAGGTTGTCAGCGAAATCTTTGGTGTTAGCAAACCATGTAGCATTCCAAGGCTTAACGATGCCTAGACGAATACCATTTGGATGTACTTTTTGACCCATTGCTTACTCTCCTAGTCTCTTAGCGATCTGCTACAACAATAGTGATGTGGCTTGAACGCTTCAAGATACGATCCGCACGACCTTTAGCACGAGGCATAATACGCTTCATGGTTGGGCCTTCATCTACGAAGATTTTAGCGACATTTAGATCGTCGATATCTGCACCTTCGTTGTGCTCCGCGTTCGCGATAGCTGATTCAAGAACTTTCTTGATTAGTTCAGCAGCTTTTTTGTTGCTGAACGTCAAGATTTCTAGAGCTTGATCAACTGATTTACCACGAATCTGGTCTGCCACTAAGCGAGCTTTCTGAGGAGAAATGCGAGCAAAGTTATGTTTAGCTAATGCTTCCATCATTTACTCCTTAACGCTTCTTAGCTTTCTTATCCGCAGCGTGGCCACGGTAAGTACGAGTTGGTGCGAATTCACCTAGTTTGTGACCGATCATTTCTTCGGTAACGAAAACTGGTACGTGCTGACGACCATTATGGACAGCGATGGTCAAACCGATCATCGTAGGGATGATCATTGAGCGACGGGACCAAGTCTTAACAGGCTTTTTGTCTCCGCTTTCCACCGCTTTCTCTACCTTCTTCAGCAAGTGTAGGTCAATAAAAGGACCTTTCTTGAGAGAACGTGGCATGGCGATTCCTCTTTATAGATTATTTGTTACGACGACGTACGATGTACTTGTCAGTGCGTTTGTTCTTACGAGTCTTGAAGCCTTTAGTAGGCATACCCCATGGTGATACAGGGTGACGACCGCCAGATGTGCGACCTTCACCACCACCGTGTGGGTGATCAACCGGGTTCATTACTACACCACGTACGGTTGGACGTACGCCGCGCCAGCGTGAAGCACCAGCTTTACCAAGTTCACGTAGCATGTGCTCAGAGTTGCCTACTTCACCGATTGTTGCACGGCCTTCAGACAATACTTTGCGCATTTCGCCAGAACGTAGACGGATAGTTACATATGAACCGTCGCGAGCAACGATTTGAGCATATGCACCAGCCGAACGAGCTAGCTGACCACCTTTACCAGGTTTAAGTTCAACGTTATGTACAGTTGAACCTACTGGGATGTTACGCATTGGAAGAGCGTTACCAGCTTTGATTGGCGCATCTGGGCCAGACTGGATTGCATCACCTGCGTTAACACCTTTAGGTGCTAGGATGTAACGACGCTCACCGTCTGCGTACAGAACTAGAGCGATGTTAGCGCTACGGTTTGGATCGTATTCTAGACGTTCAACTTTCGCTGGGATACCGTCTTTAGTACGTTTGAAGTCAATCAAACGGTAGTGTTGCTTATGACCACCACCGATGTGACGTACTGTAATACGACCGTTGTTGTTACGACCGCCGTTCTTAGAGTTTTTCTCTAGAAGAGGTGCGTAAGGCTTACCCTTGTGTAGGTCAGCGTTAACAACTTTAACTACGTGACGACGACCAGGGGAAGTCGGCTTACATTTAACAATAGCCATTTCTCAACTACTCCTGTTATTCCGCGCCGCCAACAAAGTCAAGATCTTGACCTTCGTTCAAAGTAACGTACGCTTTCTTAACGTCGCTGCGGCGACCTTGGCGTAGACCTTGACGTTTGGTCTTACCCTTAGTGATAAGAGTATTTACAGACTTAACTTCAACTTCAAATAGCTTTTCTACAGCTGCTTTGATCTCTTTCTTAGTTGCATCTTTAGCTACTTTGAAAACGATAGTGTTCGCTTTCTCTGCAGCCATAGTTGCTTTTTCAGAGATGTGCGGAGCACGTAGAACTTTTAGGATACGTTCTTCAGTGATCATGCTAGCATCTCCTCAACTTGCTTAACTGCATCAGCAGTCATTAGAACCTTGTTGAATGCAATTAGAGATACTGGATCAATACCAGCAACATCACGTGCGTCAACTTTGTATAGGTTACGAGCTGCTAAGAATAGATTCTCATCTACTTCGCCAGTTACGATTAGTACATCGTTAAGCTCAAGTTCTTTAAGCTTAGCTACTAGCTCTTTAGTTTTTGGAGCTTCTACAGAGAAGTTATCAACAACGATTAGACGCTCTTGACGAACTAGCTCAGAAAGAATGCTCTTCATAGCACCGCGGTACATTTTCTTGTTTACTTTTTGGCTGTGATCTTGAGGTTTCGCAGCAAAAGTAACACCACCCGAACGCCAGATTGGGCTACGGATTGTACCAGCACGTGCACGGCCAGTACCTTTTTGACGCCATGGCTTAGCGCCACCGCCAGAAACTTCTGAACGTGTTTTTTGAGCGCGAGTACCTTGACGAGCACCTGCTGCGTACGCAACAACTACTTGGTGTACCAGAGCTTCGTTAAACTCACGTCCGAAAGTAGTTTCAGAAACAGTCAGTGCATCAGCACCTTTAACCATAAGTTCCATTACTTACTCCTGAGACGTTATGCTTTAATAGCTGGTTTAACGATCACGTTGCCGCCAGTTGCGCCTGGGACTGCACCTTTAATAAGAAGCAGATTGCGCTCAGCGTCAACACGTACGATCTCTAGGTTTTGAGTCGTTACACGCTCAGCACCCATGTGACCTGCCATTTTCTTGCCTTTAAACACGCGACCTGGAGTTTGACATTGGCCAATTGAACCCGGTGCACGGTGAGACAATGAGTTACCGTGAGTCATATCTTGAGTACGGAAGTTCCAACGCTTAACAGCGCCTTGGAAGCCCTTACCTTTAGATGTACCAGTAACGTCTACTTTTTTAGTTTCGTTGAATAGTTCAACTGTTAGCTCAGCGCCAACTGCAAACTCTTCACCGTTTTCCAAACGGAATTCCCAAAGACCACGACCAGCTTCAACACCTGCTTTAGCAAAGTGACCAGCTTCTGGTTTAGTAACGCGGTTAGCTTTCTTAGTTCCAGCTGTAACTTGAATTGCTGCGTAACCGTCAGTCTCAAGAGATTTAACTTGAGTTACACGGTTTGCTTCAACTTCAACAACAGTTACTGGGATAGAAACGCCGTCTTCAGTAAATACGCGGGTCATGCCCACTTTACGACCGATTAGACCAATCATTATTCTAATCTCCCTTAACCTAGGCTAATTTGAACGTCAACGCCTGCAGCTAGGTCTAGACGCATCAGAGCATCAACAGTTTTGTCTGTTGGCTCAACGATGTCGATTAGACGTTTGTGAGTACGAATTTCGTACTGATCACGTGCATCTTTGTTAACGTGTGGAGAGATAAGAACTGTGAAACGCTCTTTACGAGTAGGTAGTGGGATTGGACCACGAACCTGTGCGCCTGTGCGCTTAGCTGTTTCAACGATTTCCGCTGTTGAAGCATCGATTAGCTTGTAATCGAACGCTTTAAGGCGGATACGGATACGTTGGTTCTGCATGAGACAGAGCTCCAATTAGTAAATATTACACAAACAATATCGCCACTCAAACTCGCATAAGGCGAGAGAATGCCGATTGATTTATGTGAAACCGTAGCATCCAAGATTAGGACGCATTGTCAGTTAATTTTCGATTAACCACCCCCGCTTAAAGAGTCACCTCTAAAAGCAGTTATTCCGAAGAATAGATACCTAATTGTATTAACCGCGAACATAAGCTGAGTCTACATTACCTAATAAATCGAAGATTTATCAGCTCCTCACTGCTCATTGGTTCACAACTGGCTTAACCAGTGCGAGGCATTATACAGATCACAGTTTTAACTTCAAGAGGCGAGTGAAAAATAATCTTGGGGAATTTGAGAGGCGAGAGAAGAAAAGAATTGGGAGGCGAGAAAGAGAAGAGAAAAGCAAGAGATGGGAAGCGAGAGACGAGAAAAAGAAAAGAGAGAAATGGAGAATAAAAAGGGATGTACGCTTAAATAGCGACACACCCCTTCTCTTTTGGTCAAACTCATAGTGAGTTTGCGCTGCTCAATTTTGCCTTTCGACGTGAAACACTTGTGCTATCACTCCGGCAACTTCGTTTTATAAGCTACGCTGACGAACCGCTTCAAACAAGCAGATGCCAGATGCCACTGAAACGTTAAGGCTCGATACGGTACCCGCCATTGGGATCTTAATCAAATCATCGCACGTTTCGCGAGTTAAGCGACGCATACCATCGCCTTCTGCACCCATAACAATAGCCAGTGGGCCAGTCAGCTTCGCTTGGTAGATATCATGCGTTGCTTCCCCGGCAGTACCAACAAACCACACGCCCTTCTCTTGCAGCGCACGCATGGTACGAGCAAGGTTAGTCACGCGGATAAGCGGCACAATTTCCGCAGCGCCGCAGGCCACTTTGCTTACTGTCGCGGTCATTGGTGCTGAACGGTCTTTAGGTACAATGATCGCAGCGACACCAGCAGCATCAGCATTACGTAGACACGCACCCAGATTGTGCGGATCAGTCACGCCATCAAGCACCAACAGTAGTGGCGCTTCATGCTGATCGATGATGTCATCAAGATCATTTTCATTCAGCTGCTTAGCTGGTTTAACACGGGCAATAACACCTTGGTGATTCGCACCTTGTGCTTTGTCATCCAGTGTTTTACGTCCCATCTGTTGAATCGATACACCGCAGCGTTGCAGTTCATTCAAAATCGGCATTAAGCGATCGTCTTGACGACCTTTTAGCACGTACGCTTCAATAAAACGTTCCGGCTCGCGTTCCAGTACTGCTTTTACAGCATGGATGCCATAAAGAAATTCGTTACTCATTTTCTAAACCTGTTGTTGAAACGACTATTCGCTCTTGCTCTTAGTGCTACTGCGCTTTCCCTTTTTGGAATTGCTATGCGGTTTTTTCTTACGCGCTTTTTTCACCTTAGGCTTTTTCGCTTCACCTTTGGCTTCAGCTTTCACTGGTGCCTTGGTTGGCTCAATCGCAGGTTTTGCTTTGCGATCCTCTCGGCCGCCCGTTGCTGCACGTTTTTTCGCTTTTGCTTTAAGCTGAGCTTCGACCGCACGCTTTTTAGCCGTCTTGCCTTCGCCGCGTAGCTTACGACTTGTTTCAACTAATGCAAAGTCAATTTGGCGGTCATCCAGATTTACGGCCTGAACTTTTACTTTAACCGCATCACCTAAACGGTAGATAGCACCGAAGCTTTCACCGATAAGTCTTTGACCTACTGGGTCAAAGTGATAGTAGTCATTCGCCAGTGACGAAATATGCACTAAACCATCGATATGCAATTCTGTTAGACGGACAAAGAAACCAAAACTGGTCACATTGGCAATCACACCTTCAAGCTCATCGCCGACGTGATCTTGCATGTATTCACATTTCAGCCAATCCGATACTTCACGTGTCGCATCATCCGCGCGACGCTCGGTCATCGAACATTGCTCACCGTAGAAATCCATATCATCAAATGAATAGTGGTAACCACCGGTTGGTGTCCAGCGATCTTGGTTACGCCCTTCTTCTTTAGCTATCAGGTATTTGATTGCACGGTGCAGTAGCAAGTCTGGGTAACGACGGATCGGTGAAGTAAAGTGCGCGTAGCGTTTGAGTGCTAAGCCAAAGTGACCACAGTTATCCGCACTGTAGACCGCTTGCTTCATTGAGCGTAGCAGCATAGTTTGGATCAGCTCTTTATCTTGACGCTCAGCAATCTGTTTTACCAAGTCCGCGTAATCGGTTGGTGATGGCTCTAAGCCGCCGCCAAGATTCAAACCAAGCTCGCCCAGGAAGTCACGGAAACCTTGCAGACGCAGTTCACCCGGAGTTTCATGAATACGGTACAACGCGGCTTCTTTAGCTTTCTCTACCAATGATGCTGAAGCGATGTTAGCCAGAATCATACATTCTTCGATTAGCTTATGCGCATCGTTACGAATCACCGGCTCAATACGATCGATCTTACGCTCTGCGTTGAAGATGAACTTAGTTTCAACCGTTTCAAATTCAATCGCACCACGATTATCACGAGCACTTTTCAGCACTTTGTACATCTTATGTAGCTCTTCAAGATGCGGTACTAAAGGTGCGTAACGTTGACGCAACTCTTCATCGCCATCTAATACTGCGCCCACTTTGTTGTAGGTCAGGCGAGCATGGGAGTTCATCACACCTTCATAGTGCTTATAGCTCGATAGCTTACCCGTCGCAGAAATCGTCATCTCACACACCATACACAAGCGATCAACTTGCGGGTTGAGAGAACACAGACCATTTGAAAGCACTTCTGGCAGCATAGGAACAACTTGCGAAGGGAAGTAAACCGAGTTACCACGGTTAATCGCTTCTTTATCTAATGCGGTTTCTGGACGAACGTAGTAGCTCACATCAGCAATAGCGACCCATAAGCGCCAGCCGCCGCCTTTTTTCGCTTCACAGAATACTGCGTCATCGAAGTCTCGTGCGTCTTCACCATCAATAGTCATCAATGGCAATTGGCGCAAATCAACACGGCCAGCTTTCGCCTCTTCTGGTACTTCTTCGCCCAGGTGTTCAATTTGTTTATCGACCGCTTCTGGCCACTCGTGTGGGATCTGGTGGGTGCGAATAGCAATTTGCGTTTCCATGCCCGGCGCCATTTTCTCACCTAACACTTCGACCACTTGACCCATCATACCGCGTGAACGTGTACCGCGATCGGTAATTTCAATCACAACCACATTACCCATGCGCGCCGTAGACTTGTGCTCGTTAGGGATCAAGATATCTTGGCAAATACGAGAATCATCTGGCACTACGTATGAGTAGCCATACTCTAAGAAGAAACGACCGACAATTTGCGTTTTACGTTCTTCAAGTACGCGAACCAAGCGGCCTTCCTTGCGACCACGTTTTGAGTTGTCCGTCGGTTGCACCAAAACAAAATCACCGTGAATGATGTTTTTCATTTGGTGGTGCGGCAGCACAATGTCGTTATCCTTGCCGGTACTGCCTTCTGGGCGAACCCAGCCATGGCCGTCTTTGTGACCAATCACATAGCCTTTTACCATCTCTAGTTTTTCAGGCAATGCGTAACACTGACGACGAGTAAAGACCAATTGACCATCACGCTCCATCGCTCGTAGGCGACGACGTAAGCCTTCATATTGCTCTTCACCTTGAAGCTTAAGTGCTTCAAACAGGTCATTGCGGTTCATCGGAACGCCGGCCTGTTTCAAGAACTCGAGAATAAACTCACGGCTTGGAATAGGATTGTCGTAATTTTGTGATTCACGATCAGCAAAGGGATCGTTTTGGATTTGGTCTGACATAAGCAAGCCCAACTTAGCAAGGAAGGTATACGGCTAGTATATCCGAGTCATGGCATAAGCTACAGCGAAGTGGTTACAAAAAGACTAAATAGATTCGAAGTTTTCATAACTTACCAGTGCCATGAGAGCTCGCACATGGCGAATAACTTGCGACTCCGCAGCCCTTTGCAGACCAATAATCACCCAGATAAAAGGGGGGCATATTTATCAAAATTCACCTCACACCCAAATAATGATCTAGATCACACTTGGATGTAACCAATAAAGCAAACGATTGCAATAAGCATGACTTGTTGCGATATTCTGCGCCAACTTCCTATTCCCCCTTTTTAGGTTTGATTATCTCTATGAAACGCACTCTATTAGCTACTGCGATTGCAAGCTTAGGTCTATTCTCTGCTTTTTCTCAAGCAGCAGAACAAGCCGATCTGATCATCACTGATGCCATGGTTCTAACCATGAACCAAGACAAAACCGTTTACGAAAACGGTACAGTGGTTATTAAAGACAACAAAATCATCGCAGTCGGCGATGAGTCGTTAGAGAATAAATACCAAGCGGATAACGTGTTGGATGTGGATGGCGATATCGTTATGCCAGGCCTTATCAATACGCACACCCACGTATCAATGACCGTCTTCCGTTCACTTGCGGATGACGTGCCAGATCGCCTACACCGCTACATCTTCCCACTAGAAGCGAAACTGGTTTCTCGTGACATGGTGCGTATCGGCGCCAACCTTGGTAACGTTGAAATGCTAAAAGGTGGCGTAACCACTTACGCTGACATGTACTACTTTGAAGATGAAGTGGCAAAAACCGTTGATAAAATTGGTATGCGCGCGATCTTAGGTGAAACCATCATCAAGTTCCCTGTTGCTTCTGCGAAGAATGCTGATGCTGGTATCGATTACACGCTGAACTTTATTGAGCAGTACAAAGATCACCCTCGCATTACACCCGCTTTTGCCCCGCACGGCCCATACACCAACACCACTGAAACACTGCAGAAGGTAGCAAAGCTTTCTCTAGAGAAAGACGTCCCAGTGATGATGCACTTGGCAGAATCAGACCGTGAACAACAGGTGATTGCGGAGCGTTCAAACGGCCTGTCACCAGTGGCTTACATGGAAAGCATTGGCGCACTAAACAAAAACTTAGTCGGCGCACACATGATTCTGGTTGATGAGCATGACATCGAGTTGGTGAAAAAATCAGATATGGGTGTTGCACACAATATGAGTGCGAACATCAAATCAGCCAAAGGCGTTTCTCCTGCACTGAAAATGTATGACGAAGATGTGCGTATCGGCCTAGGTACTGATGGCCCAATGTCTGGCAACACGCTAAGCACCATCGACGAGTTCAACCAAGTCGCCAAAGTTCATAAGCTAGTGAACAAAGACCGTGCGGCGATGCCACCACTAAAAGTCATTGATATGGCAACCATGGGCGCAGCAAAAGCACTGCACATGGAAGACAAAATTGGTTCTCTCGAAGTTGGCAAGCTGGCAGATATCATCGTTATCGATACCAAAGCACCGAACATGGTTCCAGTTTACAACCCATACTCAGCGCTGGTTTACTCTGCAAACTCAGCCAACGTACGCCACTCAATTGTGGATGGCAAACTGCTGATGAAAGACCGTCAAATCTTAACGGTAGACGAAGAGCAAATCCGTAAAGAAGCACTTGAGTTTACCGATGTGGTGCGTAAAACGGTTATCGAATCAGGTGAAGTCGTTCAATAATCCCCCTGCTTTCAGATAGCAAAATGCCCAGCAATCGCTGGGCATTTTTGTAGGTGCAGGTTTAACGTCTATGTGGTGTTCGATTTTGCGCTACGTTACCAGAAAGTCTCACGGCGCTTAGCGCGGGCAATGATGTTCTCAGGCATGCGCTGCTCTAAGCCGGTACGTAAACGGGAAATACGTTTGTATTGACGCTGATCGGCGGTCACTGAGTTATACAACCAACGATAAGCATCTTCATAATCTAACGGGCTGCCGTAATCACGCAGTAGCAATTCAGCCAAATGGATACGCGCATTTAGGTTACCCATTGCCGCTGCTTCACGTAGGTATGGGATCGCTCGCTCTTTATCTTGCTGTACTAGTGTACCGCGTGAGTAGTAACGACCAAGCTGCTCCAATGCGGTTGGTAAGCCCTGATGGGCCGCATTTTCCATATAGTAAAGACCGAGTTCGACATCTTGATCAACACACACACCCCACGCCAACATATCTCCGTAAAGAAATTCATACGAAGGTAAGCTAATACGGGTTGCGCGCGCGACAATATCTTCCACCAATTGGCAGTTGTCTGCTTTCACTCGTTCTAAATGTTTATTCTGTTCGATCAGTTTAATAAGTTCAGCTTCGGAGTAGATTGGCACTGGCTCACCAATGTCAGTTGCGTTTGCAAAACTGAATGATGAACTCAATACCAGCATCAACGAAGCTGCTACTGTTCGTAGCTTCATACCTGCACTCTTTGTTGAATCCGACACCCTACCTTCGCCAATCATAGACGTAATTAGCATTATAGGCAGGTTCGATATTTGTATCGGCAAAAACAAAAAACTCTTTAGACAAAAATTGCCGTAAGTTGGCAATAGTTTGCCATAGGGTGATGAAAAATCCATCACAACGGCAAGCGTCATGGAAAGAAAGGAATCAAGTTCACGTTGTTATTTCCACCATTAACTCGTGAAGATAAGAGCAAGTGACATGGCAAGATAGAGAAAGCAGAAAATAGCAGATATAAAAAAAGCCGACACTGAGTGTCGACTTCTTTTCAATCAATAACGCTTATCGATTAAGCTTCAAATGGGTGAAGCTTGATGATAGTTTCGTTACGATCTGGGCCAGTAGAGATGATGTCTACTGGAACGCCAGTTAGCTCTTCAATACGCTTGATGTAATCTAGAGCCGCTTGTGGAAGCGCATCGATAGATTTAGCACCGAAAGTATTTTCAGACCAACCAGGCATTGTTTCGTAAATTGGCGTCGCTTTTTCGAATGATTCAGCAGCCATTGGCGAAACTTCTAGTACAGAGCCATCGTCCATCTTGTAACCAGTACAGATTTTTAGCTCTTCTAGGCCATCTAGTACGTCTAGTTTAGTTAGACAGAAACCAGTGATAGAGTTGATTTGGATTGCACGACGCATAGCAACAGCATCGAACCAACCAGTACGACGTAGACGACCAGTCGTTGCACCAAACTCATGACCAACAGTACCCAAGTGTTTACCCACTGGATCTTGCTTGTCTAGACCATCGTAAAGTTCAGTCGGGAATGGACCTGAACCAACACGAGTACAGTATGCTTTCGCGATACCTAGGATGTAACCTAGGTGACGAGGACCAAAACCAGAACCTGCAGCAACACCACCAGCAGTCGTGTTAGAAGAAGTTACGTATGGGTAAGTACCGTGGTCGATATCAAGTAGCGTACCTTGCGCACCTTCGAACATGATCTTGTCGCCGCGCTTGCGTGCTGCATCTAGTTCGTCAGTTACGTCAATAACCATTGAAGTAAGTAGTTCAGCGTAGCCTTTCGCTTGCTCAAGTACTTCTTCGTAGCTTACTGCTTCAGCTTTGTAGTAGTTCACTAGTGCGAAGTTATGGTATTCCATTACTTCTTTTAGTTTTTCTGCAAAAGCTTCCATATCGAATAGGTCGCCAACGCGTAGGCCGCGACGAGCAACTTTATCTTCGTAAGCAGGACCGATACCACGACCAGTCGTACCGATTGCTTTTTTACCGCGTGCGATTTCGCGCGCTTGGTCTAAAGCAACATGGTAAGGAAGAATTAGAGGACATGCTTCAGAAATGAAAAGACTGTCACGTACTGCAATGCCGCGCTCTTCAAGAGGCTTCATTTCTTTAATTAATGCGTCAGGTGATAGAACTACACCGTTGCCGATAATGCATTTTACATTATCGCGAAGGATACCTGATGGAATTAAGTGAAGTACGGTTTTTTCACCGTCGATTACAAGTGTGTGACCTGCATTGTGACCGCCTTGGTAGCGAACCACGTATTTTGCATCTTCAGTTAAAAGGTCTACGATTTTACCTTTACCTTCGTCACCCCATTGGGTGCCTAGAACGACTACGTTATTTCCCATCTTTCCAAGTCTGATTGCTAGTTAAAAAAGGATTCTAGCACTGAATCCGCTCTCTTGCAGTCATTTTTTGGTCATACCGGTGTCACACAGAATTAAACGATTGAGCAGCCAACGAATCCGGTGACATAACAACTCAATCACTCGTTGGCAAAGATTTTAATACTAAGCTTGCCTTCAATATCGATACTTGCGCGATACATACCAGCGCAATTGAGCGCAAAGTGTATCTCTCCTTGCTTATCGATCGCGATCACTCCGCCTTCACCACCAAGCGTTTTTAACTCACCATGAATGACTGTCTCACTGGCGGTTTTAACATCTTCCCCTAGGTAGCGCATGCGTGCGGCAATATCACTGGCGACCATTTTACGGATGAACAGCTCACCAACACCGGTGGAAGAGATCGCCACATTGCCATTTTCAGCTAAGGTTCCCGCACCAATTATTGCGGAGTCCCCCACTCGTCCAAAACGCTTATTGGCGATGCCTCCGGTACTTGTCGCCGCTGCTAAGTTGCCTTGCTGATCAAGCGCGACCGCCCCAACCGTGCCATGTTTATTGTCATCAGGATAACTTGCTTCCGATAAGGCACTGTCACCTGACTCTTTAAGCCCCATCAGTTGGTCGTAACGGCGATCGGTAAAGAAATAATCTTGTTCCGTAAAAAGATGGCCTTGCTTGAAAGCAAACTCTTCTGCACCCTCACTAATCAAGAACGCGTGGGCGGAGTGATGCATCACATCGCGCGCCAACTCCACCGGGTTCTTAATATGACGAACCACCGCGATCGCTCCGACCTGCATTTGTAAACCATGCATAACCGAGGCATCCATTTCAACCATCTCTTTGGCGGTGAGGACCGAACCTTTACCTGCATTGAAATGCTCTGAATCTTCCAACACCTTAACCGCAGCCACTGCGGCATCAAGCGCATCACCGCCCGCGGCTAATATTTTATGGCCCACGTTCACAGCTTGCGCTAACGCGGCGCGGATATCCGCTTCCAGTTGTGCACTCATCTGCTCAGGTAAAATGGTGCCCGCTCCGCCATGTACGGCAAGGGCAAATGGAAAACTCATCTCACTATCCTTCTTAGCAACTTAACCGAGTCGTTTTGCTGAATTACTTAATCCGATAAAAAAGGCGTCGCTTGTTTCCAAGTAACGCCTCTTCGTCGATTTATGATGATCTATAAAGATCTCATCGCGCGATTAGTGTGAACCACAACCGCCGCCACCGCAGCATTCGTGATCATCACCTTTCTCTTCGCCGCCACAACAGCCACCTTCATGGTCGTGATCGTGGTCGTGACCACCACAACAACCGCCACCTTGGTGGATATGGCCGTGAGCAATCTCTTCTTCAGTTGCTTCGCGAACCGCGACAACTTCAACAACGAAAGTTAGTGTTTGGCCAGCAAGCATGTGGTTACCATCAACCACAACTTCGTCGCCATCTACTTCAGTAATTTCTACTGGGATTGGACCTTGGTCAGTATCCGCTAGGAAGCGCATGCCAACTTCGATTTCATCCACACCTTGGAATACGTCTGCTGGAACACGTTGAACAAGATCATCGTTGTGCTCGCCGTATGCATCTTCAGGGGCAATAGTTACTTCGAATTTGTCGCCAGCAACTTTACCTTCTAGCTCATTCTCAAGGCCAGTGATTAGGTTGTTGTTACCGTGTAGGTAATCTAGTGGCGCATCAACAGTTGATTGATCAACGACTGCATCTTCTACTTTCAGTTGGTACGCTAGGCTTACGACTACGTTCTTTTCAATTTTCATAATTGCTCCAAGGCGATTAGCTCCCCATATCAAAGGGAGAATAAAACAATAACCCTGCTATTATGGGGATGAATTCGAGAAACTCAATCAGTCCGGTTTAAAAATGCCGATCATTTGTTCACTCTGGTGTTCACTTTTGTCTACAGACTCTGGCTTGCGTTGATCTTGATGACCGCAATCGACGCACTCCACCAGCTCAATATTATTCTCTATCCACCAACGTAACGTGTCTTGTTGCTGACACTTAGGGCAATTAGCGCCTGCGATAAATCGTTTCTTCATGTCACTCTCATCAAATCATTAATACATCGAGATTCATGGCTTAAAGGCGAACGGCACTTTAATCCCAGAAATGCTTACCTTGCTTATCGTTTTCCATCTCACGGCCAAAGATCTCTTCCAGCTCTTTACGTGCTTCTTTGGCTCTCAGTGCGAGTTGCTTATCTTCATGGTGCTGCGGAAGGAGTTCCTTCAACATTGCGTTATCAAGTTTACGAAAGTGCGCTTCAGAGCGTTGCGCTTGATATGGGTGCATGCCTAACTCAATCAAGGTGAGTTTGCCAAGATCGAGCGCACCAAGAAACGTTTCACGCGAGTACTTATCAATGCCATGGCTGAGCAGTTGGTACGCCTCAACACGACTGCGAGCACGAGCTAATATTTTCAAATGAGGGAAATGTTGCTCGCACAACTCGACAGTTTTCATAATGTCGTCAGGCGAATCAGTACAAAGGACAATCGCCTTCGCTTTATCTGCCCCTGCGGCACGCAATAAATCAAGCTGCGTCGCATCACCATAAAACACCTTGTAGCCATACTTACGTAACAGTCGAATTTGGCTGGCATCACTTTCTAAAATGGTTAGCTTGATCTTGTTGGCATACAACAAGCGCCCGACGATCTGACCAAAGCGGCCAAAACCCGCAATAATAACGCGCGACTGCTTATCAACCACATCAGTATTGATATGCTCTTCATCATCAAAATTAAGTCTTTTGGCGTACCATTTCTTCTGCCCCATCAGCAGCAGTGGTGTCGTCACCATCGATAAACTCACGACCACCAGCAAAAAGGCGGTTTGTTCTGTGGTTAAGATGCCTTGCGATAGTGCGGCGGTAAAAATAACAAAAGCAAATTCACCACCTTGACTGAGAATCGCCGCAATACGACTGCGCGACTTGGCACGACTGCCGTAAAGTCGTGCAAGAAAATAAAGCGTATAGGCTTTCAGCATCACCAACGCGATCACACAAGCCAAGATCTTGAAAGGGTGCAACGCTAGCAAACCAAGGTTGACCGCCATACCAACGGCGATAAAAAACAACCCGAGTAATAGGCCTTTAAACGGCTCAATGGCAATTTCAAGCTCATGGCGATATTCACTCTCCGCCAACAACACGCCCGCTAAAAATGCGCCCAGCGCCATCGATAGGCCTAGTTGTTTCATTACCAATGCAATGCCAATCACCAGCAGTAGAGCAGCAACGGTAAACAACTCGCGCACCCCACTCATCACCACATAACGAAAAAGTGGTCGCAGCAAAAAGTGCCCGCCAATCAATAATGCGGTCACACCAACCAACATCCATAAGCCATCTAACCAATTACCACTGGTGTTACCAGCCAATACGGGCAATAACGCTAACATTGGAATCACAGCAATATCTTGAAAGAGCAACACAGCAAAACCGGACTGTCCAGTTTCCGTCCCTGCTAACCCCTGCTCATCAATCACTCTTAATGCAATCGCGGTCGAAGAGAGCGCCAGTCCCATACCGATAACGAGGCTCATCTGCCAAGCAAAACCAAATAGATGCACAAGGCCAGCAATTAAAGCCGTAGTAATCAGTACTTGCGCACCACCGAGACCAAGGATAGGTCCTCGCATTTGCCACAGTTTTTTCGGGTTCAGCTCAAGGCCAATCAGAAACAGCAGTAACACCACGCCAAATTCAGCAAAGTGAAGGATGGCATCGACATCGCGAATTAGACCCAACCCCCACGGTCCAATCGCAACACCCGCCAGTAAATAACCAAGTACAGAACCTAGCCCTAATCGTTGCGCGAGTGGTACCGCAATCACCGCTGCGGTGAGAAAGATTGCACTGCTTTGTAAAAAATCACTTTCCAGAGCCATGCTCACCTCCTTGCGGTAAGGATGAATCATGTGGCAATGGATCATTCAACCACTGGCGATAATGCTCCGCATGCTGATAGCGTTCCATGTCGGAGACATTGCGCGCCCAATAGAGCACCAAGGGTTCAATCCAATGCATGCGACACAATGCCGCGGTTAATTCAAAAGGCTGTAAGATTTGTTCAAGTGGGTATTTGTTGTAGCCATGCTCCCCAAAGGCTTCTTCCTTGCCACCAGTAGTAATGACACTACGCCAATACTTACCTTGCAAGGCGCTTTCATTGCCGTAGGCAAAACCTTTGCCCAATACTCTATCGAGCCACTCTTTCATCAGTGCCGGACAAGAATAAAGATACATTGGGTGATGGAAGACAATGACATCGTGTGCCAAGAGCAATTCGTGCTCGGCATTCACATCAATAAAAAAGTCTGGGTAGCGAGCATAAAGATCGTGCACGGTAACGTGCTCAAGTGAGGCAATTTTTTTTAGCATCACATGATTAGCGATAGAAGTGGAGGACTCCGGATGAGCGTAAATGACTAATACTTTTGCTTTCGCTGCTTGTGGCTTCGGAGTGGCTGATCGATTCATTCCGTGAACAACTGCCTTTATCATTTTCGTTATCAATTTGTTATACGCGGTTGACGCTGAAAACGCAACGATCGACTTTTCCGGTTAATCCTCCTACTATGCGTGGCGAAACGATTAAAGATAAAGCAAAGTACTATGATCACCTTTTCTGACATTCAACTCTTACGTGGTGGCAAGCCATTACTTGAGAACGCTTCGGCTACCATTCACCCCGGCGATAAGATCGGTTTGGTGGGTAAAAACGGTTGTGGTAAATCAACCTTATTCGCTCTGATCAAAGATGAGCTATCCACTGATGCGGGTAACTTTAGCAAACCGGCGCATTGGGAATTGGCATGGGTGGCGCAAGAAACCCCAGCGCTTGACCGAACCGCGCTAGAATACGTCATTGATGGAGATCGCGAGTACCGCTCTCTAGAGCAACAATTGGTGGACGCCGATCTCGCCGATAACGGCACTTTGGTGGCGGAACTGCACGGTAAAATTGAAACCATTGGTGGTTACAGCATTCGCGCTCGTGCCTCGGAACTGCTCGATGGTCTGGGCTTCCGTCAAGAGCAAATGAGCTGGAACTTAACCCAGTTCTCCGGTGGTTGGCGTATGCGCTTGAACCTCGCTCAAGCCCTACTTTGCCGTTCAGACCTATTACTGCTCGATGAACCAACCAACCACTTGGATCTTGATGCGGTAATGTGGTTAGAACGCTGGTTGCAAAACTACCCGGGTACTCTCGCGTTGATCTCGCATGACCGTGATTTCCTTGACCCGATTGTTAACCGCATCATTCACGTTGAAAACCAACAATTGAATGAGTACACCGGTAACTACTCTTCATTTGAATCACAACGTGCGCAGAAATTGATCTTGCAGCAAGCAATGTTCCAGAAGCAGCAAAAGCAGATGGCGCATATGCAAAGCTATATCGATCGCTTCCGCTACAAAGCATCAAAAGCACGCCAAGCGCAAAGCCGTATTAAAGCTTTAGAAAAAATGGAACAAGTGCTGCCAGCACAATTTGATAACCCATTTAGTTTTGAGTTCCGTGAACCTGATGCACTACCAAACCCAATTATGATGATGGATGAAGTCTCTGCAGGTTATGGCGATAATCTGATCCTAGAAAAGATTCGTCTTAACCTCGTGCCGGGTAGTCGCATTGGTTTGCTTGGTCGTAACGGCGCTGGTAAATCAACCTTAATCAAATTGCTCTCAGGTGAATTGAATCCACAAGGTGGCGAGCTAACCTACTCACAAGGCGTGAAAATGGGTTACTTCGCACAGCATCAATTGGAAACATTGCATCCAGAGGAAACACCTCTGCAGCACATGATGCAAATTGCACCTAAGCACACTGAGCAACAGCTGCGTGATTACTTAGGTAGCTTCGGCTTCCAAGGTGATAAAGCGCTAGAAAAAGTCGCCCCATTCTCCGGTGGTGAAAAAGCGCGTCTGGTTCTGGCCCTGCTGGTATGGCAAAAACCTAACCTATTGTTACTCGATGAACCAACCAACCACTTGGATCTCGATATGCGCCAAGCTCTGACCTTTGCCCTGCAAACATTTGAAGGCGCCATGGTGATTGTTTCGCACGACCGTTACCTGCTGCGCGCCACGACTGACGATCTTTACTTAGTGCATGATCGCCAAGTCGCTCCGTTTGATGGCGACCTAAGCGACTATTACAAGTGGCTGACCGAGCAGCAAAAAGTCGAGCGCCGCGAAGCACAAGCAGAGCAACCGGTAAAAGATAACCAAAACAGCGCAGCGGCGAAGAAAGAACAAAAACGCCGTGAAGCAGAGTTTCGTACCCTCACCGCGCCACTGCGTAAAAAGCTCACCAAGTTAGAAGAAACAATGGATAAACTTGGCCAAGTGATTGCACAGGCGGAAGAGCAATTGAGTGATAACTCTCTGTATGATGCCGAAAATAAAGCTAAACTTACTCAAGTACTCGCCCAACAAGCCAGTGGGAAGTCAGAGCTAGAAGAGACAGAAATGGAATGGATGGCTCTACAAGAGGAGCTTGAAGAGATGGAACAGGAGTTCAATAGCTGATGAATAGAGAGCACGTACCCGTTTCGCTAACACTAGAACGTTTATGGCAATTCAGTTTGCAGTACTACAGTGTCCGTGAAGTGAAGCAGGCGTGCTTAAATTTACAGAATCAGTTCAAAGGCAACGTGAACCTGCTATTGTTACTCAAGTGGCTTGATGAACAACAAGTCACGATTGCAGAGCAGGACTGGCACAAGGTCGAAGAATGCCTTGGTCGTTCAGAAGCATTACTCAATAGCTTTCGGGAGCTAAGACGCAAACTCAAGCAGCCACTGGCCGATACACTCTATCGCGAAGCGCTGCAATTTGAGCTGCAGTTGGAAAAACAGCAACAGGCCGACTTGGTCGATTGCGTAAACCAACTCTCATTGCACAATGCGGATGAACAATCGCTTACGCTACGTTACTGTCGTCAGTTGGGTGGAGAACATTTGTACTCCACCTTTGCACACCCTTTTGAACCTGATTCGGATGCAAGAGAAAGCGACTGACGCCTATGACTCATTTTACTGCTGCCAGTGGGATTTCAAACCCACACCTTCAAACTCTCGCACCACGCTTCATTCGTAAAAAAGCGTTGTTTGAGCCGATTTGGCAAACCCTTGATACCCAAGATGGTGACTTCCTCGATCTGGCATGGAGTGAAGATAGCCAAACGCCAGCCGCGCAAGAGAAACCCCTATTTGTGTTGTTTCATGGACTTGAAGGCTGCTTCTATAGCCCTTATGCCAATGGTCTGATGCACGCCTTTGCCAAAGAAGGCTGGCTATCGGTGATGATGCATTTTCGCGGTTGCAGCGGTAAGCCCAATCGTCTACCCCGCGCCTATCATTCAGGTGAAGTCGAAGACGCGCGTTTTTTCTTAGAGCACCTCAATCAGCAATACCCTAATCGAGTCAAAGTCGCGGTTGGTATTTCTCTTGGCGGTAATATGCTGGCCAACTATTTAGCCCAGTACGCCGACGATCCGCTCTTGGATGCCGCTTCCATTGTGTCTGCCCCGCTCGATCTATCAGCCTGTTCTGAGCGTATCGAACAAGGTTTCTCTAAAGTTTATAAGACCTACCTGCTGCGTTCACTCAAACGCAATGCACTGCGTAAGCACCACTTGTTAAAAGGCGAACTGGGGCTAACTTATCAATCAATCAAACGAGTCACCAAATTGTATGATTTTGATGATTTGATCACCGCACCGCTGCACGGGTTTCAAGATGCCGATGATTATTATCAGCGTTGCTCTGGGATTCATCGCCTACAGCAAATCAAATTGCCAACCCAAATCATTCATGCCAAAGATGATCCGTTTATGACCGATGCGGTCATTCCGCATTTTGTCCTACCGGAGAATATTCACTATCGCCTATTTGAAAAAGGCGGACACGTGGGTTTTGTCACTGGCAGTGTCATCAAACCCCGCTTTTGGCTGGAAGAGATGCTCCCCGCTTACTATCAAGCACTAAAAACGGCATAATTGAGCCTCACCGATACAAGGTCATAGAATAAAGAGGTATTTATGATTGTTCCTTGGCAGCAGATCGCACCAGAAACACTGGAGAGCTTGCTTCGAGAGTTTGTTTTACGAGAAGGAACAGACTACGGCGAAATAGAAATCTCAGTACAAGATAAAATTGATCAAGTTAAGCAGCAACTTGAGAGCGGAGAAGCGGTCATCGTTTTCTCTGAATTGCATGAAACTGTCGATGTGCAATTACGCCACAAGTTCTAATGGTCCGCTAATAACGAAATCGAACTGAGTCCGCAGTTCTAACCGAGTCTTTCCCACGAAGAAGATGCGAAAAGGTTAAATCATGTTATATTGATGCGTCCAAACTGTAATGCTTTTCGAACTTAACATGCTTGTCATCGACAAAGGTTAAGTTCGAGTAATCACAGGAACGTTATCACTAGACAAGGTTTGTCATGTCAGCAAAGCATCCGATCATTGCCGTCACCGGTTCCTCTGGCGCCGGAACGACCACCACTTCTGAAGCCTTTCGTAAAATGTTCAATATGATGGACATCAAGCCTGCATGGGTGGAAGGCGATAGCTTCCATCGTTTTACTCGCCCAGAAATGGATGTAGAAATTCGTAAAGCACGCGAACAAGGTCGTCATATTAGTTACTTCGGCCCGCAAGCTAATGACTTTCCAGGCTTAGCCGACTTCTTCCACCAATATGGCCAAGATGGCAGTGGTAAGATCCGTCGTTATCTACACACCTTCGACGAAGCGGTTCCCTACAATCAAATGCCTGGCACATTTACACCTTGGCAAGATCTGCCAGAAAACAGTGATGTGCTGTTCTACGAAGGGCTGCATGGTGGCGTGGTAGATGGGGATATTAATGTCGCCCAGCATGTCGACTTTTTGATTGGCATGGTGCCTATCGTTAACCTTGAGTGGATTCAAAAATTTGTTCGCGATACTCGCGATAGAGGCCACTCCAAAGAAGCGGTGATGGATTCAATCGTGCGTTCGATGGACGATTACCTCAATTACATCACCCCACAGTTTTCACGTACCCATATCAACTTCCAACGTGTGCCAACCGTTGATACTTCAAACCCGCTAGATGCGAAGGGGATTCCAAGCTTAGATGAAAGCTTTGTTGTAATCCGCCTACGTGGTTTTAAAAACGTTGACTATCCCTACCTATTAGCAATGATAGATGGCTCGTTTATGTCGCGTCATAACACCTTAGTTGTGCCTGGCGGTAAAATGAGTTTTGCAATGGAGTTAATCGTCAGACCGATTCTTCAGCAATTAATCGAAACTGGAAAAATTGGCTAAAAATCAGCATTAGAACACGATTACTTTTCATACCGTGATCATGTGCACGTTTTTGCTTAGAAAATAGTCTCTCGGACCCGATTAAAATCAAGAAATCGTTCCGGAAAAAGGATACTATTTGAAACCGAAACACAAGATAGCTTGCAGCACTCATTTAAGTGCTCCTAGCCTAGTTATCCCGATTTCGGGCCCAGCTAAATTATGGAAAGCAGCAAGCGTACCCTGCAGAGGAAGTGAGATATTATGGTTCTAGGTAAACCTCAAACCGATCCAACATTAGAGTGGTTCCTTTCACACTGTCATATTCATAAGTACCCATCAAAAAGCACGCTAATCCACGCGGGCGAGAAAGCAGAAACTTTGTACTACATTGTTAAAGGTTCTGTTGCCGTACTTATTAAAGATGAAGAAGGTAAGGAGATGATCCTTTCTTACCTAAACCAAGGTGATTTCATCGGTGAGCTTGGTCTATTTGAAGAAGATCAAGAGCGTACCGCTTGGGTTCGTGCTAAATCTCCTTGTGAAGTAGCGGAAATCTCGTTCAAAAAATTCCGTCAGTTGATTCAGGTAAACCCTGATATCCTAATGCGTCTTTCTTCACAGATGGCTCGTCGTCTACAAGTGACTAGCCAAAAAGTCGGCGACCTAGCCTTCCTAGACGTAACTGGCCGTATTGCACAAACGCTACTAAACCTAGCGAAACAACCAGATGCAATGACTCACCCAGACGGCATGCAAATCAAGATCACTCGTCAAGAGATCGGTCAAATTGTTGGCTGTTCTCGTGAAACCGTTGGTCGTATCTTGAAGATGCTGGAAGAGCAGAACCTAATCTCTGCTCACGGTAAGACTATCGTTGTTTACGGTACGCGTTAATTCACATTGAATTAAGCAAAATTTATAAAGCCACCTTCGGGTGGCTTTTTCTATATTAAAGCGCTAAAAAACCAAGAGCTAAGAGTTGAGAAACGAGACTTTAGAGCCGACACGCCATCCCTCTCGACTCTCATTTCTACAATCTCAAACGAAGTCCCTTCGTTTACGAGTTAGTACTCTCAAAGATCTTATCTGCAGAGGCGGCGACGAACCCACGGTATAACTCACCATTGGGCATCGGATAACGCTTGGCAAACTCATAAAAACCACCAGGCAGCAACACCACGCCATCATCAAATTCGACCTGTACTTTATCGGCCATGGTTGATGATTGCTCTAGCAGTACTTCAGGTGAACCTTTGACTTCCCCACCCGCTTGGTTAATGACAAACCCCACGGACGACAGATGATCATTCACCTGTTGAACCTCATCAAACTGCTCAAGTTGATTGACACTGACTGTGAAATGATTCGCGCCATAACCATGAGCCGCCAACCAAGCCGCATATTCACTCTCTTCGGCTAATAATAAATAATCGTTATGGCTCAGTTGCCAAGGTCGACCTGCATATAGAAAGGCCTCACCTTGCATCTCATTTGGATTCACCTGTTCAACCAGTTTTTGCACAATCTGTTGCAACTGCTCAGAACATTCTTCCACTTTAAGTTGGCTAATGAATACCTTAGGTTGAGTGACGTCAGGATGCTCATAATGTTTTGCCAGCAATTTTTTACTTTCAAACAAGTAATCCCCCGCTTCTTGATAACCCAGCTCAATAAAAGGTTTCGCCAAAACATTCAACGCAACAGGGGAAAGGCTAAATGTACGCAGAGCAATATGGTCGTTAATCAATGGCTCATTGCGTTGCAATAGTTTGTGGACGTTTCCAGCTGACGGGCATAAGCGTTCAATATAATCATTCCATAATGATTCAAACAGTCGATCTGGCGTCATAGCGCCTCCTTGGAATTATTTTTGTCTCGGTATTCTTGGTAAGGATTATTAGTGTAGTAAAAGAAAAGGCCAGTGGAGCATTTTCTCTGGCCTTTTCGATGGTCGGTTAATTACAGTGATAAGCCCGGGCTCAAGGTCGCGGGAAGTTCGGTTTTATCCCCTTCCACCGAGGCCATCGGATAAGCACAATAATCAGCTGCGTAGTAAGCGCTTGGCCGTAAATTTCCCGACGCTCCTGGCCCGCCAAATGGTGCATCACCGCTCGCGCCGGTTAGCGGTCGATTACGATTAACGATGCCAGCGCGAATATGTTCCACAAAATAGGCCCACTCACTCTCTTGGGTTGTCACCAATCCTGCTGATAGACCAAAGCGGCTATCATTTGCAAGCTCCACCGCTTGCTCTAAGGTTTGATAACGGATCACTTGCAGGAGTGGTCCAAAGTATTCTTCATCAGGTAGCGATGTAATCTCGCTGACATCAATAATACCCGGTGAGACGAACGCAGCATCACCTGCGGTGGCTTCGACTAAACTCACCCCACCCAATGACTGCAAGTTAGCTTGAGCCGCCAAAATAGCCTGCGCGGCGGCTAAAGATATCTGTGAGCCCATAAAAGGGGCGGGTTCGGCAAATGGCTCATCCATGACGATCTTTTTCGTCGCGCTGAGTAACTTATTCAGCAACACATCACCATTTTCACCACTAGGAAGGTAAAGTCGACGCGCACAAGTACAGCGCTGACCAGCACTAATAAAGGCCGATTGAATAATGGTATACACGGCCGCATCCACATCACCATAGTGAGGTGAGATGACCATCGGGTTATTACCGCCCATTTCCAATGCCAACATCTTGTCCGGTTGTCCGGCAAATTGACGATGGAGCAGATGACCCGTATTCGCACTCCCGGTAAACAACAAGCCATCAATACCTTTAGATTGGGCTAACGCCACTCCGGTCTCTTTCGCGCCTTGAATAAGATTAATCACTCCATCTGGCAGTCCTGCTTTTTGCCATAGTTTGATCATAAACTCCCCCGTCGCCGGAGTTTGCTCAGAAGGCTTAAACACCACCGTATTACCAGCGAGTAACGCTGGGACGATATGACCATTTGGTAAGTGGGCCGGAAAGTTATATGGGCCAAAAACGGCCATCACGCCAAGTGGTTGGTGGCGCAGTACGATTTGATTCCCTGCGGCTTCACGTTTCTTCTCGCCAGTTCGCTCATGGTAAGCACGAATCGAAATAGCGATTTTGCCCGCAACGGCCGCCGCTTCTGTTCGGGTTTCCCATAATGGCTTACCAGTTTCCAGCGAAATCATTTCTGCAATCGACTCGGAATGATGTTTCACTAACTCGGCAAAGCGTAATACCAGCCTCTCGCGCTCACTAAAAGGCGTCTTCCTCCATGATAAAAACGCCTCTCTTGCGGCGCTTACCGCCGCATCAACCTGAGCGACAGTGGCGCTATCACTTTGCCAAATCAGCTCGCCGTTATAAGGGCTAATTGAACTCATCGGTTCACCCTGTCCGGCGATCCATTGTCCTGCAATCCAATGTGACATAACCAATTCCTTAGAGTCTGTAGCTTTATAGGGGAAGCAAACGCACGTTATCGCCCTGCTGTACTTGCAAGGCATTGGCGACATCACTGGAGATAATCACCGTATCTGTTGCTTGATCAAACGCGGCTTTCACTGCGACCGCGCGAAATTGTTCAAATGAGGTATTACTGATCAAAAAATCTTGTGCACTGGCGTGCTGATCAATATGCACTTTGCCGCGAAATGAGTGACGTACCGATTCAATATTTTCACGATCACATTCCACGCTAGGGCCACCATCAAAGATGTCGACATAGTTACGGCAGGTAAACCCTTCCTTTTCTAGTAAGCGTAAAGCAGGCTTGGTGTTGTCATGCACTTGGCCGATCACCGCTTGCGCTTCTTTACTCAGTAAGTTGACGTAGATGGGGAGTTTTGGCATTAGGTCGGCAATAAAGCCTTTCTTACCAATACCTGTTAAGTAATCGGCTAAGGTAAAATCAATCGAAAAGAAGTGTTCTTGCAGCCATTGCCAAAAAGGGGAATTGCCCTCTTCATCGGAAACACCACGCATTTCGGCAAAGACTGTTTTAGAGAAGCGATGGGGATGTTCAGCCATCATCAGAAAACGACATTTCGACATCAATCGACCATTATTGCCACCACGAAATTTAGGTCGCAAAAATAAGGTGCAGATTTCACTACAGCCAGTGTAGTTATTACCAAAGGTCAGCAACTTCACCACATTGTTGACCCCGAGCTTCGGCGAGGAGTGAACGATGGTGCTGATGTGGTAAGAGTAGAATGGTACATCCCAACCGATCGCCGCTTCAATCCCTGTACAACCAGCAACTTCACCGCTAGCACTATCAAAGCCGACCATCAGGTAGCCTTCATCGCCCGGTTCACTTACATTCGGTTTGGAAAAGCTGTATTCAGAGTGGGTAATTCGGTTGGTCAACAATTCTTCATTGACCGGAAGTGATGTGAAACCGTGACCGGATTCCACTGCACAGGTATGCAGCGCATCATAATCTGACATAGCGATAGGACGAACAACCAGCATCGATACTCCCTCCTGATGCTTGGGAGGTTAACCGGATGGCTAACCTCACCTCTTGCGATATTATTGAACTAGTGAAGCGATCGCTTTCTCCAGTTTTTCTAATCCTTGAGCAATATCTTGGTGGCTAATCACCAATGATGGGGTAAAACGCACCACGTTTGGCCCTGCAACCAACACCATCAAGCCTTGTTCTCCCGCAGCCACGAGCACATCACGCGCACGCCCTTGCCACTGTTCATTGAGCGCAGCACCGAGTAGTAACCCTTTACCACGGATTTCGCTAAATATTGGATACTTATCATTAATCTTAGCCAATCCTTGACGAAATAGCGCTTCACGCTCCGCCACGCCCGCTAGGGTTTCCGGCTGGCTAACCACATCCACGACCGCTTCTGCTACTGCACAAGCAAGAGGGTTCCCCCCATAAGTTGAGCCATGGGTACCCACTTTTAGGTGCTCGGCCAGTTTAGTGGTGGTCAACATCGCACCGATAGGAAAGCCACCGCCGAGTGATTTAGCGGTACTTAAAATATCTGGCGTAATGCCTAAGCCTTGATATGCATAAAAGTGGCCGGTACGTCCGTTGCCCGTTTGCACTTCATCGAAAATCAATAGTGCGTTGTGCTGCTGACAGACTTCACGAACCGCTTGAATAAACTCCTCACTCGGTTCAATGATGCCGCCTTCACCTTGTAAAGGTTCCATCATAATCGCACAGGTACGCGACGAAACATGCTGACGTAGCGCTTCAACATCATTGAATGGAAGGTGAGTAATGTCGCCAGGTTTTGGGCCAAAGCCATCGGAATAGGCTTCCTGCCCACCGACAGTTACAGTAAAGAAGGTGCGACCATGAAAACCCTGTTTAAAAGCAATGATCTCTGATTTTTCGGCACCATACACATCAGCAGAATAACGGCGAGCCAATTTTAAAGCCGCTTCATTCGCTTCCGCGCCCGAGTTGGCAAAAAAGACTTTATCGGCGAAGCACAGATCGGTCAGTTTTTTTGCTAAGCGCAAAGCTGGCTCATTGGTCATCACATTGCTAAGGTGCCATATTTTCTGCCCTTGCTCGGTTAATGCTTTCACCATTGCCGGATGGCAGTGCCCCAAACAACTCACCGCGATCCCGCCTGCAAAGTCGATATATTCATTACCTTGCTGATCCCAAACGCGCGCGCCCTCGCCTTTTACTGGAACCATCTCCATCGGGCTATAGCAAGGCACCATCACCTCATCAAATAAACCGCGTTGTACTTGCATTTCTTCCGTCATCGCACATTCCCTCTTAATACCGCAGCCAATGTCAGTTAGGCATATCACATCTACTAATAAGTATAGAAACCAGAATTTATATTGCACATTGACTAACACGGCATTGTATTTACATTTAATTAACCTTTTCAATAGTGGTTTATGCTTTTTAAATTCAATACAGATTAAGCCGCATCACTATAGATGACTATTTATGCACCACAATGGCGAAAGAGAGAAGCGATTTATTATTATGCTTGCTATAAGCAGAAGTTTAATCTCAGTCGAGAGGAGTAACAGAATAGAAGTAATGCAAGGTGGAACAGCTTCACGAGGCGACTAAGTGATGGCGCAAAATACCGCAACACAATAACGACATAACAGCGACATAACGAATAGTTTTGCAGATTAATTAGATAACGGCGATAACGACAACAATGTTAAGAAAGGTGATCCACCTCTGCCTTTAACCGCATCTCGGACAGCAACAAAGTAGCCATAATTTACTTAGTGATTAGCGAGCGAGGAAGTTTGCCAACAACTGGTGGCCTTGCTCCGTTTTGATGGATTCTGGGTGAAATTGCACCGCATCAATCGGCAAGGTTTTATGTTGATAGCCCATGATTTCATCCATGCTGCCATCTTCATTCTCAGTCCAAGCCGTCAATTCAAAACAATCCGCTAGTGAGTCAGCTTTGACGACTAATGAATGGTATCGCGTGACCGTTAGCGGATTATTCAGTCCTTGAAAGACACTACGACCAGTATGGCGAATCGGTGAGGTTTTACCGTGCATCACTTGTCGTGCTCGAACCACTTCAGCGCCAAATACCTGAGCAATCGCTTGATGTCCAAGACAAACCCCTAAAATCGGCAGCTTACCGGCAAAGTGTTCTATCGCAGCTAATGAGATGCCCGCTTCATTGGGTGTACATGGGCCAGGAGATATCACCAGATGGGTGGGTTGCAAAGCTTCAATGCCAGCCAAATCAATTTTATCGTTTCGCACTACCTGCACTTCTGCGCCAAGTTCGCAAAAATATTGGTATAGGTTGTAGGTAAACGAATCGTAATTATCGATGATCAGCAACATGACAGAAATACAGCTCTCCACTTATTGGAGGCGTATTGTGCAATAGTGCGCCACAAAGGCAAAGTAAAACTTATCGTCTGCCGATAGACGACTGATATGGATCATATTTAAGGCCAGCATTGCGCTGGCCTTAAATATTCATGAATAGACTGACTTAATTGACCAGCTTATGGGCGAGTAACAAAACCTACCGCTTCATAAACTTTCTTCAATGTCACGGCTGCGCGAGCTGAGGCTTTTTCCGCACCCTGCTTCATCACTTGATCCATATAAGCACGGTCAGCACGAATACGGTGGTATTCTGCTTGAATAGGCTCAAGCATTGTCACTAAAGCTTCGCCTACATCTTTCTTAAATGGGCCGTACATTTCTACGCCTTGGTACTTCGCTTCAATCTCAGCAAAGCTCATACCCGTTGCTGCCGAGTACAGACTCATTAGATTTGAGATACCCGCTTTGTTTTCCCAATCGCTGGCAATACGCGGTGGCGTTTCAGCATCCGTTTGCGCTTTGTTGATCTTCTTAATGATCGACTTAGGCTCTTCAAGCAGAGTAATAACGTTTTTACGGTTATCATCTGATTTAGACATCTTCTTCGTCGCATCTTGCAAGCTCATTACACGCGCATTCACTTGTGGAATGTACGGCTCTGGCACTTGGAAGATTGGCGCTTCTGGGCTGTAGATATTGTTGAAACGCGTCGCGATATCGCGAGCCAATTCTAAGTGCTGCTTCTGGTCATTGCCCACAGGCACTTGATGCGCGCCGTACAACAAAATATCGGCAGCCATGAGCACTGGGTAACCAAATAGGCCCGCATTCACATCGTTCGCGTAGCGTGCTGACTTATCTTTAAACTGAGTCATACGGCTCAATTCGCCCATTTGGGTGTAGCAGTTAAGAAGCCAACCAAGTTGAGCATGCTCTGGTACATGTGACTGAACAAATAGCGTGCTCTTCTGTGGATCAACACCAACGGCAAGACAGATTGCTAATGCGTCTAGGGTTGCTTCGTGCAGTGCTTTCGGGTCTTGACGAACCGTAATCGCATGCAGGTCAACCACGCAGTATTGGCAATCGTAATCATCTTGCATCTGTTGCCATTGACGTAGAGCACCCAAGTAATTACCGATACTTAGTTCACCTGATGGTTGAACGCCACTCAATACGATGGGCTTGCTCATGGATGGATTCCTTTGAATTCTTAATTTAATAAAATAGAAAAAACCGTCCAGCCTTTAGCTGGACGGTTTTCTCAGTGTACTCATTGATAAGTATTTTGAAAGATCTTTTGTTGCGCTTAGGCAGAAACAGCGATCACTTCGAGTAATTCTGCGATGTTATCCGCGACAAAATCTGGCTCTGAGACTGAAATAGCTTCACCGTGATTGTAGCCATAAGTCAGACCAAACGAATGACAACCGGCGTTTTTCGCCGCTAAGATGTCATTTTTCGAATCGCCAACCATCAACATCTCACTTGGTGTACAGCCATGCTTCTCTAGCAACCAGTTTAATGCGACTGGATTTGGCTTACGCTCAGGGAATGCATCACCACCTAATACATCCGTGAAGTATTTGGCGATGTCGTGCTTAGCCAACACATCAGGGACAAACTTCGATGGCTTATTGGTGACTAGCGCCAAGATAAAGCCCGCTTGTTGTAACGTAGCTAAAGTCTCTTTTACTGCTGGGTAAAGGTGACTGAGCTTATGACCACTCTTATCATAGAAGTCATCAAACAACACACGCCCTTGTGCTAAGAGTTCAGGACTTAGCTCAGGGTTAATCGTCAAGCTTTGGCTTAATGCACGACCAATTAAGATGTCTGCGCCATTGCCAACGTAGTCGCGAACTTGCTCTTCGCTTACGGCAGAAAAACCCAGTGCTTGTACCGCTTGATCAGCAGCAACGGCGAGATCTGGCACGCTATCAAGCAATGTACCATCAAGATCAAAGGCGATCAGTTTTAACTCTTTCAATGCTCTATCCTACTACTCAGCTTACTTATTTCGCTTTAGCGAGTTCTGCGCGCATTTCATCAATCACTTGCTTGTAGTCTGGCTGGCTGAAAATAGCCGAACCTGCCACAAACATATCTGCGCCGGCTTCTGCGATTTCGCGGATATTATCCACCTTCACGCCACCGTCGATTTCTAGACGAATATCGCGACCTGATTCGTCAATCATTTTGCGCACAGCGCGTAATTTATCCAAGGTATTTGGAATGAATGATTGACCACCGAAGCCCGGATTTACTGACATCAATAAGATCATATCCACCTTATCCATGATGTATTCAAGGTGTGCCAGTGGCGTTGCTGGATTGAGAACCACACCGGCTTTACAGCCGTGTTCTTTGATCAGTTGTAGGGTACGATCAACGTGATCTGAAGCTTCAATATGGAAGGTAATCATGCTCGCGCCAGCTTTAGCAAAGTCAGGTACGATGCTATCAACCGGTTTCACCATTAGGTGTACATCGATTGGGGCAGTAATACCGTAGTCACGCAGGGCTTTACACACAGGCGCGCCAAAAGTCAGGTTTGGCACATAGTGGTTGTCCATAACATCGAAGTGCACAACATCAGCACCGGCGGCGAGAACTTTCTCTACGTCTTCACCAAGACGAGCAAAATCTGCAGACAGAATCGACGGAGCGATAAGGAAATCTTTCATACCTGACCTCTATAATAATTAGCATCATTGCGTAAATTTGGCGCAATTCTACCGAAGCGATCAGGCAGATGATAGAGGTATTAACAGAAATGTGTACTTGGGCTTATTCGCCGTTGCGACCGGTTTCGGTTTCACAAGGGTTCTCAGCACGGAATAAAGCGAGCAGCTCATCGACTTTATTGCGACCGGCACCATTGCGGCTGATGGTGCGTTTAACCTTCACCACATTCAATTCAGCTCCATGATAGAGACGACGAGTTAAGGTCGTATCATGGTTAGAAATGAGAACCGGAATACCGCGTTGTTTTGCCGCCGTTTCAGCAACATTGGCCAGCGCAGCTTGATCGTCTAACGAAAAACCATTGCCTGCATACGAGGTAAAGTTTGCCGTGGTTGAAAGTGGCGCATAAGGAGGATCACAATAAACCACGCTGCCTTTACGCGCGCGTTTAAAAGTCTCTTGGTAGCCTTCACAAACAAAAGTCGCTTTCTTCGCTTTCTCTGCGAAAAATTCCAACTCTTTTTCTGGGAAGTAAGGTTTTTTGTACGAACCAAATGGCACGTTGAAGCCGCCTTTTTTGTTGTAACGGCATAAGCCATTAAAACCAAAACGGTTCATATAGAGAAAAGCGAGTGAGCGATACATCACGTCATCAGTTTGGTTAAACTGTGCGCGTACATCTAAGTAAAATTCTTTGCGGTTGTTTTCGGCAATAAACCAACGTTTCGCTTCGCTGATATAATCTTCTGGGCTTTCTTTGAGAAGATTGTAGAGATTAATCAAATCAGGATTGATGTCCGCGAGCAGATATTGATCATAGTCGGTATTGAGAAAAACCGAACCTGCACCAACAAACGGTTCTACCAACTTGCGTGCTTCAGGCAGATGACGCTGAATGTCTTCAACTAATCCGTATTTTCCACCAGCCCATTTAAGGAAGGCACGCTGCTTTTTCATTGACTGCTCTATTTATCAACCACAAATTAAGGGTGCGGAATGTAACATATTTCACGCCATACCCAAAGCGATTGGCGTACTCAATTCGGCTGAGTGAGCAGAAAGCGACTCAGCCTATCTCGAACTAGTTAGTACGAGCGATTTCACGCTGAACTTGATTGAGCGATTTCGCCCAAGGACTCAGTTTTTGTAGTGCTTCAGGCAATTGTACTACCGCATCACGCGCTAGTTGGATGGTTGGGAAATTATCATAAGTAATAATATACCACTCAACGCCGCTACGTAGCGCTGGGTAGACATACACTTTGTCATCCAGATCGTAACGATTCAGAAAATTTTGCGCTTCCGCTAAGTTATTCACCGCGGCCAATTGCAAAGTATAGCTACGCGGAGAAAAGCTGTTTAATTCATCTTTAGCGAAAGAGAAACTGATCTTCGCGGGTGCTTCGCTCACCACGGGCACTTCCACACGCGAGTCATCGACCACTTGTTCAATATTGCTGGTGTCCACTTGCTCAGATTCACTCTCTATCAGCGCATCGACGACTTCAGAGGTGATCACAACGCGCTGAGAGTTATCTTCAATCACACCAACGCTTTGTGGCATGTCGACCACTTCCGGAGGTAAGGCCGCTGAATCATCTTCGGCGCCAGAAAAGGCAGGATCAACGCTCAGCTCAGACTCCGTTTCATCGCGGTTATCCACGGCGATACTTTCATCGGCATCACTCACTGTTGCATCCGGTTGATTAATGGTTGGAATCACCGTTTGTTCAAGTTGACTGGTGATTTTCTCTGCTGTTTCACCTGGGGTTGGCTGACTCATCATCCACCAATAGCCGCCAGAAATCAGCGCTAATAACACCAACACCACTAAAGCGATATTAAATGGTGAGCCCACAATTGAGCGAACAATAATCCGTTTTTCCACTTTCTGTTCCCCTAATGCCATAATCACGCCCGGACGACGAGCAGCAGTGCGATATGCATTACGCACGCGTCTTTCCATGTCATCTTCGACAAATCGAACCACCAACTGTTCAAAAAACCGCCCCGCTTCTTGTGAAGTGAGCGGCTCGATGTCTAAATCAACCGGCTGAAATTCTTGGCCACGACTCAGACGAGTTAACACGCTATCCAATCGCTTTGGCTCTGCAAAGAGGATGATATTAAGAGTCCAACGACTCTGGTGCTGTGCTTGCAATGCCAGTAGCCACAACTCCGAGACCAATGTCTCACTGAGTAGATGGGCGTTATCAACGACAATCACGACATCACACGGCTCGTGCGCCATGCAACGACTAAAACTTTCCGCTAAGTTATCAGCGGGATTAAATAACGGTTCAGACAAAACTTGCGTCAGTATCGTCGTTCGATGCTGTTCATCATTTTGATTGGGGTGACACATCAATAACGCTTGGTTTTTATCATCAGCCCAGGCTTCGAGATAGCGCTGAGCTAACCATGTTTTACCAGCGCCACTTACGCCAGAAACACAGACAAAATTAGAGTTAAAATGCGTCAGCAATTGCAAACGCTCCAATAACTCAATTTGGCTATCGAGTTCCAGAATTCTGGATTGATGTGTAAAACTCATACCCTACCTAAACCGTTAGATCGATATTACTCAGTCACACGAGAGGCGATTTAACTCGTTCGTCATTTCGCCTATCGCCTCACTTTATATCGTCATTAAATACCACGACCAAAATCGATGGCTTGCTCAATGATGGTTTCCGGAACGCCTTTGACAACCTCGGCACTGCCAACACTGGTTGGCAATACCAGACGAAGCTCACCAGCGAGCACTTTTTTATCGCGCATCATATGCTTGATAAAATCGTCAAACGACATACTTTCTGGAGTGTGCACCGGTAATTTGGCTTGTTGTAATAGAGCGATAATGCGCTCTAACTGCTCTTGGCTGATCAGCCCTTGCAATTGCGCCGTTTTCGCCGCCATCACAGTGCCAGACGATACCGCTTCACCATGTAACCAATTACCATACCCCAGTTCAGCTTCAATCGCATGACCAAAAGTATGACCTAGATTCAGCAACGCACGAATTCCAGATTCTTTCTCATCTTGCGCGACAACTTCGGCTTTAATTTGGCAACAACGAGCGATCGCATAGCTTAAAGCTTGCTCATCTAAGGCGTACAATTTGTCGAGGTTGCTCTCTAGCCAAGCAAAAAATTCGCCATCATAAATGATGCCGTACTTGATGACTTCTGCCATACCGGCGGCAAATTCACGTTCTGGTAATGTGCGTAAACAATCAGTATCAATCACCACCGCTTTTGGTTGGTAAAAGGCACCAATCATGTTCTTACCCAACGGGTGATTCACTGCTGTTTTGCCACCGACTGACGAATCAACCTGAGAAAGTAAGGTGGTTGGAATTTGAATAAAATCCACGCCTCGTTGGTAACATGAAGCCGCAAAACCGACTAAGTCACCAATCACACCACCACCTAAAGCTACGATCACCACATCTCGGCTGTAATTCCCTTCCAGCAGATAGCTCATTACGGTGTTGAATGTATCGAGAGTTTTGTATTGCTCACCGTCAGGCAGTTCAAGTAGAGAAACTTGGCAACCTTGCAGTTCAAGCAAAGAGAGGATTTTTTTTGCGTATAGAGGGGCTACCGTGACATTACTGATCACCACGACTTTTTGTTTTGCCGAACTATTTACGCAAGAAAGAAAAGAAAGGTGGGCCGGATCATTGAATAATCCGGCACCAATTGAGATTGGATAGCTACGTTCATCTAAGCTGACCGTAATCCGTTCCATGGGTATGCTCCAATTTGAGTTAAGTGGTTCTTAACTCTCTTCTAGCATTTTTACGATCTGATTGGCTACCACTTTTGCACTTTGATCATCCGTACGTACAGTGTAATCCGCAATTTCATCGTATAGTGGGTTACGTTCACCAGCTAATGCTTCTAGCACCTCACGAGGGCTGTCAGTCTGTAGCAGAGGACGTTTCTTGTCACGGTTTGTACGTGCAAGTTGTTTTTCAATAGTTGTTTCTAGGTAAACAACGATACCGCGAGCAGAAAGACGGTTACGGTTTTCTTTACTCATGATCGAACCACCACCTGTTGCAAGTACGATGCCTTGCTCTTCGGTTAGGTCGTTAATCACTTTCTCTTCACGATCGCGGAAGCCAGCTTCGCCTTCTACGTCGAATACCCATGCGATATCGGCACCAGTGCGTTCTTCAATAACAGTATCTGAATCAACAAACTCCATATGAAGTTGTTGAGCAAGGTGTCTACCAATTGTACTTTTGCCGGCGCCCATCGGGCCAACAAGGAAAATATTGCGTTTCTCAGCCATGTTTAGCAGTAATTTACAACGTTAATTCAATGACATCGCCACAAGAAGGGCCAGGAAGTTCCTGACATTGAAGATGCTTGTGGCACCGATTCCTCACCGATAATTCGTGATAAGACCCGAAATTATCAGGGTAAGGAGGATCTAATGCAAATTTATTTTTCCAATTACTGCATAACAACTTTGGGAGTGACGAAAATCAGCAGCTCACTTTTGCCCATTCGTTGGTAGCTACGACGAAACAGCGCGCCTAAATATGGGATGTCACCAAGCAGAGGAACTTTATCGACAGTATCGGTCACACTGTGTTGATATATCCCGCCCAGCACGATGGTCTCCCCGTTATCAACTAATACTTGTGTACCAATACGTTGAGTATTAATCGACACCGCCTCTCCCGTACCTACTTTGACCACTTCGCCCGGTCGATCTTGGGTCACGCTCAAATCAAGAATCAATCGGTTATCAGGCGTAATTTGTGGTGTGACTTTTAAACTCAACACCGCTTTTTTAAATGAAACACTGCTGGCACCACTTGAGGTGGATTCAAGGAAAGGAATATCCGTGCCCTGCTCAATATAGGCTGGTTTTTTATTGGTGGTGATCAAGCGTGGGCTAGAAATGACCTCTGCTTTCGATTCACTTTGCAGTGCCGACAGTTCTAAATCCAACAAGGTTGAGGAGCCTAACTTAGCCACTTGGAACGCAAGACTGGATGAATGACCCGCGGTGGCGGCTAAATTAACATTGAGAAAGTCATCAATGTTATCCCCTGGCGATAACAGACCATCCGAGTCTCGCTGATTGAGATTGCCCTCTAGCGTAGCGCCAAGGTTGCCGGTGGTTGAATTTAAGCTCCAACGCACCCCAAGCTCATCCAAACTGCCTTGGTTTACCGTGACAATGCGCGCTTCTATCTGTACTTGCTTAACTGGGACATCAAGCGAACTCACCACGCTGCGAACCATCTCAATATGGCTTGGCAAATCGCGAATGAGTAACGCATTGGTGCGCTCATCAACGGTAATCGAACCGCGATCAGACAGCATACTGATGGCGCCACCGCCGCCAATCATCTCTGCAATGTCACTGGCATTAGCAAAATTGACGGCAATGATGTCAGAATGCAACTCGCTTAATTGCTCTGCCATACGGGCATTCTCTAATCGTTGCTGCTCACGCAGATCGAATTCTGCTTTTGGTGCCACCAGAACGACATTACCTTCGATTCGTTTATCTAACCCTTTAACTTGCAAGATAATGTCTAGCACTTGTGGCCACGGCACATCATCCAGTCGCAAGGTGAGATTGCCAGTCACCGCATCTGACACGACTAAATTAAAATCATTATATTCAGCAATCAACTGCAAGACATTGCGCACCGAAATGTCTTGAAAATTAATCGCGATCTTATTGGCAGAGGCTTTGCCCAGCATACTCAGGTCGTGTTTTTCCTCGCTTTCAGCCTCGGTGACCACTAACTCTAACAGACCGCCATCAAGAGTATGCTGATAAGCAAAGCGGCCCTCAATTTGAATGTGCACCCGCACGCGGTCGTCCAAGCGAAACACCTCCATGGTTTGAACATTGTTGCCGAAGTCAGCCACATCAAAGCGTGATAAAAGCGCATCATCAACCGAGGTATCAAACAGCTCTATCACCAAACCTTGTGACTCCTCCTGAATATCCAACGCGAGTTGATCGCTGCTAAGCTGCAACATCACTTTGCCGCGGTTCGTGTCATCCAAACGAAAATCAACCGAAAGCAGTTGATTACTCATCGACCAAGCTTGGGGCTGCGCCGTGAGCAGGGCAACGATAACAACGCAGATAACCTGTAAGCACCTCATCATCTTTTGATTAGTCACCTTCCATCCTTGAATCATTTACTCTTCTCAATATCTAAGCTGGGTTGCTGTAACACCAGTTTGACCTCACGCCGCTTCCAACAGCCCAATCCATCGGGCAAGCTTTCGTTGATTTCAATCTGTGTGGCGGAGACTCTCATCACGCGACCATAGTTGACACCCACAGGCTGCCCTTCGGCGACGGCGATAACTTTACCATTCGGGGTTTGCAACAGGGCGGTGTGTTGAGCATCACGACTGATCATGCCTTTGAGATGCAATTGTTCCAGAGGATAACGCTGCAACTCATGCTGAATCGTTGTTGCTTTCGGCTGCCAACACGCTTTTAACGACAAGGGTGATTCGGCCAACAAAGCGATGGGAGGCAAACTAAATGGATCGCGTGATGAATAGGCGAGATAGACGACAAGCGACTCTTCAATATGGGTCTTTGGCAGATTGAGGGATTTCACTTTCCAAGCTTCGCCATCAACATCAGGTGGTGGTGATTGAATCGGTTCGCGTAAATGTTCTAAAGAGGCTTGATGCGCTCGGCAACCCACTAATAACAGAGTGCTGATCACCGCTATTCGCCAGAGGTTAGTTTTCATCATTCACCGGCGACTTCAATTGGTAGCTAAAAGCACGCGCTCGCAAATGCAACTTTTGGCTAGTTGGACTGACCCGTTGCCAACTCACATCGACGACATTAATCATCGGAGATAACGCCGCGATTGCCTGTGAAAAACGGCCAATATCGTGATACCGCCCGGTAAGTTCAAACTCAAGAGGCAAGCGAACATAGAAGGCCTGAGACTCTTGTTTGCCCCAATCAATACGACTGAATGTGAGATTGTTTTGCAAACCTTGCTCATTGACTGCCGCCAACATCGTGGCTAATTCGTTCTCTTGCACAAACTGGTGAGTCAGCTCGGCATAGCGCTGTGACACCTCATCGAACTGAGGCAATAAATGAGGCTTGTTCGCTAATTGGCTCACTTTGCTCTGGATGTTTTTTAATCTGTTCTGCTCTTGCTGTTTAAGCTGTGTCAGTTGCAACATCTCACCTTTAATAGACCACCAATAACCGCCCACTTGAAGTGCGGCGATCAGCGTCAGCAGCAATAACAGTTGCACCGAGAGCGGCCATTGAAGCAACTCTTCAATATCCAATTCGCGATAATCAATCATACTTGCCCTCGTTAAGCATATTGCTACTGCGTTGCGATGGTGTATCAAGTTGCGGAGTAAAAGAAAAAGAGACATGAAAGGTCTGAAATTTTTGGCCGAAACGTCGCTTGTCATGCACGATCGAATGCATTTCCACCTCACTCAGTCCAATGGCCTGCTCTAAGCGGTTAAGCATGGTGGCCAAATGTGAGGTGGTTTCACTGATGCCGCTCATCACCACTTGCTGCCCAGAAATAGAAGCGTGATCAACATAGACCTCTTCGGGAATCAACGGCGGTAACACATTCATCAACTGAGTCATTTTACTGCGCTGCACTTGCAGTGATTCAATAACGCTCAACCGGCCAAGAATCATTTCATGTCGCTGCTCAAGCGTCTGCCATTGGCTTAAACGGGCATCCAATTGCTGACTGTAGCGCTGTAATAAATCCAAACGCCGTTGCTGCTCGGTTTGTTGATCGGTGAGAGACCAACTCAACGAATATTGAATCAAGCCACTGACCAGCACACTAAGCGCCAATAGAATGAAAAAGCGCTGAGCGTGATCGCGGCGGCGCTGCTCTCGCCACGGCAACAAATTAATACTAGCAAGCATGGTTTTTCTCCTGCCAATCTCGGCCAAGGAGTGCTAAACCAACCGCAGCAGAAAAACAGTAGCCTGGCACGGTTAGCGCCGATGACATTGGTAGCGTTTCTACTGGCTCTTGATCTGCAGAAAATAAGCTCAAAGGGTCGAGCAATTCACACGCAAGATTCAATCGATGCGACAGCGACTCTGCTAGCCCTTGTTTATTTGCGCCTCCCCCCGTGAGCCAAATCCCTGCCAAATTGACGGCGCTCATCGCGCCAATCAAGGGTAAATGACGCTCAATACGCTCGATAAATTGCTCAAAAAATTCAGCACCCGTTGCAGTACCGATCGGCAGTATTTTGGTCAATGGTAATGGCTCGACAAGATCCATCACCATAATGCAATGAGTGTGGCCGACATCGATCAGTAACCAATGATCTCGTTGAGTTCGTTGTGATGCCGCTTGCCATAACCTTACTAAGCTGTGCGCATGTACCTCAAATAACACTGGCCGTAAGCCCGCCTTACGGCAGATACGCTGACGGTTCTCAACCAGTTCTTTTTTTGTCGCATACACTTGTATCAAGTGCGAAGGATGGGATTCTTTTTCAGCGTTTAATTGGCAATAGTCGAGAGAGAGCTCATCGAGCTCCAAAGGTGACTGGTGAGAAAAAGCCTCGATGATGGCATAATCCCTTTCTTGAGGAGATAAGCCTTTATCGATATGCACCTGCTTGGTAATGACCGCATTGTCAGGTAGCGACAATGCAACTTTATGACTAAAAAACGGTAAAGACTTCCTTAGTTGTTTTAGTTTATTTACAATTTCCTGATAACTTAATAGGTGGTTATCGGAGACAATACTCTGCTCCACTGTCAACTCTCGATAAGCCGAGAGCGTGAGAGTGCCTTTTACTGGCTTGAGAACGACGGCTTTAATGCTGTAGTGACCGATATCAATGCCAGTGATAGATGAAAAACTCATTTCGCTGTGCTCCAAGTGTCGGTTCAATGTGCGTAAACAGCATATGCACCGACACTTGGAGCACAAAATAAACGCAGGCTAAATTGTTAGCTAAGGTTACTAGGCGCGGGTCTAGTTAGCCCAATCAATCAGGGAATATCCGGTGAAGTTCATAAAGCGATTGCTCATTTTCACATTGGTTTGCATGATTCTTGGAGTGGGAACAATTTTCGGTTTCTACCTTTACGTGAAGCCAGAGCTACCAGATGTAGCGACTTTACGAGACGTGAAACTGCAAACGCCAATGCAAGTGTACAGTCAAGACGGCAAACTGATTTCTCAGTTTGGTGAAAAGCGTCGTATCCCAGTCAAATATGATGAGATCCCACCTCACTTGGTGGAAGCTCTTATCGCGACCGAAGATAGCCGTTTCTACGACCATCCTGGTATTGACCCAATTGGTATCACGCGTGCCGCTATCGTGGTTATGATGTCAGGCTCTGCCAAGCAAGGTGCGAGTACCATTACTCAGCAGCTCGCACGTAACTTCTTCTTGTCTAACGAGAAGAAAATCATGCGTAAGATTAAAGAGATCTTTATTGCGATTCACATTGAGCAATTGCTGACTAAGCAAGAGATCATGGAGCTGTATGTCAATAAGATCTTCTTAGGTCACCGTTCATACGGCTTTGGCGCTGCTGCTCGTGTCTATTTCGGTAAAGATCTTAAAGATCTGACTCTAAGTGAGATTGCGACATTAGCGGGCATGCCAAAAGCACCATCAACCATGAACCCTATTTATTCCGTTGAACGTGCAACCAACCGTCGTAACGTGGTTCTGATGCGCATGTTGGAAGAGAAATACATCACTCAAGAAGAGTACGACCAGGCACGCTCAGAAACGATTCTATCGCGCTACCATGGTGCGGAAATTGAGTTAAGCGCGCCATATGTGGCCGAGCTTGCACGTGCATGGATGGTTGAACGCTACGGTGAAGAGGCTTACACCTCGGGTATGAACGTTTATACCACCGTCAATTCAAAGCTACAAAATGCCGCTAATACCGCCGCAATCAACAACTTATTCTCCTACGATGAGCGTCATGGCTATCGCGGTGCAGAAAAAGTGTTGTGGAAACCAGATGCAACGCCAATGTCACTGGCAGAGATCGAGAAAACGCTGAAAAACGTTCCTACCTACGGTGAACTGATCCCGGCAGTTGTCACTAAGGTGGAAGGCAAAACAGCGACTGTCGTGATCAAACGTGAAGGCGAAACCACTCTAACTTGGGATGGTTTAAAGTGGGCGCGTCAATTCCGAACTGACGAACGCCAAGGTGCTGCGCCGAATAAAGCCAGCGATATTCTGGCCGCAGGCGAGCAAATCTGGGTACGTGAAATCGAAACTCAGCAAGAAAAAGGCGATGTGGTTTACCATTGGCAACTAAGCCAAGTGCCAAATGCAAACACCGCGTTTATTGCCATGAACCCTGAAGATGGTGCGGTACTTTCGTTGGTGGGTGGCTTTAACTTCGTCCACAACAAATTTAACCGTGCAACCATGTCTGTCCGTCAGGTTGGTTCAAGTATCAAACCATTCATCTACTCTGCAGCAATTGATAAGGGTCTAACTCTAGCAACCCTGATCAATGACGCGCCGATCAACCAGTGGGATAAGAGCCAAGGCACCGCGTGGCGTCCAAAGAACTCACCACCAACTTACGTGGGCCCTACTCGTTTACGTGTTGGTCTCGCACAGTCGAAAAACGTTATGGCCGTTCGTGTCTTACGTGAAGTGGGCTTAGACGAAACACGCCAATACCTCACTCGTTTTGGTTTTGATATTAATGAAGTACCACGTTCTGAAACCATTGCATTGGGTGCTGGTAGCTTAACACCGATGAAGATGGCACAAGGCTACTCGGTATTTGCCAATGGTGGTTACTACGTAGAACCTTTCTACATTGATCATATTGCTGGCCCATACGGTGATATCGAGTACCAAGCAACACCAAAACAGATTTGTCAGCAAGATTGTCCTGAAATCAACCCAACGGCGAATGATTTCAATGAGCAAGATATTGCGCTGGAAACTGAGCTAGATGCTAACGGTGAGGCGGTGGCGCAAGAGCCACAATATGCACCACAAGTGATCTCTGAACAGTCGGCATTCTTAGTGCGTGAAATGATGTACAGCAATATTTGGGGTGGCGGTAACTGGCGCGAAGGCACAGGCTGGAACGGGACTGGTTGGCGTGGTCAAAAATTGGAACGTCGCGACATTGGCGGCAAAACCGGTACCACAAACGATTCAAAAGATGCATGGTACAACGGTTATGGCCCGGGTGTGGTTGCTGTCGCTTGGGTTGGTTTTGATGATCATAGCCGCAAGTTAGGCCGCACCACTCGCAATGCGAATCTAGGCAAAGACCAGATCACTGGTGCTGAAGCGGGTGCGAAAACAGCACAACCTGCGTGGATTGACTTTATGCGTACAGCGCTTTCTCTCTCCCCTGAGAAAGAAAAAGCCATTCCAGAAGGGATTGTCCGTATTCGTATCGACCGTGACTCAGGCCTACTCACCAACAAATTTGATGGCAGTTCAATGTTTGAATACTTCCGCGAAGGCCACCAGCCGACTGAGTATGTCTCCGAAGAACTCACCGACACCATCTACACCAGTGATGAAAGTGAAGGGTTATTCTAAGCTGCATTTCACTGGCTAAGTAGCGATAAACAAAAAGGCTGACGATATTTCGTCAGCCTTTTTTTATCTACTCATAAGATGCTATAGGCACAGTTTTTCTTTAATCGTCGCCGCCAATTGCTCAAAGCGCGCTTTAAATGGCGAACCTGCACGGTAAGCCACTACAATACTGCGCGTCGGCTCGGGATTGACTGCACGCACGTAGCAGACGCCATCTTTCTGTTTTTCTTTCGGTGTCGCTAATTGTGGCAGCAACGTAATACCGCCACCTGCGGCCACCATATTACGCAGGGTTTCTAGACTGGTCGCTTTGAAGCGTTCGTCATCTTTTGCCCCTGCGGCAAAGCAAAAACCCAATGCTTGATCGCGTAGGCAGTGGCCATCACCCAAAGCCAAAACCGTGCGACCATTGAGCTCTAGCATATCGATTTCATCAAGTTGTGCCCATTCGTGATCACAAGGCACCGCCACACTCAGTGGCTCACTGTACACTTCAATCTCTTTGAATTGCGCCGTCTCTGCAACCGAAGCCAATACCAAACAATCCAACTTACCTTCTTCTAACTGACGCACCAACTGCTGTGTTTGCGCTTCATGCAGGTAAAGTTCCAATTCTGGAAACTGCTCTTTTAAGGTTGGCACGATACGCGGCAGAATATACGGCCCAACGGTAGGAATAAAACCAATGTGCATTGGGCCAGTCATTGCACCACTTTGATCGCTGGCCATATCACGAAATAATTTTATCTCGCTGAGAATTTTTTTGGCTTGCTCGACCAACTGCAATCCGGCATCGGTGAACAGTACTCGACGACTGCTACGCTCTAGTAGAGTCGTACCTAACTCGTCTTCTAGCTTACGAATTTGCCCGCTCAAGGTAGGCTGGCTCACATAGCAAGCCTCGGCGGCTTTGCGGAAATGCTTATGTTGAGCCAATGCAACAAGGTACTCAAAATCACGAATATTCATTATCTAAATCCCGTACAAATAGATTTAATAGGAATTAACTATCAAAACCATAGCATCAAACGATTAGAGCTATCAAAGGTTTTTTATAATAATGGGCTCAACAAAACGAAACAGAGCGGCAAAAAAGATTAAGCTCTGAACCGAATTATCCAATTATTAAGGAAACAATTATGTTTGCATCTAAAGAAGGTCAAGCGGTACCACAAGTTACTTTCCCAACTCGCCAAGGTGATGCATGGGTTAACGTAACTACTGACGAACTATTCAAAAACAAAACGGTAATCGTATTTAGCTTACCAGGTGCATTTACACCAACGTGTTCTTCAAGCCACTTACCTCGTTACAACGAGCTTTACTCTGTATTCAAAGAGAATGGCGTAGATGACATTCTATGTGTATCAGTAAACGACACGTTTGTAATGAACGCATGGAAAGCAGACCAAGAAGCGGAAAACATCACCTTCATCCCAGATGGTAATGGTGATTTCACAGACGGCATGGGTATGCTAGTTGATAAAAACGACCTAGGTTTTGGTAAACGTTCATGGCGCTACAGCATGCTGGTTAAAAACGGCGTGGTAGAAAAAATGTTTATCGAAGAAGACGTACCAGGCGACCCGTTCAAAGTTTCTGATGCTGACACAATGTTGAACTACATTGCACCTGAGCACAAAGAGCAAGAGTCAATCACGGTATTTACTAAACCTGGCTGTCCTTTCTGTATGAAAGCGAAACAGAACCTGATTGATAAAGGTCTGAACTATGAAGAAGTGGTACTAGGTAAAGACGCTACAACAGTAAGTCTACGTGCTATTTCTGGCCGCACGACGGTTCCTCAAGTCTTCATCGGTGGTAAACACATCGGTGGTAGCGAAGAGCTAGAAACATACCTAGGCTAATCTCTTAGTCTGATAGGCAAGTCATCACCCGCGATGATTGGCCTATCATTATCCCAGACCTCAATGGTCTGGGATTTACTCCCAACAAACCTGAATTCCAATCTAGATAAGTAGCAATCCTTATCGAAGGGTCTCTATTTATCTAGATTTAATGAAATAGATTAACGAAATAAATTTCTCTCTAATCGGTTCAACTATCGGTAGAGAACTAAATGCGAGAATCCATTATGAAACAATTAACTGTTGATGTTGCCGTTATCGGCGGTGGTACGGCTGGTCTTGGTGCTTATCGTGCAGCGAAAGCACATACTGATAGCGTGGTCATGATTGAAGGTGGCCCTTACGGCACAACTTGCGCACGTGTGGGTTGCATGCCATCAAAGCTGCTGATTGCGGCAGCTGAAAGTGTTCACCAGATCGAAAAAGCGCCGGGCTTTGGTATTCATCCTCAAGGCGAAATCATCATCAATGGTCGTGAAGTAATGGATCGAGTTAAACGCGAACGTGACCGCTTTGTTGGTTTTGTGCTTGAAGGGGTGGATGAGATCCCAGCACAAGATAAAGTGGCAGGCTTTGCTAAATTTATCGATAACAACACGCTCATGGTTGATGACCACACCATCATTAAAGCAGATCGCATTGTGATTGCGACAGGCTCTCGCCCTGCTTACCCTGCGGTTTGGAATGAACTTGGTGATCGCCTTGTGATTAACGATGACGTATTTGATTGGGATGATCTACCAGAATCAGTGGCAGTATTTGGCCCGGGCGTGATCGGTCTTGAACTGGGCCAAGCGCTGCACCGCTTAGGCGTAAAAGTGAAAGTCTTTGGCCTTGGTGGTCAAGTCGGTCCGCTGACGGATCCAGAAGTGATGGCTTACGCAACCAAAGCGTTCCAAGAAGAATTCTATCTTGATCCAAACGTGCAAGTAGAAAGTATGAAACGCATTGCGGCAACCAATGAAAGCGAAGCAGACAAGGTTGAAATTCAATTTATCAATCATGCTGGAGAGCTCGAAACCTTCGTGGTTGATTATGTGTTGGCGGCAACGGGTCGTCGTCCAAATGTCGATAAGCTGGATATTGAAAAGACCTCGCTTGAGTTAGATGAGCGTGGCGTGCCAACGGCGGATTACTACACACTGCAAACATCTGTGAAAAGCATCTTTATTGCAGGTGATGCAAGTAACCAGATTCCGCTATTGCATGAAGCGGCTGACCAAGCGCGAATTGCTGGTGACAATGCTGGTCGCTTCCCTGATATGCGAGCAGGTCTGCGCCGCTCAGTGATTTCAGCGGTTTTCTCTGACCCGCAAATTGCGATGGTCGGTGAAACGCGTAAGCAAATCGAAGCTCGCCTAGGCACTTGTGGTTGTTTCGCTATTGGTGAAGTCTCATTTGAGAACCAAGGTCGTTCACGCGTTATGCTACGTAACAAAGGCTTACTGCATGTTTATGGTGAGCAAGGTACAGGTCGCTTCCTTGGTGCCGAGATGATGGGACCAAATGCTGAGCACTTAGCGCACCTATTAGCATGGGCGCACCAGAACAAAATGACGGTATCAGAAATGCTCGATATGCCTTTCTACCATCCAGTGATTGAAGAAGGGGTTCGTACTGCACTACGTGACCTAAACGCAAAACTAAATCTAGGTCCTGAGATGATCAAGCACTGCCTAGATTGCGGCCCTGGCTGTTAATCATAACGCCTTCTCGCCACAAAACATCGGGAACAAAACATCGGGAATAAAAAAAGCCTCGCAATTGCGAGGCTTTGTTTTATCTAATATCAATGCGCGAGCATTAATGCATGGCATGCAAGCTAACAGTCACGATGGCCGTTGCACCAATCACAAACCAGATTGAACCCATCACTAAGGCGGCTTTTAATTCTGTCGTCACTTTACTTCTCCTCACCTTGTCTCGCTGATTTGCGAGCAAAGCTTGTTTTGATTATTTTTACAGCAGTAAAGGTACACCAATGACGTGCTACGAATTTATCACCAAGATTACTTTTCATTTTTGATCATCACTGCATTGCATAAGCTGTAATTAGTCAAAAGTGACCAGTTAGGACTACAATAGCGCCCTCCCCTTTTGATTTCGTAGGCGCTCAACCTCTATGGCTTGCTCATACTGCCAACAAAACTGGTTTTGGAAAAAAATTGGCCGCTGCATGCGCTGTGTTTACCAATTAACAGGGCTGTCGATCATCGCTAGCGCAATCTGGTGGCTAGCATTTAGAGATACGCCGAAAAGCATCGAATCTATCGCCTTGTTAGGCGCGATAGCGAGCTTTAGTGGCTTACTGATACTGCATTTTTGGATGCGCTGGGTGGTGATTCCTTTGCGATCGACCAAAAGAAAATAGTCTGTGATGACAAGGCATTAAATTATCAATTGAGCTAAGGGTTAGCAGGTTAACGACGCTGTGGCTTCAATTAGGCAGCAGCTTCTATTTAATACTCAAAAATTCCCCCCAAACTAATTGGAATCACAGCTAGGCAATCAAGTGAGAAAAGCCTCTGAACATAGATCGACTATGTGATGAGGTTTTCGAATGCAGGTTAACGACGTTGTGGCTTCAATTAGGCAGGGGGAAAGAAAAAAGCCCCGAAATCAATACTAGACTTCGGGGCTCTCTTAGATTCATCTAAGAAAAAGCAGTGGTATTCATATAGACCGGGCTTTTTCCTGATGGTTCAATTTTTTCTCGATCTTTTTTGATCTTTCTTTCAATCAAAATAAAATCATAAGCTTACGCAAGCCATTAGTACCTTGTCAGTAGCCATTCAGGCGAATGGTATTACTTTAAACGCGCCTGCGCTTGCTCTACGGCAAAAGCGACCTGCTCAGGAGCGACGCCGCCGAGCGCATTACGCTTCGCTAAACAAGACTCAATGGTCAGAATGGCATAGACATCTTCTTCGATCACTGGAGAGAATGCTTTTAGCTCAGCCAAAGATAACTCCTCCAATGCACTGCCTTTTTCAATCGCCCCTACCACTGCAACGCCAACAATATGGTGCGCTTCACGGAATGGAATGCCTTTGGCAACCAGGTAATCGGCCAGTTCTGTTGCGTTGGCATAGCCTTGTTGCGCCGCTTCCAATGTGCGTTCTGCGTTGACTTTAATACCGTCAAAACACAGTGCCGCCATCACGATACAATCAAACCAAGTATCAAGCGCATCAAATAGCCCTTCCTTGTCTTCTTGCATGTCTTTGTTATAGGCCAATGGCAAGGCTTTAACTGTCATCATCATGCCTGCCAGCGAACCATACACACGACCCGTTTTGCCGCGAATCAATTCTAGCGCGTCTGGGTTTTTCTTTTGCGGCATCAACGATGAACCCGATGTCACCGTATCAGCTAATTCAATGAAATTCGCTTCACCTGAGTTGTAGAAGATCATGTCTTCAGCCAAACGAGAAAGGTGCAACATTGAAATCGACGCCACCGACATCAGTTCTAATACATGGTCACGATCAGAAACGGAATCTAACGAGTTACGTGTCGCGCGGCTAAAACCAAGGTTGTGTGCGATGTGCTCACGATCCATTGGGTAAGCCGTACCGGCAAGTGCGCCTGAGCCCAGTGGGCAAGTATTTAAACGTTCAGCCGCATCTTTAAGGCGTGAATGGTCACGCTCAAACATTTCTACATACGCCAAACACCAATGCGCAAACGTCACCGGCTGAGCGCGTTGTAGATGAGTATAGCCCGGTAATACGGTGCTTTGGTGCGCCTGCGCTACCTTAACCATTTGCTGTTGCAGCTGCTCTAGTGCACTGAGCAGTACTTCTGCTTGTTCACGACACCACAATTTCAAATCGGTCGCGACCTGATCGTTACGTGAACGGCCGGTATGCAGTTTTTTACCCAAATCACCCACTTTGGCAATCAGTTGCTGCTCAACCCATGAGTGAATATCTTCTGCATCCGAGGTTAAAATTTGTTTTGGATTATCTTCAACACTGGCTTTTAGTTCGGTTAGAGCAAGCTCTAACTGCTGTTGCTCTTGTTGGGAAAGGACATTAACCGTCACCAATGCTTTTGACCATGCAATAGAGCCGACAATATCTTGCACCGCTAAGCGGTAATCGAAACGAAGGGAATCATTGAAATCTTTAAAACGGGTATCTGCTGCTTGGGTAAATCTACCGCCCCATAGTGCCATTGCATCTCTCCTGAATAATCAAAGGATCTAACCAAAAAGATGGCTAGATCCAAATTTGGCTGCTCGGACTCCGCCGAGCTTATGACAATCTGACGGATAATAAATTTACTCGTCAGATTGGTAACCTCTCACTATTTTTTCGCGGCGTTTAGCGCTCTGATTCTGCTTGATAGTGAGTACAGACGGATAAAGCCGCCAGCATGACTTTGGTCGTAAACTTCATCAGCGCCAAAGGTTGCAAACTCTTCGTTGTACAGGCTGTTGTCTGAACGTTTTTGCGTAACAACCGCTTGGCCTTTATAAAGTTTCACCACAACTTCACCGTTAACATCCTGTGCTAGCTCTTCTGCTGCGGCGAGAATCGACTTACAAAGTGGTGTGAACCAACGACCATCGTATACAAGATGTGATGCTTTTACACCCAATTCTTCACGGAACTCAAACGAGGTTTTATCCAGTACGAGCTGCTCAACCGCACGCAGTGCTTCCATGATGATAGTGCCACCCGGAGTTTCATAACAGCCACGAGACTTCATGCCCACTAGACGGTTTTCTACGATATCAATACGACCAACACCGTGTTTTGCACCTTTATCGTTTAGGTAAACTAGCGCGTTGTATGGCGTCATCGCTTCACCATCAACCGCAACCACTTCACCTTTTTCAATCTTCAGTGATACATATTCCGCTTCGTTTGGCGCTTGCTCAGGATCGGTTGTCCAAGCCCAACAATCAGCATTGGTTGCGTTCCATGTATCTTCTAGTACGCCACCTTCCGTTGAAAGGTGCCATGCGTTCGCATCACGTGAATAAATTTTAGTGATTGAAGCAGAACAAGGGATGTTACGCGCTTCAAGGTAATCAAGACACTCTTCACGGCTCACCAGATCCCACTCACGCCAAGGAGCAATGACCGCTAGATCCGGAGCAAGAGCGGCAAAGGCGCCTTCAAAACGGATTTGGTCGTTACCTTTACCGGTACAACCGTGGCACAAAGCGTCTGCGCCAACTTTACGTGCAATTTCAACCTGTGCTTTGGCAATGATTGGACGTGCCATTGACGTACCTAGGAGGTATTTGCCTTCGTAGCAAGCACCGGTTTTCAGGGTTGGGAAGATGTAGTCAGCAACCATCTCTTCTTTTAGGTCAACCACGTAACATTCTGAAGCACCTGACGCGATCGCTTTTGCTTCAATCCCTTCAAGCTCGTAGAAGCCTTGACCAACATCAGCCACAAAAGCGACCACTTCACAGTCATAGTTCTCTTTTAGCCATGGGATGATCACTGAGGTATCCAGACCACCTGAATAGGCAACCACTACTTTATTTACGTTTACTTTACTCATGTTCAACTCTCCAAGCCTAAGCGGCATCCTGTGCTTAAGCATTAATCCTTGTTATTTATGACTGCGGCAAAAATTGTGTGCCGATACTTTTGCCAGCAAAAAGCTCGGCTAATTTTTCTGGGTAACGCCAAGTGGCGACTTCGATAGGTCGTCCAAGATCATTGGCTGCTTCAAGCGCCGCTTTCACTTTGACGATCATGCCATCGGTAATCACTTGGCCTTCAATTAGTTTATTGGCGGTTTGCTCATCCAAACTCGATAGCAAATGCCCTTTTCCATCTAACACGCCACTCACATCGGAGAGCAACACCAACTCTGCATCTAATGCCCCCGCGACGGCCACTGCCGCTTGGTCTGCATTGACATTCATCAGCTGGCCATCTTGGGTCAAACCAATAGAGCTAATAATCGGCAATGCACCAGCAGCAAGAATCGCTTGCAGTACTGCAGAGTCACCCGGTGAAGCTTTACCCACCGCACCCAACTCAGGGTCGAGTTCAACGACTTGGCACAAACCGCCATCCGCTAAACACAGACCAACGGCTTGCAAACCATCTTTGATCGCTTGCCCTTGTAACTGTTTATTCGCCGTGCCTGCCAATGCACCCGCAATCAGTGGGATTTGATCGTAAGGCGTTACGCGTAAACCCTGCTTCTTGACTGTTTTCAGTTGCAGCTTCGCCATCAACTCATCAACTAAGTAACCACCACCGTGAACAATCACGATTGGGCGCTGAGCTTGAGCTTGGTAGTGAGCAATAGCACCAAACAGTTGGCTAAGCGTTTTAGTACAAGACAAGGCTGCGCCGCCGAGTTTAATCACTAATGGAGTTTGCTTGTTATCTGTCATAACCATTCCTTGCACTGATTAAATCAGCGCGGTTAACTCAGGGTATCCGTAATGGATGTTCAAACACTGCATCGCTTGACTCGATGCACCTTTGAGTAAGTTATCAATCGCTGCGCAAGTGATAATGTGTTCACCTTGCACTTTCCAGCCGATATCACAAAAAGGAGTAAACTGAACGTTTTGCAACTTAGGCACGCCCTCAACCAAACGAACTGCTAACTTGTCTTGATAAGCCGCTTGGTAAACTTGTGCCACTTGTTCATCACTGACACCCGCTTTTAGCTTCATGGTAATGGTGGCAAAAATACCGCGCTTAAAATTGCCCAGATGCGGCGTGAAAATCACATCACAACCAAGGTGTGATGAAATTTCCGGTTGATGACGGTGAGAGAATACGCCGTAAGCTTGCAAGCTCACTTCGCAAAAACTGTTGTTAAGCGTCGCTTTACGACCGGCACCCGTTGCACCACTGGTGGCATTGATTACTGGCCATTGATTGGTATCGATAAGACCGGCATCGACAAGTGGCTTGATCGCCAATTGTGAAGCCGTTGGGTAACAACCCGGAACCGCAATTAGTTGGCTTTGTTTGATCTCATCGACCGCCCATTCTGCAAGGCCATACGCTGCACCATCGAGCAAGGATTCATGTTGATGTTCAAAGCCGTAGAATTCTGGGTAAAAGCCTTGTTTCTTAACACGAAAGGCACCGGATAAATCAAATACCTGACAACCATGCTTAAGCAATTCAGGGGCAAGGTCATGGCTCACTTCATGTGCGGTAGCCAAAAAAATTACATCCGCGTTTTTAGCCACTTCAGCAACATCGGTTAATGGCTGAACTTTATCGTCAACCAAACCCGCCAGTTTGCCATGGAGTGATGAGATAGGTTTTCCTGCATCGGCACTATTGGCGGAGACATATAAACCTGCTAGCGTAAGCTCTGGGTGTTTATACACCATCAGTGCCAGCTCAGCTCCGGTATAACCTGTTGCACCTATGATGGTCGTTTTCAGCATTTCAAGACATCCATTTCTTTAATATTGGTCACCCATAAGGTGACTAAAAAACTATTTCAAACGCTCATTAATGATTTTTTATTCATTAAAAATGATTTAATATGTTTTTACCTTCTTAGTGTGATTCTGTCAACAGGGAAACGAAGATAAAATGCAATTACCGAGTTTTAAAGAGGTCTACAGTGGCCTAATTTCAACCTCCTCTATCAGTTCTTCGGATCCGAGTTGGGATGAAGGCAACCAGCTCGTTATCGAAAAATTGGCGACATGGCTTAAAGATGTTGGCTTTGAGGTTGAAATGGTCGAAGCGGCAGCAGGGAAATTCAACCTAATCGCTAAGAAAGGTCAAGGCGAAGGCGGTTTGCTGCTGGCAGGCCACAGCGATACCGTGCCTTTTGATGAGGGTCGCTGGAATTTTGAACCTCATGCGCTGACCGAAGCCAATAACCGTTTTTATGGTCTAGGCACCGCGGATATGAAAGGGTTCTTCGCCTTTATTATCGAAGCGGTCAAGAAAATAGATTGGAGCAAGCAAACCAAGCCCGTCTATATTTTGGCAACTTGCGATGAAGAAACCTCCATGCTCGGCGCGAAGCACTTTACCGATAACGCCCCTTTCAAACCGGACTACTGCATTATTGGCGAGCCGACCAGCTTAGTGCCGATTCGCGGCCACAAAGGGCATGTTGCCAATGCAGTGCGCGTAACAGGTAAATCAGGTCACTCGTCTGATCCTGCGCTGGGGGTCAACGCGATTGAAATTATGCATGAAGTGCTATTTGCCCTAATGCAACTGCGCGACAGGCTCATCAAGGAATATCACCACCCAGGCTTTGCTATCCCAAGCCCAACGCTCAACCTTGGTCATATCCATGGTGGCGACAGTGCCAACCGTATCTGTGGCTGCTGCGAACTGCATTATGATGTGCGCCCACTACCGGGGATCAGTTTAGATGGCCTCGACAACATGTTGCGCGGCGCGCTAAAAGAAGTACAAGCCAAATGGCCAAATCGGATTGAGGTGACACCTTTGCATGATGCAGTGCCGGGATTTGAATGCGAGCACAGCCATCCTTTCGTTGCCGGTATGGAACAGCTATGCCAAACCCCATCGCAAACCGTTAACTACTGCACTGAAGCACCTTTTTTAAGCCAACTTTGCCCAACACTGGTACTCGGGCCTGGCTCAATCGAACAGGCTCACCAGCCGGATGAGTTTCTTGCTTTCGAGTTTATTGACCCGACCATCAATATTTTGAGTAAGGCGATCCATCAATATTGCTTTGACTAAAATAACCTAACTCAATATCAAAGGCGGGGATCTCCCCGCTTTTCTCGAGCGACGAAAGAGGTATATTGCCACTGGTTAATAATTCGTAAACTGGTGTAGTCAGCCAATTAGCACTCGTACAAATAGTTGTCGGATAATGACCATTTGTAATAAATTTTCAGTAATTTAGACCAAATTGTGTTCAACCCTTTCTTCTCATTCTATTGCACAATTTTCGCAAACTTATGCTGTGGCAATTGACTCGACACGATATTTTTAGCTAGATTGTCTATCTAACAGGGAACAATGGATGTAATTTTTTTACAAGGCAGGACGATAATGAACGAGAAATACTCTGCACTTCGAAGCAATGTGAGCATGTTAGGCCACTTGCTCGGCAATACGATCAAGGACGCTCATGGAGAGGCAATTCTTGAGAAAGTAGAGACGATTCGTAAACTTTCCAAATCCGCTCGTGCAGGCAACCAAGCAGACCGTGATGGCTTGATTGAAGAAATTAAAAGCCTGCCTAATGAGCAGCTAACACCTGTTGCTCGCGCATTTAACCAGTTCTTAAATCTAACCAACATGGCGGAACAGTACCATACGATTTCACGCCATTGTGATGAACACGTTTGTGAGCCGGATGCGCTCAATACTCTGTTCTCAAAACTCAGCCAAAATGACATCAGCAAATTAGATACGGCCCAAGCGGTACGCGATCTCAATATCGAACTCGTGCTGACTGCGCACCCAACTGAAATTACCCGCCGCACCATGATCAACAAGTTGGTCAAGATCAACGAATGTCTGTCTAAACTCGAATTAAGTGATCTGTCGGCTAAAGAGCGCCATAAAACAGAGCGTCGCCTTGAGCAGTTGATCGCACAAAGCTGGCATTCAGATGTGATTCGCCAACAACGCCCAACCCCACTTGATGAAGCGAAATGGGGTTATGCGGTAGTAGAAAATTCACTGTGGGAAGCGGTACCTGATTTCCTACGTGAAATGGACGAACGCCTAAAATCACATCTTGGTGAAGGCTTACCGATTGATGCGCGTCCTGTGCACTTCTCATCTTGGATGGGCGGTGACCGCGATGGCAACCCGTTTGTGACGCACACCATCACCCGTGAAGTAATGCTGCTGTCACGCTGGAAATCGGCTGATCTTTACCTTAACGATATTAATGAGTTAGTTAGCGAACTATCCATGACTCGCTGCAACGACGATGTACGTGAGTTAGCGGGTGATGACGAGCACGAACCATACCGCGCGGTACTAAAAGATTTACGTCAGTTGCTCAACGATACCAAAGATATCTTAGATGCAAAAATTAACGGCCAAAAGCTTGCCGTTAAAGCTCCACTGCAAAGTGCTGAACAACTCTGGCAGCCACTGCTGGCTTGTTATAAATCACTACACGAATGTGGCATGGGCGTGATTGCTGATGGTTCACTACTTGATACCCTACGCCGTGTTAAAGCGTTTGGTGTTCATTTAGTTCGCCTCGATATTCGCCAAGAAAGTACGCGCCATTCCGATGTGTTATCTGAACTGACCCGCTACCTTGGCATTGGTGATTACGACCATTGGAGTGAGCAAGATAAAGTTGCTTTCTTAACCCAAGAGTTGAGCTCAAAACGCCCATTGCTACCACGTGATTGGCAGCCATCTGAAGCGGTGAAAGAAGTCCTAGATACTTGTAAAATCATCGCCGCTCAACCGCGCGATGCTTTTGGTGCTTATGTCATCTCCATGGCACGTACAGCATCAGATGTACTGGCCGTGCACTTATTGCTACAAGAATCTGGCTGCCCTTATCGCATGGACGTCTGTCCTTTGTTTGAAACTCTTGAAGATTTGAACAACGCAGAAGCGGTGATTAAGCAACTAATGGGTATCGACCTTTACCGTGGCTTTATCCAGAATCATCAAATGGTGATGATCGGTTACTCTGACTCAGCCAAAGATGCTGGTGTGATGGCCGCAGGTTGGGCGCAATACCATGCGATGGAGTCTTTGGTTAAAGTCACCGAAGAAGAAGGTGTTGAACTGACCTTGTTCCATGGCCGTGGCGGTACGATTGGCCGTGGCGGTGCGCCAGCACATGCAGCGCTACTGTCTCAGCCACCAAAAAGCTTGAAAGGTGGCCTACGCGTAACAGAGCAAGGTGAGATGATCCGCTTTAAGCTTGGTCTTCCTGAAGTCGCAGTCAACAGCTTCAACATGTACGCGAGTGCTATTTTGGAAGCGAATCTTCTGCCACCACCAGAGCCAAAACAAGAGTGGCGCGATCTGATGAACGTGCTCTCTGAAGTCAGCTGTGAAGCTTACCGTAACATCGTTCGGGGTGAAGCAGACTTCGTGCCTTACTTCCGTCAAGCAACGCCTGAATTGGAACTCGGTAAACTGCCACTAGGTTCGCGCCCTGCAAAACGTAATCCGAATGGCGGAGTTGAGAGTTTACGTGCCATTCCATGGATCTTCTCATGGAGCCAAAACCGTCTGGTATTGCCTGCATGGTTAGGCGCAGGTGAAGCGATTCAATACTCCATTGATAAAGGCCACCAAGCGCTATTGGAAGAGATGTGTCGCGAATGGCCATTCTTCTCTACTCGCTTAGGTATGCTAGAGATGGTTTACTCGAAATGTAATATTGGCATTTCACGTTACTATGATGAACGCTTGGCTGACGAGGCATTACTGCCACTTGGTGATCGTCTGCGCTCTCAATTACAGCAAGACATCAAAACGGTGCTGAATGTAGAGAACAACGAGAACTTGATGCAGAGTGATCCATGGGGTCAAGAATCGATCCGCTTACGTAATATCTATGTAGAGCCACTCAACATGCTGCAAGCCGAGTTGCTGTACCGAACGCGTCAGAGCGATCAACCATCACCAGAGCTAGAAGAAGCCTTGATGGTGACCATTGCCGGCATTGCCGCTGGTATGCGTAATACTGGTTAAAACGACCAAACCAATAGAGCCACTCAATGAGTGGCTCTATTTCATTCAAGAAGCCAATTAAACAACCACTCGACACACATCACACTCAGACCAAAGCTAGTGAAACAAAATATCAAAATAGAGACAAAAGAAACCACCAACTCAGAACAATGCCCTGATTCGGTATTTTATTGAGCGTTTTGTTAGTTTTTTAGATGTTCTCACTCATCTATTCCACTTTATGCTTATTATTTAGATATAATATCGCTCTTCTGCGATGCACAAAAAAATCACATATCGCAGTCTCGATAAGCAATTATCGAACTAGGTGAAAAACGGCTTTTAAGGTGACATGGCCAACGAAATGTTGGCGCTGCTCTCATCAACATAATACACGTGCCTCAAGAAGCACACCAAGATGTTGGCAGTTGATTTAAAGTTTATTGACCATTTGGATTAAAGACATGTCATTACCACACGTAATCCTCACCGTTCTTAGCACTCGCGATGCTACTGGATACGACATCACTAAAGAATTTTCTGCGACGATCGGCTACTTCTGGAAAGCAAGCCACCAGCAGGTTTACCGCGAACTGAACAAAATGGCCCAACACCAACTTGTGACGTGCGTATTGGAACCACAAGAGGGAAAACCAGACCGTAAGGTTTACTCGATTACCGACGCTGGCCGTGTTGCGCTAGGCGAATGGTTTGACCAACCAACCGCACACCCAACCGTGCGTGATGAGTTCTCAGCAAAATTAATGGCTTGTTCAGTGCAACCTTCTGCGCCGTTCAAAGCACAGTTAGCTGAGTTAGTTGATGAATCTCGTAAGCTGGTCACGCACTATCAAGAAATTGAAAACGCGTACTACTCAAACATTGCTGCTCTGGATAAATCACAACGTCTTGAACGATTAACCTTGCGTCGCAACCTATTGCTTCGCCAAGCATGGATCGTTTGGGCCGATGAAGTACTCGCTGAATTAGAGACTATCGCGTAATTTGCTTACCAATTAATGGTATTCAATAAAAAAGGGTTGGCATTGGCCAACCCTTTTTCGTTTAGTGGTTTGTCTGAATGAAAACAGATATTAGATACCGTCTCCATCGACAAAATTTTGCGACTTACCGTTAAACTGCTGATCCATATCCAAAGATGGCATATCTGACTTTGGTCGACCGACAATCTTAGCCGGAACACCTGCTGCCGTAGTATGGGGAGGCACGGGTTGCAATACCACCGAACAAGAAGCGATCTTCGCCCCTACGCCCACTTCGATATTACCCAATACTTTCGCACCCGCGCCAATCATCACGCCTTGACGGATCTTAGGGTGACGATCGCCACACTCTTTACCGGTACCACCGAGAGTCACATCTTGAAGAATGGAAACGTCATTCTCAACCACCGCCGTTTCACCAATCACAATCCCTGTTGCGTGATCGAGCATGATGCCACGACCAATCGTGGCTGCTGGGTGGATATCCACTTGGCAAGCGACTGAAATTTGGTTTTGTAGGTACGTCGCTAAAGCTATGCGCCCTTGTTTCCACAACCAGTTTGCCACTCGGTAACCTTGTAGCGCATGGTAGCCTTTAAGGTAGAGTAATGGGATGGAATACATTGCGACCGCCGGGTCACGGTTGACCGTGGCGCAAATATCACACGCGGCGGCTTCAATAATACTCGGATCAGAAGCAAAGGCTTCTTCCACCACTTCACGCACTGCCATTGCCGGCATCGATGCGGTATTGAGCTTATTAGCTAAAATATAGCTCAGTGCGGCGCACAGGCTATCATGCTTAATAATCGTAGCATGGTAGAAACTGGCCAGCATTGGCTCTTGTTCAGATTGCTGCCTTGCTTCTTGAACGATGGTTTGCCATACCTGCTTTTTTTCGCAATGCTTCATGTTGTAACCTTCTGGGCAGCATCTCGCTGCCGCTGAATTATGCTTCTGCTTTTTTGTCACGCGCTAACAAATCCTTTGCTGCTTCTCGTGCATCTTTGTCTTGATACAATACTTGATAGATTTGGTCAACGATTGGCATTTCTACGCCCATCCGTTGCGCCAACATCCATACTTCTTTGGTATTGCGATAACCTTCCACCACTTGGCCAATTTCAGCCTGAGCAGTATCGACATCTTTGCCTTCACCAAGCGCAAGGCCAAAGCGACGGTTACGTGATTGGTTATCAGTACAAGTTAAGACAAGATCGCCCAAACCTGCCATACCCATAAAGGTTTCTTTTTGCGCGCCTAGCGCTGCGCCAAGACGGCACATTTCCGCCAGACCACGAGTGATCAGTGCAGTACGAGCATTGGCACCAAAACCGATACCATCCGACATGCCCGCGCCAATCGCAATCACGTTTTTCACCGCACCGCCCAATTGCATACCGGTAAAGTCACTATTGGCATAAACACGGAATGTCTTGCTACAGTGGATCTTCTCTTGCAAATCAGCCACAAATTGCGCGTCAGGAGACGCCACTGAAATTGCCGTCGGTAGACCCATTGCCAGTTCTTTAGCAAACGTAGGCCCTGATAAGACTGCCAGAGAGTACCCCTCACCCAACGCATCATGAGCGACATCTTTCAGCAGACGACCGGTTTCAGGCTCAAGCCCTTTGGTTGCCCAGCAAATACGTGAATCACTACGTAAGAAAGGTTTCACACTATTGAGTACGATACCAAATACATGGCTTGGTACTACCACCAGCAAATCACGCGTGGCAGAAACGGCTTTCTCTAAATCTGACTCAACGATCAGTGACTCAGGGAAATCAACCCCTGGTAAAAATTCATGGTTTGCACGCTCTGCTTGCAACTTAGCCATATGCTCAGGCTCATGCCCCCAAATCACCACGTTGGCACCATTACGAGCCAGAGAAATCGCCAGAGAAGTGCCGTAAGAGCCTGCGCCCAAAACGGTCATTGCGATCTCTTTGCCATAGGCATTGTTGATGTTTGAATTTGTCATTGTTCCGCCTGTTGACTGATAAACAAGTTGCTATACCCAAATAGTTTAACGCGTGTTAAACCACTTTGGTATCAACCACTCGGCTATAAACGAAAAATGCACAACGCATATACGATGCCTTGTGCATTTTAGATAATCTTAACGCGATAAGAAGACGCTAATTAAGCATCAGCTTGAGCTTCGCCTTGCTGAGCTTGCTGCTGTAGGTAATTCATAAACAATGCATCAAAGTTCACTGGTGCAAGGTTTAGTTGAGGGAATGTACCTTTAACTACTAGGCTTGAAATCGTTTCACGTGCGTATGGGAATAGCACGTTTGGACAGAATGCGCCTAGGCAGTGTGCCAATTGACCTGCTTCCATGTTTTCAGCAGAGAAAATACCGCCTTGCTGAACTTCACATAGGAACGCTGTCTCTTCTGCGTTTTTCACCGTTACGGTAAGACGTAGAATCACTTCGTAAACACCAGCACCTAGCTCACGGCTTTGCGTGTCTAGATCTAACTTCACTTCCGGGTTCCATTCTTTTTGGAACATATCTGGTGAGTTAGGCGCTTCAAAAGAAACGTCTTTTAGGAAAATACGTTGAATTGCGAAGTTCTGTGCTTCTTGTGTTGGTGCTGCTTCAGCCATTATTGAATCCTTTATGCCTTAAATATCAAAGTTTGCTTGAGACTAACCGAGAGATGCGACTAACACTAACCTTGCCATCAAATTCGTGGCAATCTTCACATCTCTGTTCGCCAAACGCTGATTAATTCACCAGCGCCGCTCGCCGTGATTACTTCTTGCCGCGTACTAGCGGTAGGTTAGCTTCACTCCAAGCAATCAAACCACTCTTCAGCACGTATACTTTTTCAAAGCCCGCTTTTGCTAGAAGATTTGCACTCTCTTGTGCAGTTTGACCGGTTTTACATACCACGATAATTGGGTCTGATTTGCTGTTTTCAAGGCTACCGAAGTTACCTGCTTTGATATCCGAAGGTAAAATGTGAAGTGCTTCGGTAATATGACCTTTTTTGAATTCGTCTTTCGCACGAATATCAATCACCACACCATTCTCACGGTTGATCAGCTGAGTGGTCTCAGCAACACTGATCTCTTTGTAAGCTGCCGTTGAGGTTTTAACGATATTCATGATTAGGGCAACAAGTAGGCCAACCCAAACCACAGACATGATCATATTTTCTTGGAAAAACGCGATGTACTCTTGCATATCCTGTGCTCTTGTATAGATAGTAGGGCCGACTATCAGCCCTAGTTTTAAATCAGATTGGGAGTATAACGGGCTTGGTTGTTCTAGGCGAGTCCAGAACAGAAAGAATCAGCGATCGTGACCACGCTTTGCGGGATTACTTGTGACAATTCTTTACCTGAGTACTTACGCAATCGGAAATGGAAACGCCGTGACTTGATCAATATGATCTTGGCCGAGCGCTAACATAATCAAACGATCAATGCCCAGCGCTACGCCAGCGCACTCTGGTAAGCCGGCTTTTAGCGCCTCAATCAAATGATAATCAATCGGTTGTGCGGTTAATCCCATCTCCAGACGCTTAGCATTGTCTTGCTCAAAGCGAGCTAACTGCTCAGCTGGATTATCAAGTTCATGGAAGCCATTCGCCAACTCAATCCCTTTGAAATAGACCTCAAAACGATCGGCAACACGCTCATCGTTTTGGTTGATCTTAGCAAGGGCCGCTTGGGAGGCTGGAAAATCATAGACAAAGGCAGGCGCGTCTTGGCCAATCTTCGCCTCCACACCGATACTGAACAGCAACTGCAACAGCGTGTCGCGATCTTGTTCTGGCTCGGCAATATCACTCAGACCTAGCTTATCAGCAGCGACTTTCAGCTCGGTCATCGAACCTTCCAAAGGACACACACCCAATACGTTAATGAAGGCTTGTTGATAAGTCATACGTTGTGCGGCGCCGCATCGAATAACTAACTGCAGCAAGTCATCCATCTCATCCATCAATTGGTGGTGCTCAAACCCAACGCGATACCATTCCAACATGGTGAACTCGGGATTGTGATAACGACCATTCTCTTCGTTACGAAACGCTTTATTAATTTGATAAATGCAACCACTGCCCGCCGCTAAAAGGCGCTTCATGTGAAATTCAGGACTGGTCATCAAATAAAGCTTGCTGCCATCGGCATAGCCCGGACCAACAAATTGGGTTTGAAAGGTTTGTAGATGTACGTCGGTCACCGTGGCGTGACTCATTGCCGGTGTATCTACTTCCAGCACATTACGCTTCGCAAAAAAATGACGGATCTGGCTGAGTAGCTCAGCACGCTGTTTGAGTAACTCGATGGATGCGGTTGGTTGCCAATTCATTTTTCTGCCTTCTCTTTTCTGCTCATCTCGCGAAGAGGCGAACATAGCACTTTTCATCAAGGGTGCAAGCCTTCTTACGGCTTGCAGTACGATTCATTCAGCCTGTCGATAACTTGGCGATAAAAACAACCCTAATCAATTGGTGTAGATTTGGCCGTTAAATAACACCTCAACTAACGTGCCACAAATAAATTTCAACACCGCCGTAACACCATTTACATCAAGGCTTGTCGGTAAAAATGCCATGTCGTGACTACTCTCACATATCCGGCATTTTCTATGCTCTCTTTTGCATTACCGAAACAAAATCCGGAATACATCAATTTTTACAACTATGCCCTCTCTTACACTGGCTATAACACTTTTGAGTTATGTGTAGCACGTCTATTTCGGCATGGATAACACTATCTGAAACAAGCATCTGCACACACTCTCTTACTATAACAAGCGGGATTGACCGCACTTACACACTGGAGGATAACTGTGCAAACTATCATCACAGATATCGCAGTCATCGGCGCTGGCGGCGCTGGTCTTCGTACTGCTATTGCAGCGGCTGAAGCTAACCCTGACTTAGAAGTTGCTCTAATTTCTAAAGTTTACCCAATGCGCTCCCACACGGTTGCCGCTGAAGGTGGCTCAGCAGCAGTTATCAAGGAAGAAGATAGCCTAGACAATCACTTCAACGATACCGTTGGTGGTGGTGACTGGCTATGTGAACAGGATGTCGTTGAATACTTCGTGGCGAATTCAACTCGCGAAATGATTCAAATGGAACAGTGGGGCTGCCCATGGAGCCGTAAAGAAAATGGCGAAGTAAACGTTCGTCGTTTCGGTGGTATGAAGGTTGAGCGTACTTGGTTCGCTGCCGACAAAACTGGCTTCCACATGCTTCACACCCTTTTCCAGACTTCAATGAAGTACCAAAACATCAAACGTTTTGATGAGTACTTTGTGGTTGACCTATTGGTTGACGAAGGTGAAGTGCAAGGTCTGATCGCTATCCACATGGCGGAAGGCGAGCTTGTTACGATTAAAGCGAAATCGGTAGTACTTGCTACCGGTGGTGCGGGTCGTGTTTACCACTGCAACACCAATGGCGGTATCGTAACTGGCGACGGCATGGCAATGGCTTACCGTCACGGCGTACCTCTACGTGATATGGAATTCGTTCAATACCACCCAACTGGTCTGCCTGGTACTGGTATCTTGATGACTGAAGGTTGTCGTGGTGAAGGCGGTATCATCGTCAATAAAAACGGCTACCGTTACCTACAAGATTACGGGATGGGCCCAGAAACTCCGGTTGGCCAACCGAAAAACAAATACATGGAACTGGGTCCACGTGACAAAGTTTCTCAAGCCTTCTGGCACGAACATCAAAAAGGCAACACCATCAAACACCCACTGGGTGATGTGGTACACCTTGATCTTCGCCACCTAGGTGAAGAGTACCTACAAGAGCGTCTACCGTTTATCTGTGAGCTAGCAAAAGCTTACGTTAACGTTGATCCAGCCAAAGAGCCGATCCCAATTCGTCCTACCGTGCACTACACCATGGGTGGTATTGAGACTAACGGTCAATGTGAAACGCGTATTAAAGGTCTCTTCGCTGTGGGCGAATGTGCTTCTGTTGGCCTACACGGTGCAAACCGTCTAGGTTCTAACTCACTGGCTGAGTTTGTGGTCTTTGGCCGCGTAGCGGGTGAACAAGCGGTTGCTCGCGCGGCAGAATTTAAAGGCTGGAATGACGAGTCTATTGCCGAGCAAGTAAAAGCGGTTGAAGCGCGTATTGCAGCACTGCTTGAGCAAGACGGCGACGAAAACTGGGCCGATATCCGCACTGAAATGGGTCACTCCATGGAAGCGGGTTGTGGTATCTACCGCCAAGAAGATTTGATGCAAGCGACGATTGAAAAGATCACTGAGCTTAAAGCACGCTACAAAAACATCAGCATTAAAGACAAAGGCAAGGTATTCAACACTGACCTGCTATACGCCATCGAGATCGGTTACGGCCTTGAAGTGGCAGAAGCGATGGTTCACTCAGCGATCCTACGTAAAGAATCTCGCGGTGCGCACCAACGTCTTGATGACAACTGCACAGAGCGTGACGATGTTAACTTCCTTAAGCATACCTTAGCTTTCTACCAACCAGACGCAGCGCCGAGCATTGAGTACAGCAATGTAACCATTACTAAGTCTCAGCCAAAAGCACGTCTATACGGTGAAGCAGCAGAAAAAGCGGCAGCGGAAGAAGCAGCCCAAGCTGAAGAGAAGAAAGCAGAGGAGCAAGCATAATGTCAGCACATCGTATTCAAAAAGTAGACGTTCTACGTTATGACCCAGCGCATGATGAAGAGCCTCGCTTACAAACGTTTGAAGTACCCTTTGATGACACCATGTCGGTGCTTGATGCACTAGGCTACATCAAAGACCACCTAGACAAAGACCTCTCTTACCGTTGGTCTTGTCGTATGGCAATCTGTGGCTCTTGCGGCATCATGGTTAATGGCGTGCCAAAACTGGCATGTAAATGCTTCCTACGTGATTACCCAGATGGCGTGAAGATCGAACCACTAGCAAACTTCCCTATCGAAAAAGATTTGATCGTTGATATGACGCCGTTCATCGAGCGCCTTGAAGCCATCAAACCTTACATCATCGGTAACGACCGTAAACCTGAAGACGGCACTAACCTGCAAACGCCAGAGCAAATGGCAAAATACAAGCAATTTGCTGGCTGTATCAACTGTGGTTTGTGTTACGCAGCATGTCCTCAGTTTGGTCTAAACCCTGAGTTTATTGGTCCTGCAGCACTGACTATGGCACACCGTTACAACTTGGATAGCCGTGATAACGGTAAATCTGAGCGTATGGCGCTTATCAATGGTAAGAACGGCGCTTGGGGTTGTACTTTTGTCGGTTACTGCTCTGAAGTGTGTCCGAAAAACGTGGATCCAGCAGCGGCAGTAAACCAAGGTAAAATTGAATCATCAATGGACTTTGTGATTGCGATGCTAAAGCCTGATGGTAAACCAGTGAAAGAGGAGGCTTAGGATGAGTAATCGTAAACCTTACGTTCGTGAAATGAAACGTACGTGGTGGCAAAGCAGCCCGTTCTACCGCTTCTACATGATGCGTGAAGCAACGGTACTACCTTTGATTCTATTTACTGTGTTCCTAACCATTGGTTTAGGCTCACTAGTGAAAGGGCCAGAAGCTTGGCAAACTTGGTTAGACTTCATGGCAAACCCATTGGTAGTGGCGATCAACATCGTGGCACTAGCGGGTAGCCTATTGCACGCGCAAACCTTCTTCAGCATGATGCCGCAAGTGATGCCAATTCGCATCAAAGGCAAACCAGTCGACAAGAAATTGATCGTCCTTGCTCAATGGGCAGCGGTTGCGTTTATTTCTCTTGTTGTTCTGATCGTTGTTTAAGGAGCGATGTTATGACCCCAAATTTCAAAGTTGATCATTCACCACGCCGCTCTGATGAGCCTATCTGGTGGAGCCTATTTGGCGCTGGCGGTACATGGTTTGCCATGATTACGCCTATCACGGTGTTGGTACTCGGTATTCTTGCTCCACTTGGTATTATTGATGCGGAAGCGTTGAGCTACGAGCGTGTCTCTGAGTTTGCAACTAGCATCATCGGCGCGCTATTTATTATCGGCAGCCTTGCACTACCAATGTGGCATGCGATGCACCGTGTTCACCACGGTATGCACGATCTTAAATTCCACACCGGTGTGGCAGGTAAGATCGCCTGTTACGCATTCGCAGGTTTAATCTCTGCGTTGGCAGTAATTTTTGTATTTATGATCTAATCTCTTCTCCATAACACTGTCATGCGACAGTGCCGATTAGAAACATAAGCCAAGAGGTAGATGCCAAGCATCTGCCTCTTTTTTTATCCGTTGAAAATCCCTCACCTCAAACGGCAGACAATAAAAAAGCCGACCGAAGCCGACTTTTTCTATTCCGCAATTTTCGATTAAAGAATAAAACGGCTTAGATCTTCATCTTCAACAAATTCACCAAGGCGTTTTTGTACGTACTCGGCATCAATCGTCATGCTGCTGCCTGGCTTCTCTGTTGCTTCAAATGAAATTTCATCCATTAGACGCTCCATCACCGTATGCAGGCGACGCGCACCAATGTTCTCGGTGGTTTCATTCACCGTCCATGCCGCTTCTGCGATTTGCGTGATGCCATCTTCAGTGAAGTTAATATTCACATCTTCGGTTTTAAGCAAAGCGATGTATTGCTCTGTCAGCGACGCTTTTGGCTCGGTAAGAATGCGTTTGAAGTCATTACTTGAAAGCGCTTCAAGCTCAACACGGATTGGTAGACGACCTTGCAATTCAGGGATCAAATCCGATGGTTTCGCCACTTGGAATGCGCCCGATGCAATAAATAGGATATGATCGGTTTTGACCATGCCGTGCTTAGTAGAAACCGTGCTGCCTTCAATCAATGGCAATAGATCGCGCTGAACACCTTCACGAGACACATCAGGGCCTGAGCTTTCACCACGCTTACAGATCTTATCGATCTCATCAATGAAGACGATACCGTTGTTTTCAACGTTGAAGATCGCCTGCTCTTTCAGATCTTCTGCGTTAACCAGTTTCGCAGCTTCTTCTTCAACCAAAGCTTTCATTGCTTCTTTGATTTTCATCTTGCGCTTTTTCTTGGTGTCGCCAGCAAGATTCGAGAACATGCTTTGCAGCTGGTTAGTCATCTCTTCCATGCCCGGAGGCGCCATGATCTCAACGCCCATTTGCGGCGCAGCAACATCAATCTCAATTTCTTTATCGTCTAACTGACCTTCACGTAGTTTCTTGCGGAAGATTTGACGAGTATTCGACTGACGCTCTTCATCTTGTTGTGGCTGCTCGTTTTGACCCCAAGCGTCACGCGCTGGCGGCAGCAGAGCATCAAGAATGCGTTCTTCCGCTTGCTCTTCAGCGCGGAATTTTACTTTTTCCATCTCTTGTTGATGCGTCATTTTGATCGCCGCATCGGTCAGATCACGAATAATGGTTTCGACTTCTTTACCGACATAACCCACTTCGGTGAATTTCGTCGCTTCCACTTTGATAAAGGGTGCATTGGCAAGCTTTGCTAAACGACGGGCGATTTCGGTTTTACCAACACCGGTTGGGCCAATCATCAAAATATTCTTTGGTGATACTTCTACGCGCAAGCTCTCTTCAAGCTGCATACGACGCCAGCGGTTACGCAGTGCAATCGCCACTGAGCGTTTAGCGTTATCTTGGCCAATGATATGGCGGTTCAGTTCATGAACAATCTCACGAGGGGTCATCTCAGACATAATCAGATTCCTTAAATTCTTTATTCACTATCTTTTTATTATTCAGCAATTTTTTCTGCTGGGATTTCTAGTTCGTCGATAGTGTGATAATGGTTGGTGAAGACACAGATGTCGCCCGCAATCGTTAGTGCTTTTTCAGCGATTTCACGCGCACTTAAATCGGTGTTTTCTAATAAAGCAATCGCCGCCGCTTGAGCAAAGTTACCGCCAGAACCAATCGCAATCAGATCGTGCTCAGGCTGAACCACATCACCATTACCGGTGATGATCAAGGATGCGGTTTCATCGGCAACCACTAGCAGCGCTTCAAGCTTACGTAGCGCGCGATCGCTGCGCCAATCTTTCGCCAGCTCTACCGCCGCTTTGGTTAGGTGGCCTTGGTGCATTTGCAGCTTGCTTTCAAAGCGCTCAAACAGCGTAAACGCATCTGCCGTGCCACCAGCAAAACCCGCCAATACTTTACCGTTATATAAGCGGCGAACTTTACGCGCGTTGCCTTTCATTACGGTATTGCCTAGCGATACTTGTCCGTCACCCGCGATGACAACTTTGTTATTTCGACGTACTGAAACGATGGTAGTCACGTGTAGGGCCTCTTGTATTTAAAATTGGTTATTTTCAATATATGCGGACAAGAACATGGGAATTCAAGAGTATTAAAGCTTTAGAACTATGAGGGAACTAGCATGTATGAACACTATTTTTTTATTGGCTTTACTGTAGGAGCAATGTAAATGTTATCAACACTCAATTGAACTTTCTGATTGAGTAGCTCAATCAACAATATACTGCGTTGCTCACTTTCTTCGGCTAAAAAGATTGCTGTCATATGTTCATAATTACCACCTGTAATCATCACCTCATCACCACTTTTCAGCGTTAAATCGATAGTTTGTTTTTCTATCGTTTCAAATGCCTTAATTAGCTCATCAGGTACTATTTGAGGCCTACCAGAGAATTTAACAAAACCATACACGCCAAACGTGTTATTGACTTTTGAGGCTAGGATAGAAGTGATATCTAAATGTACAAAAATATACCCAGGGAACAACGCTTCTTCTTTTAGCTGTCTTTTTCCACGAATCTCTTTTAACACATCGACTGTCGGGTAATATGCTGTAATGGATTGATTAGTCAAATTTAGCTTGGCACGTAACTCTTCCTTTGATTTACACCTTACAAGGTACCAACTTTTCTCATCACTCTTTACCGATGATGTAACTTTCTCAACATTCGACATTAATTCAGACCTACTGAGCTGGTGTTTTTCATTTAATAACCACCAACCTCTTAACTACCATTCAATAATTTTATCATAAAAATAGCGACCTGATTTTTCACAGCATGCATTTCTAAATGGCCTGCCATAAAAAAACCAGCCGCACGATACGACTGGTTTAACACACAAAGTATTTGAGCATAACTAGAGTTAACTACTCGGTATCTTTCCAAATTGCGCATGGCTCAATTTTGGCGCGTTGCAATTTGTGCTTATCTCGCTCGGCATCACGCTTAAGCTTGTATGGACCGAGTACTACACGGTACCAAGAGCTGCCTTCTTTCTTGCGAATCTTACTTTTAATGCCTTGGAAAGCGATATCCAATTTACGAGCATCCGCTTGCGCTGCAGTTTTGTAAGCGCCACATTGCATGATGTAAGGGATATCAGAAATCACCTGCTCTTTGGCTTTCACTTCAACTTCACGGCTTGGCAAGCTATCAACGTAATCCCACTGCTCTTCAGGTGGCGGCGGCAAGGCTTTTTCTGGCTTCGGTTTCGGTTTCACCGGCGCTTGTACTACCGGTGCTGGCGGCTCTGGATCTTGGCTTAAAGAGTACAAACCAAAGCCAAAAACACCCACTACGAGCAATGCCAAAAGCCCACTGCGCCATGGTTTGCGCTTGGGTGCTGCTTTCTTTTTCGCAGGCTTTTTACTCGCCCCGCGCTTCACATAATCTCTATTTGCCACAGTAGTACATCAAATCAATTATCTCTGTTGATATGTTATATAGATTGCTTTGGGATAACAATGCATTGCCTTGGTTAGTGTGGAGTAAACAATAAAATTCTGACACAAGATAACATTGGCCTGACTCAAGCCCGAAAGAAGCAACACAAGCAATAAAAAACGACGCTCACATTGGCGTCGTTTCTAGCTCAAGCAAATAATGAATCAAGAAAGAGATTATCAGTATTAGAGAGCTCTTGGTGGCGCCGCACTCTTACGTACCACTAATTGCGTTTCTAATAGACGCGAACCCGCACGGACATCATGGCCACGCAGCAACTCTAGCATCATCAGCATAGCTTGACGGCCAATCTCATAACGAAGCTGTGAGATGGTGGTCAACGGTGGATCGCAATATTGAGCGAACTGAATGTCATCAAAACCCACTACCGATAAATCTTGTGGTACCCGTAAACCAAGACGTTTTGCTTCTTGGATTGCACCAATCGCCATCGCATCGTTGTGACAGAAAATCGCCGTCGGTGGCTCAGGCAGCGCTAGTAATTGTCTGACCGCTTTGGCACCCGCCTCAAAAGTGAACTCACCAAATGTGCTGTAAGTCGGGTTCATGGTAATGCCCGCGCGGCGCAATGCTTGTTGATAGCCTTGCTGACGGAATTGACACAGAGTCGCCGTTTCTGGCCCGGAAATTTGTGCGATGCGCTTATGACCAAGCTGAGTAAGATAGTTGACCACTTCAAACGCAGAGGTCAGGTTATCGATGTGAACTGTTGGTAGTTCAAGCTCAGGGGCAAACTCACACGCCATGACCATTGGCGGTAGGTTTTTCTGCTCAGGTTTGCTGACATCAAACGGTAAGTCAGTACCAAGCAGCAGCATGCCGTCAGCTTGCTTAGTAAAGACCAAATTCACAAAGGAATTTTCACGTCTTTTCTGCTGACCGCTATCACCTAACAGAACAATATAACCATGCTCCATAGCTGCATCTTCAATACCACGAATGATCTCCGTGTAATAAGGATCGCAGATATCAGGAATGATCGCGATGATCGTTTTCGATTCGTTGCGGCGTAAATTACGCGCTAAAGAATTTGGGGAATAGCCAGCTTCTAACACAGCGTCTTCAACGCGCTTACGCGTGGCAGAAGAGACTTTTTCAGGATTCATCAGCGCCCTCGATACCGTCGCTGTTGAAACTCCCGCGAGCTGGGCAACATCCTTCATTGTCGCCATAAATGTAACCCTCTTAGTTAGTTCCTTTGGCGGTAGCGCCTTGGCCACCTAAACCGTATGAAAATCTCGATGAGTTTAAACTCATTCTTTGACTTATCTATCATTTCTCACTGACGATGCGCAATCGATTACCTTGTTATTCACTAAGGTGCGTAAAGCGTCAGCTACTAGTTTATTTATTTCACGCTATAAAGTTACGGGAGATTTAACAAAACCCAACCCGAGATAGAGATTTACGTCACAAAATTACGTTCTCATTCAACGTACGTGACATTGTAAACTGAACGCTAGCTTAAATCTTGCGGTTCTATATCTAGCGACCAACGTACTTTTTTGCTATCAGGTAACAACTCAATAGCCGGTTTGGCACTCATCAATAGTCGCTGCATTAATGGCCGCGTTTGTGTCTGCAATAACAGTTGCCAACGATATTTACCCGCTTTCTTGGCCAAAGGCGCAGGGGTTGGGCCAAGCACTTGGCAAGTGTCATCGAATAATGGATGCGCTTCCAAGGTATAGCGGACCTGGCGTAAAAATGACTCCACCACCTGACTATTATTGGCCTCAGCACGCAGCAAGGTTAAATAGGTATAAGGCGGTAACATTGCCATCTTTCGCTCTTGCAATGCGGTTTGAGCAAAATGCCCATAGCTTTGATTCAACAGCGCTTGAAGCAAAGTGTGCTCAGGATGATGGGTTTGTAAAATCACCTCACCCGGCTTACTGGCTCGCCCAGCTCGACCCGCCACCTGAATAAACAATTGTGCCAAACGCTCTGATGCACGAAAGTCACTACTGTACAGTGAACCATCCACATCAAGCAATGCGACCAAAGTGACATCAGGAAAATGGTGACCTTTGGCAAGCATCTGCGTACCAATCAAAATTTGATATTCACCTTTACGAATCGCGCTCAAGGCACTTTCTAAGCTGCCTTTCCGCCGAGTGCTATCACGATCAATGCGAATCGCCTTGTACTCTGGAAACAGCTGGCTGAGCTGCCCTTCTAGCTGCTCAGTCCCTACCCCAACCGTCACCAAATTGGTCGAGCCACAACCCTGACACTGATGAATAATCGGTTGTTGCGAGCCACAGTGATGGCAGCGAATTTCGTTGCTGTATTGGTGATAGGTATAGTAGGCATCACAACGTTTACACTCTGCAATCCAGCCACATTCATGACACATCAAGGCAGGAGAAAAACCGCGACGATTAAGAAACAACATCACCTGATTCCCGGCTGAAAGGTGCTTACGCATCTCTGCAATCAACGGGGCCGATAAGCCACTTTCCAAATACAGTCCTTTCACATCCAGCACTTTATTGGTGGTCGGTTTCGCACTGCCAGCACGTTGGGTTAATTGCAAATAATGGTACTTACCCGTCAAGGCATTATGTAAGGTCTCTAATGCCGGCGTTGCTGAACCCAAGACAATCGGAATCTGCGCTTTGTTGGCACGCATTACCGCCACATCGCGCGCATGGTAGCGCAGGCTGTCTTGCTGTTTATAAGAAGAGTCATGCTCTTCATCGACAATAATAATGCCGAGATCGGCAAACGGTGTTAGCAGCGCCGAGCGCGTACCAATCACAATCCCCGCCGCTTTATCACGTGCCGACAACCACGCATTCAGGCGCTCAGTTTCATTCAAGCCAGAATGGATAACTTCAACAGGCACATTAAAACGCTTACGAAAACGGTTGATAGTTTGTGGTGTTAAGCCTATTTCAGGCACTAAAACCAAGGCTTGTTTACCCGCTTCGAGTACTGGCTTGATCAGGTTGAGATAAACCTCGGTTTTCCCCGATCCCGTCACCCCTTCTAATAGGTAACAAGCAAAACCATCCGAGCTATTTACGGTGGCGATCGCGACCGCCTGCTCTTGGTTTAATTTTGGTTTATCAACTTGTGCTTCAATCTCGCGCGGCCAAGCGTGAATGGTCGGCTTTTTCTCAATCGACTCAACCCAACCTTTTTCCAGCAGGTTTTTCAGGACTGTACTGTTGATGTCTTGATCAAGCAGTTGCTGATGAGAGACCGCGCCATATTGTAAAGCGCGCATAGCTTGCTCTTGCTTTACCGCTCGGCCAAGACCTTGCATCAACTGATTCTTGCCCTGCTCCGTTAACTGCCATTCCACCAGCGTCGAGAAATCTGCCGCTTTGCCTTTGCGCAGTGCAGACGGCATCGCGTTAGCCAAGGTTTCGCCCAGTGGATGCTGATAAAACAGACTGCACCATTTAAGTAGCTGATAAAGCGATTCAGGCCAAACGGGCTGCTGATCAAGCACTTGTTTAATCGGTTTGAGTTGGCTTTGAGTAAACTGAGATTGATTGATTAACTCAGTGACAATACCAATTAAGGATTGGCGGCCAAATGGCACAGCAACACGCCCACCAATAATCGGAAATAGGTGGCTAGGGATTAAGTAATCGAATTGCTTATCCAGTGGAACGGGCAAGGCCACTCGAGCAATAGTTGGGCGCATATAGATTTAGCAGCATGAGTTAGAAGTACACGCTCAACAGTCTAAAGCAAAACCCGCAGCGATTCTATTTTAAGCCCAAGGCACACCCGTTCAGGGCAAATAAGAGTATGGATGTTAAACTGCTCGTCATTGGTGAAAAAAGTAGCGTTTATTTGGGTAAATCAGTTGATCCTCAATCGAGGATTCATTACTATACTGCGCCTTAGCACTATGGCTCGGTGATTTATTCATTAAGCGGTAGAGCGAAATTTTTTTATTAACCACGTGTGGTGTCCGGCTTAGATTCGGATAGCGACACGGCCTATTTGAGGTTCTCCCATGAAAGCTGGTATCCACCCAGAATACAAAGCAGTAAGCGCTACTTGTTCTTGCGGTAACTCTTTTGAGTTCAACTCAACTCTAGCTAAAGAGTCTATCCACCTAGACGTATGTGACAAATGTCACCCATTCTACACTGGTAAGCAACGTATCGTAGATACAGGCGGCCGTGTTGATCGCTTCAACAAGCGCTTCGGTGCACTATCAAGCAAGAAGTAATTTCTGCTTTGATACTAAATTGAAAAAAGGACGCTTAGGCGTCCTTTTTTATTGCCTCTCATTTGCCTCTTATCACACTCTCTCTTTAGCATTTTGTGATCGATCTGGTCTTATCAGCTAACAATCGGCCTACAATAGCAATATCAATCGCAATCCTCGCTATGCAGCTTGACTTGCTTCCTCTAGAATAACTTTTGCTTAACAATTAGTGCGAAAGAATCATATCAATCAGGATAAGTAAGTAGTCAGAAATTTGCGCAAGAAAAATCGCTTAGAACTAGGCACGGATTGCAGTTAACTAGTTATTCTAATTACAAAATCTGTAACGACGTTATCAGCGATTTTAATCAGCAAGAATGAGCAAAGACTTATGTTGATTGATATCAATACAAAAAAGAGAGCCTAGCCTTATGTCAGATGACCATTCCCAAGAGTTAACCGCTGAAGAACAGTTCCGCCAACAAGCTTTGGATTATCACGCCCTACCTACGGCGGGTAAAATTGCAGTTGAACTCACCAAACCGGCGGAAACGGCTTTAGATCTTGCCCTAGCCTATAGCCCTGGTGTGGCAGAACCTGTGCGTGAAATCGCGCAAAATCCAGATAACGTTTATAAGTACACAGCAAAAGGCAACATGGTCGCGGTGATCTCAAACGGCACGGCGATTCTTGGTTTAGGTAATCTTGGTCCTTTGGCATCAAAGCCTGTTATGGAAGGTAAAGCGCTGCTCTTCAAACGCTTTGCTGGCTTAGATTCGATTGATATTGAAGTCAAACACCGCACGATTGAAGAGTTTGTTGATACGGTAGCAAACATCGCCGATACCTTTGGTGGCATCAACCTAGAAGACATTAAAGCGCCAGACTGTTTTGAAATTGAAAAGCAGTTGATTGAACGTTGTGATGTACCCGTCTTCCATGATGACCAGCACGGTACGGCAATTGTTACCGCAGCAGGCATGTTGAACGCTGTTGAACTGCAAGGCAAAAAGCTCGAAGATGCGACCATCGTTTGTTTGGGCGCTGGCGCGGCTGCGGTTGCGTGTATGGAGCTACTGATCAAATGTGGTGCGATGCGCGAAAAAATCTACATGTTGGATCGTAAAGGCGTGATCCACACTCGTCGTGATGATTTGAACGAATATAAAAAGCTGTTTGCCAATAACACTGATAAACGTACGTTAGAAGATGTGATTGAAGGCGCCGATCTGTTCCTTGGCGTATCAGGCCCCAACCTGCTCCCGCCTGAAGCGCTAAAACTGATGGCGGATAAGCCAATCGTCTTTGCCTGCTCTAACCCTGACCCGGAAATTAAACCGGAACTGGCGCATCAAGTGCGTGATGATTTAATCATGGGTACGGGCCGTAGTGACTACCCGAACCAAGTCAATAACGTACTGTGTTTCCCATTTATTTTCCGCGGTGCCTTAGATGTACGCGCCAGTGAAATTAATGATGAAATGAAATTGGCCGCGGTAGAGGCAATTCGCCAACTCGCGAAAGAACCTGTACCGGTTGAAGTACTTAAAGCGGCGGGTGTCGAATCTTTGGAATTTAGTTCAAGCTACATCATTCCAAAACCAATGGACCCTCGCCTACTGCCTCGCGTGGCTAAAGCGGTTGCTCAAGCGGCGGTTGATTCGGGTGTCGCGCGTATTGAGATGCCTGAAGGGTATATGGGCTAGAGAAGCGAGAAGCGAGAAGCGAGAAGCGAGAAGCGAGAAGCGAGAAGCGAGAAGCGAGAAGCGAGAAGCGAGAAGCGAGAAGCGAGAAGCGAGAAGCGAGAAGCGAGAAGCGAGAAGCGAGAAGCGAGAAGCGAGAAGCGAGAAAGGCTAAAGGTGATGATCTCGATTCTCAAATCTTTTTCACTAAAAACAAAAAACCGCAGTTAAACTGCGGTTTTTTTCTTTCTGGTTGGAATGGTGCTCGCTCCAACAAGAACAAGATTAGTCATCAAAAGCTTCAAACTCGATGCCCATCGCGGTCATCAATTGCTTGGCTTCCGTTGGAATATCATCTGGACGATCTTTTCTTAAATCTTCATCCGTTGGTAGCGGCTGACCTGTGTAAGCATGCAAAAATGCCTCGCAAAGTAGCTCACTGTTTGTAGCATGGCGTAGGTTATTGATCTGACGGCGAGTACGCTCATCAGTTAAGACCTTCAATACTTTTAATGGAATTGAAACGGTAATTTTTTTTACTTGTTCGCTTTTCTTTCCATGTTCAGCGTATGGACTTATGTATTCGCCATTCCAGTCTGCCATTGCGCACCTTCACATTGTAGTTAGATTTAAATTTTGCTATCCGTAATTTTAGCGGCTTTTAAGGCTACAAGCAAAGACATATAGACGTCTGGATGTATTGACGGCTCAAAAAATGAGAAGTAAAGTAGAGTAAATGGATTGTGAATGCGTTGTATCAAGCAATAACTCGAGGAAAAAGAGCATTGCCAACTGATCAACCTATTCGTACTGACAAGTTAATATTGTTCGGAAGGAAACACATATGAGCACCCGCAAACCAGCCACTATCGCCGTTCGCACTGGCATTGAGTCCGACACGCAACACCACGCGGTAGTTCCACCGATCTACCTGTCGACCAATTATGGTTTCCCAGCTTTTGGTGATGTCCCTAAGTACGATTATACCCGTTCTGGTAATCCAAATCGCGGTTTATTAGAACAAACTTTGTTCGAGCTTGAATCCGGCAAAGGCGCGGTAGTAACCAACTGTGGTACATCCGCTTTGAATTTGTGGGTGACAACCTTTCTTGGCCCTGATGATCTGATTGTTGCCCCGCACGATTGTTATGGCGGCACCTACCGACTGTTTAATACACGTGCGCAAAAGGGTGATTTTAAAGTCCTGTTTGTCGACCAGTCCGATCCGCAAGCACTCGCAGAAGCTTTAGCCCAAAAGCCAAAATTATTGCTGATTGAAACACCATCTAACCCGTTAGTACGCGTAGTCGACATTGCTCAAGTGTGCCAGCAAGCTCATCAAGTAGATACCTTGGTTGCCGTCGATAATACCTTTTTGACACCAGTGTACCAAAAGCCTCTCGAACTGGGCGCAGACTTTGTTATCCACTCCACTACCAAATTTATTAATGGCCACTCCGATGTGATCGGCGGCGTGGTGATCACCAAAACTGAGCAACATGCAGAAGATCTTGCCTGGTGGGGTAACTGTATTGGTGCAACCGGCACACCTTTTGATAGCTATATGACTCTACGTGGCATACGTACACTCGGTGCACGTATGCGCAGCCATGAAGAAGGCGCAACACAGATTCTCGACTATCTGAAAACGCACTCGCTGATTGAGCGTATTTATCACCCTAGCTTGCCGGAACATCCTGGTCACGAAATTGCTCTCAAGCAACAATCAGGCTTTGGTTCGATGCTGAGTTTTGAATTTGCAGGCAGTTTTGAGCAGCTCAAAATCTTCGTTGGCGCTTTACAGCTCTTCTCACTCGCAGAATCTCTTGGCGGTGTAGAGAGTTTGATTTGTCACCCAGCCTCAATGACTCACCGTGCGATGGGTGAAGCCGCACTGGCTGAAGCAGGCGTATCACAACAATTATTGCGTTTATCGGTAGGCTTAGAAGACCCACAAGATCTGATTGACGATTTAGAGCAAGCCTTTAACGTGATTCTGGAGGATCATTAAATGAGCGTAGAGCGCCAACTGCATAAATTTGGTGGCAGTAGCTTAGCGGATCCAGAATGCTATCGACGTGTGGTCGATATTCTAAAAGAGTACTCGTCCACCGAAGACTTGGTGGTGGTGTCTGCGGCGGGCAAAACCACCAACCGTCTGATTGAGTTTTTAGAAGGGCTCAATAAAGATGGTCGTTTAGCTCATGAAGCTCTGCAAAACCTCAAACAGTTTCAAACCAATCTCATCGATGAGCTGATCACTGATGAAGTAAAAGAGACATTATTAGCTGAGCTTAATGATGAGATCAGCACATTAGGCGAGTTAACCGCGCCACTAAGCGAAGCGGCACAAGCGGCAGTATTAGGCCATGGTGAAGTATGGTCATCTCGCCTGCTAGCCGCGCTACTTAACCAACAAAAACTGCCAGCACGCGCCCAAGATGCACGTGCTTTTTTACGCGCGGAAGCGGGCACGCAACCGGAAGTGGACCGCGGCGCGTCTTACCCTTTACTTAAAGCAGTATTAGCACAACACGCCCATCATCGTATCGTGATCACTGGCTTTATGGCGCAAGATCATCACGGTGATACCGTATTGCTTGGTCGTAATGGTTCAGACTATTCCGCCACCGTGATTGGGGCCTTGGCGCAAGTTTCACGCGTTACCATCTGGAGTGATGTGGCAGGCGTTTATAGCGCTGACCCGCGTCTTATCTCCGATGCTTGTTTATTACCATTGCTGCGCCTTGATGAAGCCAGCGAATTAGCTCGCTTAGCGGCGCCAGTGTTGCATAGCCGTACCCTACAACCTGTCGCACAAAGTGCGATGGATTGTCATCTGCGTTGCAGCTATCAGCCAGAATCAGGTTCAACCCGTATTGAGCGTGTGCTCGCATCAGGTCGCGGAGCAAAGATTGTCTCTTCCCTTGATGATGTAATGCTGATTCAGCTCAATTTTGCTTCCGGTCATGACTTTGGTCGCCTACATAAAGAAACCTTAGCCAGTTTAAAGCGTGCTCAGCTCGAACCACTGGCGTTTGAGGCGCAAGACGATCAACACAGCCTGTTTTTAGCTTATACCGCTGAAATTGCTGGCGGCGCATTGCGTCATCTGCAAGATGTGGCGACAGAAGCGGAAATCAAACTCAAAGAAGGCTTTTCGATGGTTGCCGCTGTCGGTGCAGGCGTAACCAAAAATGCCAATCACTGCTACGGATTTTATCAACAACTTAAAAATGCACCGGTTGAATTTATTTGCGAATCCGCTTCAGGCCTTAGCTTAGTCGCGATACTGCGTAAAACCTCTACCGAAGATTTAGTTCAAGGTATCCATAAGCAACTGTTCCAAGCGCAAAAACGGGTTGCGATAGCCCTATGTGGTAAAGGTAATATTGGCAGCCGTTGGCTGGATCTGTTTGCTGAGCAAAAAATCGAATTAGAAAAACGCCGTGGAATGAACTTTGAGCTGGTCGCGGTCATTGATAGTCAAACCTACTGGTTCAATCCACAAGGTATCGATGCGGCAAGTGCGAACCAACGCTTTGATGACGAGTCTGTCCCTTATCAAGGTGGTGAGTGGATAGCTCAACTTGGTGCGATTCAAGGTTATGATGACGCGGTAGTACTGGATGTCACTGCAAGCCAAGAACTGGCCGAGCGCTATGTTGAGATTGCCGAGCAAGGAATGCACCTGATCTCAGCCAACAAGGTGGCGGGTTCAGCTTCTAGCGAGTACTACCATAAAGTGCAAGATGCCTTTGCTAAGATCAATCGCCACTGGCTCTACAATGCAACGGTTGGTGCTGGCTTACCAATCAACCACACTGTGCGTGATTTACGTGAAAGTGGCGATGAAATTGTCGCGCTGTCTGGGATTTTCTCCGGTACTCTCTCTTGGCTATTCCAACAATACGATGGCCAAGTGCCATTTGCTGAATTGGTTGATCTCGCGTGGCAACAAGGCCTGACTGAGCCTGACCCGCGCCATGATCTCGATGGTTCGGATGTGATGCGTAAATTGGTGATTCTCGCGCGTGAGTCTGGTCTGTCTCTAGAACCTGAAGCCGTCAAAGTGGAAAGCCTAGTGCCAGAAGAGCTCGCCGAACTGCCACTGGATGACTTTCTCGATAAAGGCCAATTGCTTAGCGAGCGCTTAGCCGAAAGGTTAGAGAAGGCGCAACGTGAAGATAAGGTATTACGCTACGTCGCGCGTTTAGAAAAAAATGGCAAAGCCACCGTTGGCGTTGAAGCGCTAGCCAAAGAGCATGCTTTGGCTAACCTGCTACCGTGTGACAACATCTTTGCCATAGAAAGTAAATGGTACAAAGACAATCCATTGGTGATTCGAGGCCCTGGTGCTGGGCGAGAAGTAACGGCTGGTGCCATTCAATCGGATTTGAATTTATTGTCTAGCCAACTGTAATCAATATGGCGTCGTAGGCTTTCTCCGGCGCCATTATTTTCTATTCTCGGCCTACGCCTCTGTTAACCTTCTGCTTTTACTGCTTCTTTTTGTCGTCAGCTTTTTATTTCTTAGCGCTCGTCAATTCACGTTATCTTTGTTAAGTTGAAGATGTCTAATTGTGAAGTTGAAAAAATTTCATACTCAGTTTGTTGACATTAACTTACATTCAATTCATTCTGTGGACATATAGACGTCTAAACGTCAAAAATGGATTTTATTTAGAGGGTGGCAATGGTAGCCACAGGGAGAGCAAGATGGGATACACGCACGCCAGTCATATCGACGCTTTGAATCAGAATGTCGCTGAACTATCTGACAACATCAATGTGTCCTTTGAGTTTTTTCCACCAAGCAGTGAAAAAATGGAAGAAACCTTGTGGAACTCTGTACACCGTCTTAAAAACCTCAAGCCTAAATTTGTCTCGGTAACCTATGGTGCTAACTCAGGTGAGCGCGACCGTACTCACTCAATCATCAAAGAGATCAAAGCGGAAACAGGCTTAATCGCAGCCCCTCACCTCACTTGTATTGATGCTTCACGCCAAGAACTGGTCCAAATCGCGGATGATTACTGGGCAAATGGTATTGAAAGCATCGTCGCGCTACGTGGTGATATTCCCCCTGGCGGCGGCGCTCCTGATATGTATGCCTCAGACTTGGTCGAACTACTGAAATCTCGTCACGACTTTGATATTTCAGTCGCTGCGTTTCCAGAAGTTCACCCAGAAGCCAAAAGTGCCCAAGCTGATCTGCTTAACCTCAAGCGTAAAGTCGATGCGGGCGCTAGCCGTGCTATTACTCAGTTCTTCTTCGATGTAGAGAGCTACCTGCGCTTCCGCGATCGCTGTGTTGCGGCGGGCATTGATGTGGAGATTGTACCGGGCATCTTGCCTGTTTCTAACTTCAATCAAGCATCGCGCTTTGCGGCGCAAAACCATGTCAAAGTGCCGGGCTGGATGGCAAAGCAATTTGAAGGTTTGGATGATGACCCTACCACGCGCCAACTGGTTGGTGCCAGCCAAGCGCTTGATATGGTGCGCATCCTAAGCCGTGAAGGCGTAAAAGATTTCCACTTCTACACCTTAAACCGCGCTGAAATGACTTACGCGTTATGCCATACGCTGGGTGTGCGTCCACAAGCTTAATTTGCCTAAGTGAATAAATCGCCCAGATGTAAAAAAGGCTGCCTAGTTAGGCTGCCTTTTTCATTTAAATTCGCTTTGTAACCATTCACGCAGAATGATTTACACAGTCAGTAATCGCGAAATTACTCTACGTCGTCCATTTTACCTAGTAGGTTACGGATACGATCTTGCCATGCTGAATGCTCTTGTTGCATTGCGGCTGCTTTTTGCTCTAGCTCTTCACGGTTAGCGCGTAGTTCACTTGCTTCTGAAGCCAATTGCTCTTTTTCTTCTTTAAGCTCTTCTACTTCCATTTGAAGAAGTGAAATTGTATCTACTGCAGTTTGAATTTTTGCTTCTAGTTGTTCTAGTACTTCAAAAGACATCTTAGCCTACCTTTGTTTGTTCGATTGAGGTGAAGCTCGCTTCACGTATTGCCTTCATTCTACTCAGCACTGGATGGATAAACACGCGCTATATTTGATATTTTGCGTCATTCGCTCAAAGTTTCACCACATATTGACATTTACCTAACGTTAACCGCTCGGCAACGCAATTTCTCCCGCTCTGATACCACTTTACTGTGCTTTATTGATCGAGTTCAATCCCGATGCGGCAAAAAAGCAAACGTTTACTATTGGTTGTGATAAAATCGCGCCGAAATTGAATCATCCTTCCTTCTTACTAATTGGAGTCATCATGAAACGCGATTTAGCAATGGCATTTTCTCGAGTCACTGAAGGGGCAGCTTTAGCTGGCTACAAATGGCTAGGCCGTGGCGATAAAAACGCAGCCGACGGCGCAGCTGTTGAGGTAATGCGTACCCTACTCAATAAAACTGAGATCAGCGGTGAAATTGTGATTGGTGAAGGCGAAATTGATGATGCGCCAATGCTGTATATTGGTGAGCAAGTTGGCGTGGGCGGCGATGCGGTTGATATCGCGGTTGACCCAATTGAAGGAACTCGCATGACGGCAATGGGCCAGTCAAACGCACTGGCGGTACTGGCAGCAGGCGAAAAAGGCAGCTTCCTGAAAGCGCCTGACATGTACATGGAAAAATTGGTGGTTGGCCCTGGCGCGAAAGGTTGTATTGACCTAAATAAACCACTTAAAGAGAACCTTGAGAATATTGCCAAAGCACTGAATAAGCCACTTGATACCCTTGTCGTGACAACACTAGCAAAACCTCGCCACGACGCTGTTATTGCTGAGATGCAAGCGATGGGTGTACGCGTATTCGCGGTGCCAGATGGCGATGTGGCGGCATCAATCCTTACTTGTATGCCAGATAGCGAAGTGGATGTGATGTACTGTATTGGTGGCGCACCAGAGGGTGTAGTTTCTGCTGCGGTTATTCGCGCGCTTGATGGTGATATGAATGGCCGCTTACTGGCTCGTCATGATGTAAAAGGCGATAGCGAAGAAAACCGCATCTACGGCGCAGCTGAGCTTGCTCGCTGTAAAGAGATGGGCGTTGAAGCGGGCATTGTGCTGAAGATGGAAGATATGGCGCGTAGCGACAATGTTATTTTCTCAGCAACCGGCATCACCAAAGGCGATTTGCTTGAAGGCATTTCACGCCAAGGCAACATCGCAACCACGGAAACACTGCTGATTCGTGGCCGTTGCCGTACCATTCGTCGTATTAAATCAACGCACTATCTAGAGCGCAAAGATCCTGAAGTACGCGATATTATTCTGTAATCGCTACACGAATTAGAAACTAAAAAGGATGGCTTTTGCCATCCTTTTCTATTTGTAACGGCAGTAAGCGGGTTAACAGCCTACGCCCACTAACACTCGGTTTTTCCCCGCGACTTTCGCTTGGTATAAGAGCGCATCCGCTTGGCGAATCCCTTTCTCTTGCCACAACCACTCAAGGCTATCAATATTATCGCACAAATAGACTGCAGCCCCACCTGTCGCTGTCACCGAGACATGTTGACCATCCGATAAGTTAATCGTCGTGCTGATTTCACGCTGGACCCGCTCAACCACCGATTGTATCTGCTCGTGAGATTCACCCGTAATCGCAATCACAAACTCTTCACCACCAAAGCGTGCAATAAGATCTGACTGCCTTAAGCTAGTACTGAGCAAAGCAGAAATGGCGCAAATTACCTCATCCCCCGCTTCATGACCTAAACTGTCATTGATCGCTTTAAAGTCATCAATATCGAAGACGACTAACGCAAAATGTTTTTGTAACTCAATATCTTTCAGATAAAACTCGAAACCACGGCGGTTGAGCATGTTAGTCATTGGATCTCGCATCGCTAGCGATCGTAAACGCGTTTGCGTTGAGCGAGAATCACGAAACCAAATCACACAAAGAGACAGCACGAACCCTAAAAATAGGGTGAGGAACGACTTCTGCTCAGCTTGAAAGATCAACTTTAAGTGAGTGAGATTCGACTCTTTCACCGTGAGGTAGAGCCCCGTAGCTTGGTTATTCACTATCACTGGGTTAGAACAAGTAAAATCAAATGCTTCTGGCACATTTTCCATTTGCTTGGGTGTTAGGCGGTAGCTTGAATGTCGATCGGCAACCAAATCATCCAAATAGCTATCGATCGCCAATACACCTCTAAACTCGCCGTCAACATATATCGCGCGTGTAAGCGTGATGACCCGTCGCCCGGTCATATAATCCTGATAATCTCCGGTGTACACCACTTTATCATCCTGCAAGTGTTGCATGGTGTTAATCCAATATGGACGCGTGCTAATAACAGCATCAAAGGCATCCCCTTCAATGGATTCAGCAAATGCTTTCGGGGTCGAGATGATAAATTTATCTTTTGATATGAAGTAGATGGCGGAAATATGGCTAATCGTTTTGGTAAAATAAGCCATTGAAGGAGCAACGAACATACGTTTATACGCCAACGCATACAACTCTGAGTTGGTATCGCACATTTCCACAGGGCCGGAAAACATAAAGTCATAATCTTGCCCTTGGTGAGATTGGCCACCAAAGTTGCAAGTGATTCCATTTAACTGAATGGTATGCGGTAGGACGTATCGTTCATTCTGCAGCGGGTATAACGCTGTAATGCTGTACTCTAATGCGTTGATAACTTGGTTTGTATCTTCCAGTAGCCGCTCAACACGTTGTTTTTCATTGCTGTATCTTTTTCTGACTTCATCTTCTGAATCTACGACCAGAAACATAAATGCCAGCAAAAAGAGTATAGTGATCCCTACAAGCTGTCGTCTAATCCCTAATTCACCGTACGCATTCACTTATTTATCACTCAGTATGACGGAATTAGAATATCACTTTATAACTCATTGTTTCATTTGAGTTATTGCTAATCAAGGTTATATGCAACCTCAATTTCGTGCTACAAGCACTAAAAAAAACCGAAGCAATTGCTTCGGCTTTTTATCAATCTGCACTGAAATAGTCACTTTCAGTTGAAGGTAGGGAGTGTATGCGTATCTCCGATCACCTTCAACCGTTTTATCAAAGTCACTATCTGGTCGGTGAGAAGCGATGATTACATCATGCCGCCCATACCACCCATGCCGCCCATACCACCCATATCAGGCATACCAGCGCTATCTTTTTGTGGTAGATCAGTCACCATCGCTTCAGTCGTGATCATTAGACCCGCAACCGATGCTGCGAACTGAAGCGCAGAGCGAGTTACTTTAGTTGGATCTAGGATACCCATTTCAATCATGTCGCCGTATTCACCCGTTGCTGCGTTGTAACCGTAGTTACCTTCTCCAGCACGAACGTTGTTAGCAACCACTGACTCTTCATCACCAGCGTTCTTAGTGATTTGACGAATTGGAGCTTCCATTGCACGCAGAGCAACACGAATACCGACATTTTGCTCTTCGTTGTCACCTTCAAGGCCCGCTACTTTTGATGCTGCGCGGATAAGAGCCACACCACCACCAGCAACCACACCTTCTTCAACCGCTGCGCGAGTTGCGTGTAGTGCATCTTCTACGCGGTCTTTCTTCTCTTTCATTTCAACTTCAGTTGCTGCGCCAACTTTGATTACCGCAACACCACCAGCTAATTTCGCTACGCGCTCTTGCAGTTTTTCTTTGTCGTAGTCTGAAGTTGCATCTTCAATCTGTTGACGAATTTGCGTCACGCGACCTTGAATCATCGCTTCTTCACCTGCACCATCGATGATGGTGGTATTTTCTTTAGTGATCGCAATGCGCTTCGCTTGACCTAGGTCTTCTAGCGTTACTTTCTCAAGATCTAGACCGATCTCTTCTGAAATCACCGTACCGCCAGTTAGGATAGCGATATCTTGTAGCATGGCTTTACGACGGTCACCAAAACCAGGCGCTTTAACAGCAGCAACTTTCACGATGCCACGCATGTTGTTCACCACTAGCGTTGCTAGTGCTTCGCCTTCTACATCTTCTGCAATAATAAGCAGTGGACGTGATGCTTTTGCTACAGCTTCTAGTGTTGGTAGCAGTTCGCGAATGTTTGAAATTTTCTTATCAACCAACAGGATGAATGGGCTTTCTAGATCCACAGAACCCGCTTCTTGGTTGTTGATGAAGTAAGGTGACAGGTAACCGCGGTCAAACTGCATACCTTCAACCACATCAAGCTCATCTTGCAGTGCTTGGCCTTCTTCAACCGTGATAACGCCATCACGACCTACTTTTTCCATTGCTTCTGCAATGATGTTGCCGACAGTTGAATCTGAGTTTGCTGAGATAGTACCCACTTGAGCAATCGCTTTAGTGTCATTACATTCAACAGAAAGCTCTTTAAGCTGCTCGACTGCTGCGACAACCGCTTTATCGATACCGCGCTTAAGATCCATTGGGTTCATACCCGCAGCAACGGCTTTTAGGCCTTCAGCGATGATTGCTTGTGCAAGTACGGTTGCGGTAGTCGTACCGTCGCCCGCCGCGTCATTCGCTTTAGAAGCCACTTCTTTCACCATTTGTGCGCCCATGTTTTGGAATTTATCTTCCAATTCAATTTCACGCGCTACAGATACACCATCTTTAGTGATTACTGGTGAGCCAAATGATTTGTCTAGTACTACGTTACGGCCTTTAGGGCCCAATGTTACTTTTACCGCGTCAGCTAGAATGTTGACACCTTCTAGCATTTTAATACGTGCGTCATTACCAAATTTAACGTCTTTAGCAGCCATCTTTAGTTTCCTTTTCTAAATTCTTTCCCCGTCCTATTTGAATTTTCAGCGGTGTTGACTGGCATTCGACAATTTCATCACATAAAGAGCTATGCTCAGAAACTTGTCTCCCTGGTCGCCTACCTGAAACTCCAAATCGTTTGGGGTAACTCTCTATTATTTTCAAATCTGAGCAAAAAATTACTCAATGATTGCTATTATTCAACAATTGCTATGATGTCGTTTTCAGACATGATCAACACTTCTTTACCGTCGATCTTTTCAGTTTTAGTGCCGTAGCCTTCAGCGAAGATAACCGTATCACCCACTTTTACGTCCAACGGTAACACTGTGCCGTTTTCTAGGATGCGGCCTTTGCCAACAGCTAGAATAACGCCGCGAGTTGATTTTTCCGCAGCAGAACCCGTTAATACAATGCCACCAGCAGATTTTGATTCAACTTCTTGGCGTTCTACGATAACTCGGTCATGTAATGGACGAATGTTCATCGGTCGTCTCTCCTGAAATTTTCATGTTATTTGATAATTACTTTGAAGAGGATTCAAAGCCTTGTGATAACGATATGTGGGCAAGTGCAGCAATACCAAGGGCAGAGATGGGATTTTTTTGTGAGACAGACAACAAAAAGGGCTCGAAAGAGCCCTTAGATATCATTTAGCGATGTAGCCAACCAATAAAGCTTATTCAGCTACTGGTTCTTCACGACGAAAAGCAAAACGGATAAGCACGATAGCGACGCCCAGCATGCCGCCCAGCATAGTGCCTAGTACGACGATTAACGCACGTTTAGGTTTAATGTGTGAGGTTGGTTTTACTGGTAAATTTACAGCATAGATTACTTGAGTTTCAGCATTTTCAAGTAACGCTTTTTCGTAAATCTGTCGAGCAACAATAGCACCAAATGCTTCACTCGCAATATTGTTACTACCAAAATCCTGCCCAACCTCTTCAGTAACGTCGGCATAAGGAATTGATTTTTTTAACTCTCTGAATTTTAAAGTTGTATTCAAGTAGTCAGAAACTAATTTAACTTCATTAAATACACCTACTGGATCAGTTGAAGTTGCAGAGATAGTCACAACACCACCTGCAAGTGAAATCGATACATTAGATATATCATCAACACTAACATTTGCTTGATTTGTCAGCGTTTGCTTAAAGCTCACACTACTAAGCAACTGTGGGGCTCTAATATCTTGCATGTTTCCAAAATCACTATTCACAACATACGTCGCCGTAGCCTGATAAACATTTGGTTGCTTGACAGCATAGACTGTCGTAAGGATTGCACAAATAGCGGTCAACGCGATAACAATCCATTTCCCTTGCCAAAGCGCTAAAAATAGCTCTTTGAGATCTATTTCATCATTTTTATAGTAAGAATTAGGAAGTGGTGGAAATGATTCACGAGCAGTGAGAGGTTGGTTAGTTTGATTGCTCACAGTAATCCCTTTTGACAACGTTGCCGAATAAATGTAATCCAATGCAAAAGGGTATCACAAACACAATCAATCGTTTACATTTTTACTCTCGATATATTAACGCCAATCAGAAAATCGCTGAGAGATAGAAACCACGTTCAGTTTCTCGCCATTTATTTTGTCGCCATTCGCCGCTTCGCCGCCTTGCAAAGAATGTTGAAACTTTTGCACTTGCTTCATTAATTCTTGCATCAATACCACATTGACATGATTAGGGTTTTTACAATGACCAACCACACGATCAATATGGCTTTGCTGAGCCCAAAGCCTTGGCTGCATGTCCTGTGAGGCCGACTGGATCATCTCTTCGCATTTATCTCGCTTGAGTTGTTCAAAAGCGGCTTCATCTTCTTGAGCCAATTTAACCAATTCATCAAACGACGGTAGCTTCTGCGCTGGTAGATTCATTGCAACCTCACCTATCTCAATCACTCCATGTAATATTGAGCCTAGTTCATATGTGAAGTTGATGCGTAGTGTGGTTGTCTTATTTTTAAGACGGCACTCTAAAGGTGATAAAGCAGCTTAACTCGCTAAGATAAGCCTCGTAGTGAAATTTCACCGCCGATATAGGTTTCTAATCCTTGTGCAGTCTCAATTAACACCGCGCCCTGCTCATTGATCCCGCGAGAGAGTCCGGCCACTTCTCGATTACCCATGATAAGTTTGATTTCACGATCTAAAAAATTATCGAGTCTATTCCAACGCTCAACAAAGCCATGCATGCCGGTAATTTCGTATTCATTTAATGCGTTTTGCAACGTATTGATTAAGGTCGCCGCCAATTGATTTCGGTCGATAGCGCTTTGCGTGACATCAGAGAGAGATGTCCACGGTTGGCTAATATTTTGCGTGACGCTTTGTTCGTGATTAGCCATCATCAGATTCATGCCCATACCAATCACAAGATGTGCAGCTGCGCCGGCTTGACCTGACATTTCGACCAAAATACCGGCCAATTTTTTATCTTGGTAATAGAGGTCATTCGGCCATTTGAGCTTGATGCCTTCGATACCTAGCTTCTCTAAAGCCTCAACAATCGCCACACCAACGACTAAACTGAGCCCCATCGCACCGGCCATGCCGGCTTCTAAACGCCAATACATGGAAAGGTAAAGGTTGCTACCAAATGGTGAGAACCACTCACGGCCACGACGCCCGCGTCCCTTGGCTTGGTATTCTGCAAGACACACCGCACCTGATTCCAGGTTATTAATACGCTCTAACAGATACTGATTGGTTGAATCAATCACCGGTATTAATTCGACTGGCGATTCAACCTGCGATTGAAGCCATGCTTGATCAAGCAATTGCATTGGCTCAGAAAGTTTGTAGCCCTTACCTTGCACACTAAAAATATCCACACCCCATGCTTGGATACCTTTGACATGCTTGCTTACCGCCGCTCGTGAGATCCCCAGCATTTCACCCAGAGCTTCGCCTGAGTGAAAACTGCCGTCAGCCAGTTGATTTAAAATAGTCAGCTTGATTGCATGCTCTTTCATGACGCAGCACCTTGTACAAGTGAGCCTCTTAGCTCAACCAAATTAGTTTCATGCTGCGCGCCCATAAAACGCACTTCATGTTCCAACTCAACGGCATATTTTCGCCAAACGGTTTGACGAATATGGTCAGCTAATAAGATCACATCTTGCGCCGTTGCTTGATGCTTATTCACTAGTACTAGCGCTTGATTTGAATGTACTTGGGCGCCGCCTTGCTCAAAGCCTTTTAAACCGCACTGATCAATAAGCCAGCCTGCCGCCAATTTAACCCCTTCATCAACCTGAAAAGCGACGACATCAGGGAAAGCGGCCAATAGCGTTTGGTATTGCTCTTGATTAATCACTGGGTTTTTAAAAAAGCTACCAGCATTTCCCGTCACAGCCGGGTTTGGCAATTTTTCATTGCGCACCGCGCAGACTTGCTCAAAAATTTGTTGTGCAGTGACGGTTTCAGCGGAAAAGGCTCTCAAAGGCCCATATTCAATCTGCGGTTGCCACGCTTTTTCGAGCTTGATGCCAACCGCAATGATGATAACTTTTTCAAACAGTTGACGCTTGAAGATGGAATCTCGGTAACCAAATTCACACTCATCTGCTGGGATACGGCTAGTTGTAAAGCCATCAAGCTCCAACACATCCACATATTCACAAACATCTTTCAGCTCTTTGCCATAAGCGCCGATATTTTGAATCGGGGCTGAGCCGACACAGCCGGGAATCAATGCCAGATTTTCTAATCCTTCATAACCTTGTTCAACCGACCATTTTACAAAGTTTGGCCAATCCTCACCGCCAGCAACATGCAAATGCCAAGCAGAATCAGACTCCACCACTTCAATACCTTGTAAGCGATTGATCATTACCACGCCGGAAAAATGCTCCGTAAAAAGCATATTACTGCCCTTACCCAACATCAATTTTGGCAATGTCGACCATGATGGATTTTGGTATATCTGCTGAATATCTTCCACTGAAGAAA